>SFPC01000026.1 GCA_004552195.1 Bacteroidales bacterium | reverse complement strand
TTTCAGCGATGGCTGAAAACGTCTGATTTTCAATGCGTTCAGTGTGTGTTTTCTTGTGTGCCGAATTGTGCTTTTTCTTGTGCCCTCTTTGTGTGCCGTTACAACTTACTTTTCATAACATAGGCGGCGGCTCGGCATAGAAAAAGCAAATCCTTCGGCTTTCCTTTTTACTCTGCTCTCGCCTTGCACTATCTTTGCACGCAAATAGGACAAACTAAAATGGCACAACTCAAACAACGCATTGCACACTTAATTGCCGATTTGCAAAAGGGTATTTATGAAAAGGAGACGGAAACATCCATGGCTCTTCTCGCAGCTTTAGCCGGAGAAAATCTACTACTGTTAGGACCACCGGGGGTAGCAAAATCGATGGTGGCACGCCGGCTGAAAACGGCCTTTGCACAAGCCACGTCGTTTGAATACCTGATGTCGCGCTTCTCCACCCCCGACGAGCTGTTCGGCCCCGTCAGCATTGCGCGGCTCAAAACGGACGATTGCTACGAACGCACCACGACGGGCTACCTGCCCACAGCCGACGTGGTGTTCCTTGACGAGATATGGAAAGCCGGACCGGCCATACAAAACACGCTTTTGACGGTAATGAATGAGAAGCTCTTCCGCAACGGCAACCGCGAAGAACAGCTTCCCCTCAAGTTGCTGGTGGCCGCGTCGAACGAATTGCCGGCAAAAGGCGAAGGTTTGGAAGCCCTGTGGGACCGTTTTCTCATCCGGTTGGTGTGCAGCAACATCAAAGAAGAAGCCGTGTTCCGGCAGATGCTGTGCGAACAGGAATCAGACGTGTTGACCCCGGTTCCCCAAGCCTCCATACAACAGGCCGAGTACAAACAATGGCAACAGGAAGCCCAATCGCTACCCCTCTCCCCTGCCCTACTGAATGTCATCAGCCTCATTCGGCAATCCCTACAAAGAGTAACACCTGAAGGTAGCGACTTGCCACGCAGCATATACATCAGCGACCGCCGTTGGAAACACATAGCACGACTGTTGCGCACTTCGGCCTACTTGCAGGACCGTCCGGAGGCTGATGTGGAGGACATGTTACCTCTGTACCACTGCTTGTGGAACGAGCCGGAAGAGATTGCCACCGTCCGCCGCATTGTATGGCAAGCCGCAACGTCCCCATTGCAAAAACAGTTGGAACAGCTGGCACAAACCGTTAAGGCCGATTTGCGGGTCCGCCGTGCCCACGAAGCGTTGCAGAAAGCCCAACGCGAAGGCGACCACCGCGACGACAACCTGCTGATAACCGACGGTTTCTTCTACCAAATAGAAAACCACGGCACGGGGCACACGTATGTATTCATCACCGATTTCAAGCGGATGCCCATGCGTGGCACTTCTTCGGCACACACCTCTCCGGCACAAGGCATCATCTACGCCGACCCCTCCCGTCCCGGAAGAAGCATTGTGCGGATGTTTTCGCCTGATTGGCCCACAGCCACACAACCCCAAAAGGTGGAACAAGTTACCCTGTGCCGCGATAACACACATATATATATAAATGGTGTAGCCTTCAAAATGCGTCAGAAAGGTAGTGCTTTGCTCAATCCATCGGCGGGTTTGCTTGGTGACATCCCTTCTGCGCATACACCCCCGCAGGAGCCCATTTCTTTACCTGACTACGAGGCGCAAACCGAAGCAATCTGCATTCAATTAGAGCAACTGGTGAAACGTTTGAAAGATAATATTTTCATTACCCCGGCTGATTGTTCTTTCATAGACGCCCAACTGCCGGCCTTTTACAAACAGATAGCTTTAACCCGGGCCGACATCCGCAAATTGCTGTACAATGAATAAGCAAAAAGGCTACACACCGGCGGTCTACATGCACCTGTTGCAACACTTTGCCGAAACCGGCGAGTGCGAAGCTCCCGAACTTCACCGCGAAGACGCCATTGCCTCCTACCTGACGCAGATCATGAGCGACGTCACGCTGCGCGCCCAAGTGTTGGGCAGCCCGGTGTGCGCTCGCATCTTTATAGACACCATGGTGCAGTTCGTTTCGCTCATGCTGCAAAAGGCCAACTACCACCTGCAACGCGCGTCGGCGGAACAGAAGCAAATAGAAGCCGCCTCCTGCTGGAGCCTGACGAACCGGCGCGGCGGATGGTTGGCACTGGTGCAGCAAGTGGCCGGGAAGTATGAGGGACAAGGTTTTGAACGTGCTTTCTACGAGCATGAATTCGGCGAGGAAGGACGCTGGAACGACGATGGCACCTGGCAGAACTTTCTGGACAACTGGCAAGACCACCTCAACCTACACCTCGAAGCGCAAAACCGACAAGCGTTGGACGAACGCCGAGAGATGCAGGACCGCTTGCTGCGCACCAACCTGCGCGCTGCCCCGGACTACCTGGCGGAACACGGCATTGACGAAGTGACGTTTTTCCAGACCTGGGCATTGATGGGCGGACGGTGGAACTCGCTGGAATTTGAACGTCTGGCCAAAATCGCCAAGCTGCAACGGAAATACAAGGTGCTGGAACAAATCACAGACATCATGGGCCGCAAAGCCAACCCAGCCGGCACCCTGCGGCAAAAAACGGGTTCTGGCCATACGGAAGCCCTGACCCACGCCGCGCCAAGCGACATTGCCGGTATCAGCCAGGGGCACGACATCGGGGCACTGCTCCCCTCGGAACTGGCACAATGGCTTGACCCCGCACTGGAGGAAATCTTTTTACGGAAATACCTGACCCAACAATTACAGACCTTCAACCACCGCAGCGAGATGCTGAATCCGGCCCGTAGCCTGCACACGAAACCGGCCCGCCCCAAGGGTCCCATGATTGTGTGCGTAGACCGTTCGGGCAGCATGATGGGCGAGCCGGGACAGATTGCCTTTTCGCTGACCATGCGGCTGGCCGAACTGTGCCACAGGCAGCAACGGCCGTGTTACCTCATTGCATTTGCCGTGCGGGCCGTGCCCATCGATGTGCTACGCGACCGCACGGAGTTGCTCCGCTTCTTCCGCGAACGTCCGACCGGCAGCACCGATGCACGGGCCATGCTGCAGGCCACGTTTTCGCTGCTCGACAACCACCCGGAGCACGCCACCTCGGACGTGCTCTGGATAACGGATTTCCGCATTCCGGCCGTGTCCGACGAACTGCTCCGCCAAATGGCACACCACCGCACCGGCGGCACACGCTTCTACGGCCTGCAAATAGGCATTGCGGAAAACATTTGGAGAAAGCACTTTGACAAAATTTTCAGCATCACGGATGCCAAAATGCCCGTCACCTGAAAGCGGCTCACCCCCCGTTTCCTATCCTACAAGACCCGACATCCCACGCCCAAACCGGACGTTTTATCTCCCCAAATGCCAACTGCATCACACAAAGTGCGTTTTTATAAAGAAAAAAAAGCGAAAAGATACAAAAGGTGGAATATTTTCGACTTTTTTGCTTGCCACCATTCAAAATAAATGCCGAACTTGCCGCCAATAAAGAGCATTATTCACCTTTTTATCACTTGAAAGCCTATGACACACAAGATGTTGGAACTGCCTTACGGGCAGGATGCGCTCGAACCCCGCATGAGTGCCGAGACGCTGGCTTACCATCATGGCAAGCACCTGAAAACTTACTTGGACAACGTGAACCGTTTGATCGTAGGCACCCCCTACGAGGATTTGCCTTTGAAGGAAATCATTTGCCGGGCTTCAGGACCGCTCTACAACAACGCCGCACAAGCCTGGAACCACATCCTCTTTTTCAAACAGCTCAGTCCGCATCCCGTATCTATGAGTCCGATGCTCAGCCAAACGCTCTGTGCGGCTTTTGGCAGCCTGGACAACTTCAAGAAACTGTTCTGCGATACGGCCATCAGCCTGTTCGGTTCGGGCTGGGTGTGGTTGGCCATCGACAACGAGCGCCAACTGCACGTGCTGGCCGAACCCAATGCGGGCAACCCGCTGACACGAAACATGAACCCGCTGCTGTGCATCGACGTGTGGGAACATGCTTACTACTTAGATTATCAGAACCGCCGCGCCGACTATGTGACCAACTACTGGCACCTCATCAACTGGGAAAAGGTGGAATGCCGCATGATGCGCGACGACTGTACGCTTTATTATTAACCTTTCACATTTTATTCACATCCACATGAAAAAATACTATTGCGTTGTGTGCCAATGGGTGTACGACCCTGCCGTGGGCGACCCCGAAGGTGGTATTGAACCCGGAACTGCCTTTGAAGACATTCCCGACGATTGGGTTTGCCCCCTCTGCGGCGTAGGCAAAGACCAGTTTGAAGAGGTGGTGGAATAACTTCCAACTCCCTTTTCCAAAACATTTTGACACAGCCACCGGTAAAGCGGTTTCCTTCCGCTCTGCCGGTGACTTTCTTTGTACATACTTCATAACATTGGCTTCAGTTCGGAAAAGAAATTGCAAAACCTTGCGGTTTTTTTCTTTCTTTTCTCTCACTTTGCACGGCTTTTGAATAAAGCCGGCGGCAGTTCGGAAAAGAAATTGCAAAACCTTGCGGTTTTTCTTTCTTTTCTCTCACTTTGCACGGCTTTTCATTTTGCTTTGCGCTCGCCTTGCACACTTTGCTTCGCCAAGATAGGCGGCGGCTCGGCAAAGAAAATGAAAATCCAAGGCTTTTCATTTTGCTTTGCGCTCGCCTTGCACTATCTTTGCACCCGATATCGTAAAATGCGGGGCAATTTAGCTTTTTGTCCAACAAACCGCTCCCTACGTCAGTCGCCGTGCATCTTAAAGCACTCCGACCGGGGCACATCCATAAACTAAGCTTATTGTGGGCCAGGGGTTTCCGTTTAACCAATACGTTCTTACATGGGGCTTTTACTCCTCTATCTTTTCACAGCTTTAGGCATTTCATTTCTCTGCTCTATTCTTGAAGCCGTACTGCTCTCCATTCCTATGTCTTTCGTTACGATGCTCGAACAAGAGGGCAGACCGGGCGCGGCACTACTGAAGAAGTATAAACAGAACATCGACAAGCCCATCTCAGCCATCCTTTCGCTCAACACCATTGCCCACACGGTGGGTGCAGCCGGCGTAGGTGCACAGAGCGAAATGATCTTCGGCAGCGAATTTTTCGCGCTAACCTCTGCCCTCCTCACCCTGCTCATCCTGGTTCTTTCCGAAATCATCCCGAAGACCATCGGCGCGGCTTACTGGCGCTCGCTGGCCATCACCTCCGCACGCATCATCCACGGCATGGTGTTCATCACTTACCCGCTGGTGCTGATGTCGGAACTCATCACGCACATTTTCTCCGGCAAGAAACACCCTGTGTCGGTGAGCCGCGAAGAGGTTTCGGCCATGGTGACCGTGGGAGCCGAAGAGGGCGTGCTGGAGAAGAAAGAGAACCGCATGATCCAGAACTTGCTGAAACTGGACGACGTGAAAGCACGCGACATTATGACACCCAGCTCGGTGGTGGAAATGGCGGAGGAAAACATGACGCTGAAGGAGTTCTACAGCAACGAGGCGTTCCGCACCTACTCGCGCATACCCATCTACAACGAAGAAAACGACGACTATATCAAGGGCTACGTGCTGCGACAATACATCCTGGAAAAACTGGCCGAGGACAAGTTCGACCTGAAACTCTCGGACATCGTGCGACCGGTACTCACGTTCCAGGAAACGGAACCGGTGTCGAACATCTGGGAGAAACTGCTGGCCAAGAAAGAACATATCTCCATCATTATCGACGAATACGGCTGCTTCCGTGGCATCGTGACCATGGAAGATGTCATAGAAACCATGCTGGGCACGGAAATCGTCGACGAGAAAGACAAAGTGACTGATATGCAGGAGTTTGCCCGCGAAAAATGGCAGGAACAACAAGAACAGCAACGGCACAGCTAAGCCCGCTCTTGAATCTAAAGGGCTGGGGTGCCTTTTGAGCTTTATGTTTTTTGATAGATAGCTATAGGAAGCGATAGATAGCGAGAGAATTCTATAGAAAGCTATAAATAACTATAAAATCACTCCCTATTCCGCCATGTTCCGCTTTTCCCTTTTCCTTATTTTATTGATAGTGCTACCCGACCTCTTTATCTGGTGGCACTTTACGCGTCTGCACCCGGGAGTGTGGCGCACACTGCTACTGCTTGCCCCCACCCTCCTGTCGCTGGCGTGCCTGGGTTTGTTGCTGTGCCATGTGCGGGTGCCGCAGCTGATGCAGGTGGCCTTTGTGCTGCTCATTTGCATCAGCATTCCCAAACTCGTGTTTGTGCTCACCGCGCTGACCGGCAAGGCTCTCGGCTTAGCCCTCCCGGCAGCAGAAACTCCGACCGTGCGCATCGGTATGTGGCTGGCCGTGCTGACCGCTGCCATACAAATCTACGGCAGTGTCTGGGGCTGGCAACGACTGCAGGTGAAACGACAGCACCTGTACCTACAAGGGCTGCCGACCGCCTTCGACGGCTATCGCGTGGTGCAGCTCTCCGACCTCCACTTGGGCACCTACGGCGGCGACACCGCGTTCATGACGCGCCTCGTCGACAGCGTGAACAGCCTGCGCCCCGACCTGATTGTCTTTACGGGCGACATGGTGAACACTTCGGCTGCCGAGGCTGTGCCTTACGTGCAGGTGTTGCGGCGGCTGCAAGCGACGGACGGGGTGCTGTCTGTGCTGGGCAACCACGACTACATGACCTACCAGCCCGGCCTTTCACCCACCGGACAGCGTGCCGAACTGCAAACGCTGCTGCGCGCCCAACAGCTGATGGGGTGGCAAGTGCTGTACAATGCACATCAGGCCATCGTGCGTCAGGGCGACACGCTGTATGTAGCCGGAGTGGAGAACGTGGGCAAGCCACCGTTTCCCACGCGCGGCAACCTGAGCAAAGCACTCCGGGGCATTCCGCCGCAGGCTTGCACCCTGCTGCTCAGCCACGACCCGTGGCATTGGCGCCACGGTGTGGTGGGCAACAGGCCACAGCCCGTTCTGACGCTGTCCGGCCACACCCACGCCCTACAAATGCAGATAGGCAGTTTCTCGCCTGCCCGCTGGCTCATGCCCGAATGGGGCGGACTGTACAGCGAAGGCACGCAGCAACTTTACGTTTCGACGGGCATTGGCGGCTCCGTGCCCTACCGTTTGGGAGCATGGCCGCAAATCGAGCTCTTCACCCTGCATCCTGCGAAGCACTGAACAGCAGCCCGTAAGTCCCAAGCAAGCCAATATAACTCCCAAGCAAACAAAGCCGGAGCAGTTGACCCCAAGCCACTTGGCCCGTTCAGCTGCTCCGGCTTTTTTTCACACAGAACTCGGCACACCTTATTTATTTCCTTTCCCTCAGCTCGTCCACCCGGCTGTCGTGCGGCCGGTTGCCGTACATCACTTGTTGTATATTGTAACTCCTCACGTTATGCGAGCTGTCATGATCCGCAATGCGCGAGGGCAGCATATGCGGGGCGGAAGCCTCATCGACAGAGATATTGGAGAAAGTCACCCTGTCGATGAAGTTGCCCGGTGCCCTGTAGGCTTTGGCTCTCCGCGCTATTTCAGCCAATATTTCAAAAAGATGTTCGGCGTTACGCCGTCTGCCTATGGCAAGCGGGGAGGCGGAGGAGAGAGTGAAAAAATTGAAGAGTGAAAAAGTTGAAGAGTGAAAAAGTTGAAGAGTTGATAGTTTATAAAGTCATTGTAAAACGCAATCATATACGCGCAATGACAATCCTATAAACTTTCAACTCTTCAACTTCTACTCGTCCTCCGCAAGGCGCACCTTGGCAATGGCCTTGTGCAAAGTGCCCTCTCCGATAATGGGGGCGTGAGCATCTTCGGGAAACATCACATAAAACTCGCCGGGATGCACCGTGAAATAGACGGTTGCCGGAGCGGCATAGAGGGCAAAGTCATTTTTCTCGTCAAAAGGTGCCTCGCTCTCGCAAGGCAGGGTGTCGAGGCTCCGCCACCCCACTTCCTCTGCGCCGCTCAGCGGGAAATGGACATCCACGTAGCGGCGATGCACCTCTAACTTCTGCGTCTCGCGGCTGCGCAGCTGCGGTTGGTCCAGATTGATAAACAAATCGTCGCCCTGCAACACAATCCGTCCCGGGGGCTGTTGGCTCAAGTCGTGGGTACGAATATAATCGAACAATTTTTTGAACAACGGATGCAAGCGTTCTGTGCGTTCCGAACGCGACAAGGAATTGATAATCATAAGCTGAATTTAAAATCTTACTTATTTCTTTTTGGCGGCAAAGCCCCTCACGAGGAAGAAGAATATGTGGGGAACGCCGAAGATGACGGCTATCCAGAGCATCGTGCGATCTTCTTGCCAGCCCACGGTCTGCTGATGCCAAAAGCCGGTGATGACGCAGAGCAGGGAGATGAAACCGCCGATGGAGCTGAGGATGGTCTGTCCGTGCCGCCGCACCGTGCCGCCGCCAATCTTGCTATGGCGGAGGCCGTAATAGGAATAAATGTCAATGCCCAACACCATCCACATGACCAGACGAATCCACGTGTCGGCCGGCAGGAAGAGCATCATGGCCACGCAGCACACCACGCCGGCAGCGGGCACGTAGGGCACCAAGGGTGTCTTGAAGCTGCGCGGTGCATCGGGCTGGGTGCGGCGCACCACTATCACGCCGAGACATACAAGGGCGAAGGCGAACAGGGTGCCGATGCTGGTCATCTCGCCGGCGATGCCGGGAGGCACAAGGCCGGCCAGTATGGCGATGATGGTCATGAAAAGCAGGTTGCTGCGGGCCGGTGTGTGGAAACGAGCATGGAGATGGGAGAAGATGGGGGGCAACAGCCCGTCCTTGCTCATGCTGTAGAACACACGGCTCTGTCCCAGCAGCATCACCAGTACCACGCTGGCATAGCCCAGCAGGATGGCGAGGATGATACCCCGGTTGAGCCACGGAAAGGCGGGCACTACCACGCCGTCGGCCCCCACCTCACCCATGTTGGCCACGGCGGTGGCAGCGGGGGCGATGCTGTCGGAACCGATGTAGGCGTGATAGTCCACCACGCCGGTCATCACGAAGGCGAAGAGCATGTAGAGCACGGTACAGATGAAGAGCGAGCCAAGGATGCCGATGGGCATATTGCGGCGCGGATTGATGGTTTCCTGTGCGGCGGTGCTCACGGCATCGAAACCGATGTAGGCGAAGAACACGATGGCCGCACCGCGCAGAATGCCGCTCCAGCCGTATTCACCGAACACCCCGGTATTCTCGGGGATGAAGGGGGTCAGGTGGTCGCTGTTCACATAGTACAGCCCGATGCCGATGAACGCAAGCACCACGGCGAGTTTGAGCACCACCATGAGGTCGTTGAAGCGTGAACTGCCTTTCGTGCCGCGCATCAGGATGAGCGAAAGCACCACGACGAGCAGTGCGGCCGGCACGTTGAACACACCGCCTTCGGCGGGGCAGGCGGTATAGGCAACGGGCAGGGCATAGCCCATGTCGGCCAGCATCACGCAGAAATAGCGGCTCCACGAGATGCTCACCGCCACGGCGGCCACGGCATATTCCAGCACGAGGTCCCATCCGATAATCCATGCCACCAGCTCGCCCATCGTGAAATAGGAATAGGTGTAGGCAGAGCCGGAAATGGGAAGCATGGAAGCGAACTCGGCATAGCACAGTCCGGCAAAGGCGCAGGCCACGGCGGCTATGGCGAAGCTGACGACGATGGCGGGGCCGGTGTGTTCGCCGGCCACAATGCCGGTCACGGAGAACAGGCCGGCACCGATGATGACACCCACTCCGAGCGCGATAAGCCCCCAAGGCCCCAACACGCGCTTCAAGCCCCGTCCGCCTTCGTTTTCGGCTTCGCGGAGCAGTTCTTCACTTGTTTTGCGGATAAAGAGATTCATAGGCTGTTTGTTGCTGATAAAATATATTACTCCATGTACAAAAGGGCTGTGTGTCTTGCTTACGGCATTTCCCGTCAACTTTCCGTTTTTGTGTCGGTATTTCCACATGCAGCCTCTTTCAAATCTGCTTTCCTTCGTCTAATTTTTAGCTATATGCCGCAAAATTATGTTTTTTCTTGTCAAACTGCCAAAAATACAAACCAAAAAGCGCGCTTTTACCACTAAACATGGAATATTTCTGTACAAGCCCGGGTACGGCAGAGTAGTCCGGCAGCGGAACGTGTCTGATTTACCTCGTTTCTTCCTCCCAGTGGCACACCACCCTCAGGCTCCGTTTCGGGAGGACACCAGCAAAGGGCTTCGGGATGTTCATAATCAAGGCGCGGTTTTGTAATCCGCGCCTTGATACTATTTGCTCTATCGTCATAGAGCCATGTTATTCTGCGTGTTGGCGAACTTTGTTCTGCTCAGTGAACAGTTCCCCCGCGCTCCTACTCGCCCGCTGCCAGTTCCTCCAGCACCTGCCAGCACTGGAAGAGTCCGCGAGGCACGTGGAAGCAGCCTTTCCACTTGCCGCCCTTGAGCGGGAGCAGCACCTCGCCCCGGCGGTTGAGGTAGCCATACCACTCGGGATAGTCGGGGTCGGCAAAGTGGGTCCACACATAATCGTGAACACGCTCGAACCACTCCAAGCACTTCGGGTTGCCCGTGAGGCGGTAGCCCTTGAGCATGGTGATGAGCGTTTCGATGTGTACCCACCACAGTTTCTGGTCCCACTCCAACTGCTGGCAGGGGTGGCCCAGGCGGTCCATGAAATAGAAAATGCCGCCGTACTGCTTGTCCCAGCCATACTCGGCTTCGTTGAGCGCAATCTGCACGGCCTGCTCAATGAGGTCCTGCCGTCCGAGGCGTTTGCCCAGGTCCATGATGAACCACATGGCCTCGATGGCATGGCCGGGGTTGAGCTGCCGACCCTCGAAGCAGTCAACTAATTGGCCGTCGGTGCCGAGGTTCTCCACGATGAGCCCCAGCTCAGGGCGATAGAACACGTCCATCACCTCGTGGATGCAGGTGTCGATGGTGCGGCGCAGGAAGTCGGGGTCAAGCAGCGGTTCGATTTCGAGCGCCACGTTGCAGAGAATCATGGGCAGGGCAAACGATTTGAGCTGCCGCGCGCCGGGTGCCGCCTTGTTCCACTTGCCCTTGGGGTTATCCACCTTGGAAAGCACGATGTCGAAAGTGCGGCGGGCTATGTCCTCATACTCCTTGTTGCCCGTGGCGATGGCCAGCTGCCCGAAGGCGATGACGGCGAAGGTGTAGGAGAAGATGTTGTACGGCTCCACGAGAGGCCGTCCCTCGCGGTCGAGGGAGAAATACCAGTTGAGCTGCCCGTCGTGGCCGTTCCGCTTCAGGAACTCGGCACCTTGGATGGCACAGTCGAGCCACTCCTGCCGCTTCTCCACCTTGTTGTAGAGCGTGGCGAACATCCACACTTCGCGGCCTTGCATCCAGATGAATTTGTCGGTGTCGAACACCTCGCCCGTGCGGTCAAGGCAGGTGAAGTAGCCGCCGAACTCCTTGTCCTGCGACTTCTCTAACCAGAAAGGAATGACCTTGTCGAGCAACTCGTGCTTGTACTGTTCGGCAAGCGTTTTGAAATCGTATTTCATTGTAGTAAAAGATTTGTTTTGGGAAAGTAAAATCTGGTGAGTCTACTCGGCGCGGCGCGTCTGCCAAGTGAGGCCCTCCAGGTTGGTATCTTCGCGCATAAAGAACGACAACAGCCATGCCACAGCCACGGAAACGGCCATGCCGATGAAACCATAAAGCAGGAAGCTCACGGGGGTGAAAGCACGCACTACGAACACGGCGGCAACGCCGGCCACAAAGCCGCAGAGGGCTGCCCGCCCGCCAATGCGCGGGAAGAAGATGCCCATGAGGAACAGGCCGCCCAAGCCGCTGGAGAGCAGGCCGAGAATTTCCTGGAAGAAGTCAAGCAGCGAGAGTATCTCCCACGTGGCCATGAGCAACGCGATGCCCATGCCCAACAGGCCGGCCACCAAACAGGTACGGCGCGCCACGCTGAGGGTCTGGCGGTCGGTGGCCCAGGGTCGCCAACGGCGGTAGAAGTCCACGCTGAAGGCGGTGGCCACGGAGTTGATGTTCGACGAGATGGTGCTCATCGTGGCGGCAAAGATGGCGGCAATGAGCAGACCGGCCAAGCCTTGCGGCAACTGGCTCATCATGAAGAAGGGGAAGATGGTGTCGGCCTTCAGCATGGTGTAGTCCAACTCGGCGGGATGGGTCTTGAAGAAGGTGTAGAGTCCGGCACCGATGGCGAAGAAGGCGATGGAAACGCACACACTCATGATGCCGTTCATCAGGATGCTTCGACGCGCACTGCGCTCGTCCTTAGTGGTGAGATAGCGTTGTATGACAGTTTGGTCGGAAGTATAGGAAATGAGGTTGTTGGCCATACCGCCGAGGATGATGACCCAGAAGGTGGCCGAGCGATAGTCCAGACTCCAATCGAAAAGGCGGAACTTGCCGGCCTCGGAGCCGAGTTCGACAAAGCCGGCCACACCGCCCTCGGTGCCCAGCACGAGGTAGCCCACGGCGAAGAGGGCTCCGCCCACCAGGATGATGCCTTGTACCACATCGCCCCAAACCACAGCTTCCACACCGCCCATGGTGCAATAGACGATGGTGACTAAGGCCATGAGCACGATGCAGATGTAGAGGTTGATGCCGGTCACGGCGGTCAGGGCCAGCGAAGGAAGATAGAGCACCAGGGCCATGCGCGCCACCATGAACACAATGAAGAGCGCGGAGGCCATGAGGCGCGTGGTGGCATTGAAACGGCGTTCCAGATACTCGTAGGCACTCGTCACGTTGAGCCGGCGGAAGAAGGGGAGATAGTAGCGGATGACGGGGAAGGACACCAAGAGGATGGTGACGAGCATGGGATAGTACGTCCAGTCGGTGGCGTAGGCTTTGGCGGGGTAGGCCATGTAGGTGATGGCGCTGAGCATGGTGGCATAGATGCTGATGCCGGCTGCCCACCAGGGGATGCGTCCGCCGCCCTTGAAGAAGTCGTCGGCACCGCTCTCACGGCGCATGAAATAGTAGCCCAAAGCGACCATACCGAGCAGGTAGGCCACCAGCACGGTCCAGTTGAGCCAGCCGAACGAGGGGGTGAAAGCCATTTGCATGGAGGTTACGGCAGCGGAGCGCACACCGGGCTTTTCTTCGCCGCCCGCCACGATCCAGTCTGCACCCACCTGCACCACGCCGGCACCGGCACGGGCCAGAAGGGGAGAACCGGGTTCTGCCACCCAGGTGTCGGTGATGGTGTGATATACGTACAAATTAGTATTAAACCGATACCAATCCACCGGATGGCGCAGGTAATCGCCCAAGGGGGGCTGCACCTCGCGATAGGGCAGGTTGATGGCTGCCTCGAAGATGGTTTTGTTCACACCGCCCATGCACACGATGTGGGCACAGCCGGAACTGACTGCCACTGCTCCCACGGGGGCAAAGGCTTCGGTGCTGCCTTGCGGCACGATGGGCGCAACGGGCAGCCACGTCTGCCGGCGCGGGTCGTAAGCCCAGCCGTCGGCGTGCGCCTCTCCCTGCACCGTGGCCGAAGCGGGGGTGAAACCGCCCAGCAGGTAGAAGCAGGGACCGGTGCCGCTGTTCTGCACCACGCCCACGGGCTGCAGCCGGGCCTTTCCGGGAAAGTCGGGCAAGCGTTCCCAGCGTTTGCCGCCGGGCCACTGGAGGCGGAAGGCGGCCTGCGAGGGTTGGCCGTCGGTCTGGCCGCCGGCCACATAGAGGTAGCCGCCTCCGTAGCCGCCGGCCATGTTGTCGAGGCCCTGGGGCAGCGAGGGCAGCGGGGTGTCGACCACGTCGTCGGCATGGGTGCGGGTCAGCAGCCGCACGTCGGCATAGCTGCGCCGCCCGTCGGTGCCGCCAATGCACACCAGGCCCTCGGGCACGGTGATGCCCACGCCATAGGCCAGCTCGGTGGGCAGATAGCCCACGCAGTGCCACGCTTGTCCGGAAGGTGCCTTGGGGTCGAGTTCATAGATGTCGGAATAGTACACCTTGGGGCCTCCGTCGGCAGCAGCAGCTCCGGGAAAATTGCATCCTCCGGCCACCCACACCCGTCCATCGACGCATCCGGCAAAAGGAGCGGATACGCCCTGCGGAGAGTGTACCTGCAAGGCCGGCAACGAGCGGAAGGCCACACGATTGAAGGTGTTGTTGTCGGTCGGTGCCGCCTGTGCCCGCAGCAGGAAGGCACAGCATAGCATCAGGAGGAACAAGCTCTTTTTCATGCAATCGAGATTAAAAGTTCATTGTAAGGAAGAAGAGGGAAGCCTCAACGGTTGCAACGCTCAAAGAAGTGGATGGCTTCGAGTTCGCGGCGCATTTGCGCTTCTTCTTCGTCGGTCATGTTCTGGAAAGGGGTGCGGTTGGGGCCCAGATCAAGCCCGATCAGCTTCATGATGCGTTTGCCGCCCACGATATTGCCCCGGAAATGGCAAATCACGTCGATGACATCCTGCGAGAAGTTCTGCAGCTCGCGGGCTTTCTCCAAGTCGCCGGCCTGCCATGCCTCGATGATACCCACCAGGGCACGTCCGTTGTAGTTGGTCGTTCCGCCGATGCCTCCCTGCGCGCCTCCCATGGCCAGACAGGGCAGGATGGTTTCGTCCTGGCCGTGGAGCATATCGAACTTGCCGTTCTTGTAACGGCGGCAGCGGTTGTACTCGTAGAGGCTCTCGAAGGTGTACTTGATGCCGGCAAAGTTGGGGATGCGTCCGTCGACGGCTTGGAGGAAGTCGTACATGGACAGGTAGGCATTGTTGAAGGCGGGAATGTGGTAATAATAGAAGGGGAGCGAAGGCGCGCCGCAGGCTATTTCCTCGCAATACTTCACGAGCTCTTCCACACGGCCTATGCGGGGGAAGGGGGTGGCCATGGCACCGATGCCCCAAGCACCGATTTCCTCGGCGTGGCGGGCCAGCCGGTTGCTGCTGCGCACGCAGGTACTGCCCACATGCACTATCACCTTGAAACCTTCGGGGGCGGCTTTCACCCAGGCCTCAGCCAGCTGCTTCCGTTCGTCTTCCGTAAGCATATAGCCCTCGCCGGAGGAGCCGTTGATGAAAACGCCTTTCAGACCGTTGCGGGCCAGCATCTGGGCGTAGGCGGGAATGAGAGCAAGGTTGACATTCCCCTGTGCGTCAAAAGGGGTGAAAGGGGCATCGATGAGCCCGATTATCTTTTCCATTTTTGATGGGATTTAGGAATATGAAACATGAGTTAAACGGCTTCTCCACCCTTTCCAAACACACGAATGGAAGGAAGGTGGGGAATCCCGGACAAATGTACTGGATTTTATTGAAAAGCAGATAGCTATACCGCGTTTTTGTTTTTCAGCTGCAAATAGGAAGCAGGCTGCTGACAGTGCTCGGCCGGTTGGTGCACCGTTTGGCTTGGCCCAACAGCTGTCTGCCGGCTTCCCATCAGCTATGAACACCTCGCGTTCAACATGGAGCAAAAGGGGGCTCACAAGTCGCCGAGTTGAAAATTCTACTCGCCGAGTTGGCAAACCAAGTCGGCGAGTTGTGAAACCAAGTCGGCGAGTTGCCAAAGAGTTGTCGTGGGGATAGTTCCGGCAGTGTTGCTTGGCTGGACAATCTGCTCAAACTGCTATTCTCCCCACCTATATGACTTTATCTCCTCCTGAAACGCTCCATATATATACGTAATTCTTCCTTTAGTAAAAAAGGTTCAAAGTTTCAGAAATAGAGCATTTTTCATTGAAAATCAGCAGAAAACAGATTGAATGTTTGAAAAAAGCATCGTTCATCAGGATACGGCGGCCGACAACGCGCAATGGTTCAAAACCTTCATGTCTTTGTCTGCTGATTTTCAACGATAAACGCATCTTATATGAAGGTCTGAAACTTTTTTTCGGCAATAAAACAGGGGGTATTTGGGGGCTTTTTCCGCCCTTTCTGCACCGGCTCGTTCATTCATGGGACAAAGGATGCTGCCTGCGTACACTGCGAGGCCATAGACCGCATCCGTATGCCGACAAAAAAATCCCAAACGAAAAGGAGCGCAACAGGCTCGTTTCCGTTTGGGATGGTATGTGAAGAAGGGAAACGTTATCCCAGATACTTCATGAGGATGTTGATGTTGTCCGCCTCGCGCAGACGACGCAGGGCACGCTCCTTGATTTGGCGCACACGCTCGCGGGTAAGACTGAGGGTGTTGGCCACTTCTTCGGCAGTCATTTCATTGCGTCCGATACCAAAAAGCATTTTCAACACCTGGCGCTCACGGTCGGACAGGGCACTGAGGGCTGCTTCGAGGTCGGAGGCCAAAGATTCCTTTTCCATTTGGTTGTCGGTGCCCGGTGCGTTGTCGTCGGTCATGATGTCGATGAGACAGTTGGAGTCATCGTCTTGGAAAGGTGCGTCTACACTGACTTTCTTGCCGTTGGAACCCAACGCCTCCTGTATCTTGACCACATCGGTGTCGAGCAACTCTGCCAACTCGCCCACGGAGGGACGACGCTCAAACTCTTGCTCAAAATTGACGATGGCTTTGGTAAGCTTGCTTTGGAAGCCTACCTGATTGAGCGGCATACGCACAATGCGGCTCTGCTCGGAAATGGCCTGAAGAATGCTTTGGCGAATCCACCATACGGCGTAGGAGATAAATTTGAAGCCACGGGTTTCATCAAACTTCTGTGCAGCCTTGATAAGCCCTAAATTGCCTTCATCAATAAGGTCGTTCAGGGCCAAACCTTGGTTCTGATATTGCTTGGCCACGCTGACAACGAAACGAAGATTGGCTCTCGTCAGACGGTCCAAGGCTTCTTGGTCGCCCTTATGGATGCGCTGGGCCAGCTCTACCTCTTCATCGGTGGAGATAAGCTCCTCGCGGCCAATTTCTACCAAATACTTGTCCAAAGCCGCACTGGAGCGGTTGGTAATGCTTTTGTTGATTTTTAGTTGTCGCATAGTTTAAAACATCAATGCCCTTTTCTGTATGCAGATGCGCCAACGGCTACGGGAATGGGTGCTTTTTCTCCCGCTTGTGCTGTTTGCCTGATGGCATCTGCCTATTCTGTGGCTCAATTCTATTTAAAAGAGCTGCAAAAGTAAGAAGAAAACCAACGTCATACCACAAAATTAAGCTTTATTAGAAGTTTTGGAATGAAAATCATGGCAAAAAATGTTCAATTTGCTATCTGAATATCTCTAAAACGAAGATTTGAAACTTCAATATGACCAACAACTTGCAAGAACGCACCTTCAGTCTGCCCAATGAAGGGTAAGAACCAACGGCAAATGGTCGCTGTAGCCTCCGGCGTAAAAGGTGCCGAGAAAGGTGGAAAACGGCTGAACTCCCATCCCGGAAGTATCGGCGCGCAAAAGGAAATCGAAATCTGCTATGCAACAATCGGACGGACTACAACGCAAACCGCCCTCCCAAGCGGAAGGAGAGAGTAATCTGCCGTTCACCAACATGTGGTCAAGCCTGTTCCACTCGCCCCGATACTTGTAGGTGCCGGCAATGCCTTGACGGCCTTGCAACGCATTGGACAACAAGTAAAGCTGATGGCGCACGGAGACTGCGGTATCGGGAAGAGATGCACCCAAACAGTCAGTGAAGCATTTTTCGGGATACATGGCATTGAAATCGCCCGTCAACACGATGGAAGGCTTTTGACGAACGGCACACAAACTGTCTGCTTTCTGACGAACCAAACGACACACGCGGTTGCGGTATTGCTCGGCTTGTCGCCCGTTACGCCGACTGGGCAAATGGCATACGAAGATGTCAAGTGTATCGCCCAAAGGCAATTCGCCGGCTACATGCAACACGTCGCGCGTAACCGGCAAGCGGGAATGAAGAGGGACTACCCTAAAGGTGTCGACCGACACGGGACGAAAACGGGCGGGCTGGTACAACAAGGCTACGTTGATGCCGCGCGCATCTGCCGAACGAGTGATGACATAGTCGTAGCCCAACATGGCCAAATGGGTGCGACGAGTGAGATGGGTCAGCACGCTGTCGTTTTCCACCTCTTCCAAAGCCACCAAATCAGGAGGGGTGGCACCCCCAACGGCGGCAATGACACGCGCCAAACGCCCCAACTTGGCCCAATAGCGCGCCGAAGTCCAATGATGACTACCTTCGGGAGTAAAATCGGTGTCAAGTTTGCCCGATGCGTGGAGTGTATCGAAAAGGTTCTCCACATTGTACTCCATGATGCGGAAATTCCACTGACGGGCATGTATTCCGCTCAAACTGACACAGCACAACAACAGCCAAAACGTGACGTACAACCGATTATTCATGATGATAGGGTTCGCCACGCAATATGGTCATGGCACGATACAACTGTTCTACAAACAACAGGCGAATCATTTGATGGGAAAAGGTCATCAGGGAAAGAGAAATCTTCTCTTGGGCCATACGATAGACGTCTGCAGAAAAACCATAGGGACCACCCACTACAAATACCAGCCGACGAGCCGCCTGCTGCTGCTTTTTCTCCAAATAGCCGGCAAATTCTGTCGAACGGAACTGTTTACCGCCTTCATCGAGCAAAACCACGTAGTCGCCCTCGCGGATTTGACGCTGCAACAGTTCACCCTCGCGCTGTTTCTGCACTTCCGGGCTCATCGCTTTGGTGTTCTTCAATTCAGGAATCACTTCCAGTTCAAAAGGTACGTAATGTTTCAGCCGCCCTGCGTATTCGTCAATAAGCTCCACGAGACGTTTGTCAACAGTACGCCCTACTACCAATAACAATAACTTCATATCATGCGTTTTGGGGACGAATA
This sequence comes from Bacteroidales bacterium, assembly GCA_004552195.1. The sequence goes on along the minus strand of SFPC01000026.1, from coordinate 1,981 downwards.
TAGGGAAAAACACGGACTATTTCCCCGACGGAACGAACGATTCATAAGTCCCATCGTCGAAAAACACACGAATTTCCTTGATTTTTCGGGTTCTTTTGTCAACATTTATCACACTTCCAACCAGCTCGTTTCCTCGTTTGGGATAAGTGCCGGTTTCTCTCCGCTGCCCATACGCGACATAGGGCTCCGGATGTACTGCTGCGCTCGCTGCCGGCACTGGTTGGTCAAAGAGCGACCCGGATTGCTGCGACGGCAGCATGGCCTCCGGACTTCCGGATGCAGGAGCTGCTGATGGTTCGCCGGACTTACCTTCATCGTTTGTCTCCTCCGGAACTTTGGACGCAATCATGTCGCCCTCACCAAACAACAACCAGTTGACGTTGATTTCGGGGAAGGCATGATGAATCGCCATCACATGATTGTTGGTGGGATTCGTTCTTCCTGTAAAAATGCTGGAGAGCGAAGCAGCGGAAATACCCAACCTGTTCGCGAAGTCCTGCTGCGACATGTGTACATGCTGCATGATGGTTCGTATTCTCTCTTTCATATATATAAGGTGTATAATCTATTTTCAGGTTTGCCGGCCATGACTTCAGGGCTACCGGCCAGGGCGTTTAGGGGAAGCGGTGTTGCCGTCTGTACCCCAATTGGAGGCTGAATTTTCCAGAGATTTGAATGCACCGGCATTCATTTAGGTCAGAAAGCTACTTGAATGACATAGAAAAATCGAACAATTTTTCATGGCACAACAAACAGCGCATCGCAGCCTGCGGGATAAATCGCTTCCCAGCCGTTAGAGGTAAAAAACACTCCACCGCTGCGTTCCTCCAAGCGCCATCCGACTTCGTCCACTGCTGCTTTTATCCAAGCTTCATATAGGCCGTCTGATGATGATCCCGCCAAAAGGGGCGCCATTGGGGCAACCCGTAAGCGTTTACAAAGGTAAAGCTTTCGCAACTTATTGACAATACATTTGCAAAGTATTTTCTATTTACATTTTACGTTTTACAAGTTTACAAATCGCAACTCCCGAAATTTACATTGGCGCTTTAGATTTACAGATATATACAAGTGTAAACTTAGGAAGCGGATTTCAAACTGTAAATCGCTTTAATAAAAGAGGCATATCTCCTGGCTTTTAGAGATAAAAGAGAACTATTCTCACGTATTTACCCTATTTATGGGGCATATACAGCATATTCCTGTGCTAAACGACGATTTGACTCCAAAATATCGCCGAAAAATGAAGATTTTCAGGCAGTTTCAACCAAAAATCGAAGATGTATAAGTATTCATTCGGAAAACTATATCACAAATTCAAAATATAAATTCATAAAACTAACGACTTTTTATTTCTAAATATTCAATTTGAAATTCTACTGCTAATTTATATTTGTTGTATTCAAGGCTAAAATATCGATTTGTATATCTACGATTGAAAAGTCTAAAAAAATCCTAAGTGTAAATCGGCAGGCGGAAAACGAGGTCGTCTTTTGCACGATTGGCGCCGACACGAATGAGGATTGGACGGCGAACTTCTGACGCAGCCACAAAGCGCTAAAGCAGGCACTTTATCATTGAGTTTCAACAATTTAAGAGTATTTTTCACGAAAAAGAAAGCCGCATGAAATAGAACGGACATCGTTTAATAAACATCGTTTTTGACTTATATAGATGGCAAAATATGACTATCTATTGCCCGATTTTCTTTCAGGAGGGGAGGATTTGAACGAGATTTACATTTTTTCTGCGCCAGAACTCGGCCCATGGCTCGACAGGAACTGCTGACAAACTCCATGGGCCCTGCCTTATACTTCCTACCGACCGGGCTGCATCCCTCCATCGGAAGTATTTTTCAAAGAGTCGAACTATGAATACCGGATGATTGGGGAGCAATAGGAAAAAGTAGATAAGCTGTCCAAATAGAAAAAGAGAACAATTTGATACTTGCAGCGATGGGAAAACGAAAAAAACGAACGTT
>SFPC01000025.1 GCA_004552195.1 Bacteroidales bacterium | reverse complement strand
CAAGCATTCACAGCACAGCGGAACGTTCATACCGCTTACCTCCTGATTATGAGGCGGTTTTCCGGTGTGAAGGCTTGCTCTTTCAACCCTTCACAAGTGTTCACCGCCGGTGTGAATGCTTCGGAAGTCAGTGTGAATGCTTCGGAAGTCAGTGTGAATGCTTCGGGAACCGTGTGAATACTTTGAAAGCCCAACCCTTCACACTCGAAACCGATGGAAATCAGTGGAAAAAGCACGTCGTGTGAAGGAGTGAATGCTTTTTTCGGGAAATAAAATGCGTATATACGCGCGCGCAAAAAGCGTATTTCCAAAACAAATTACGGCTTTTTCAGCGTGATCACCCCGCCTCGTAGACCCAAGCAGGTCGCTGCGTGAAGTTCTCTTCACAAGTCGCCGACTATTTTGCCGAGCTCGACGAGTAGGAAAAACAACTCCAGGACTATTTGGCAAGGCACATCATAAACTCCAGACCTTATTCCTCATCACCCGTTCACATCCGCAACTTCAGTGAATGAGATGGGGAAGTTTTTAGAAAAGCAACAGCTGTTGATGATATAAGTAACGTTTGTTTCATTTAGAACAGGAATTGAATTTTCCGGCTCCGTCCTTCTGTTTCCTACCGGTAGTTAGCAGTTTGCCGTCAGCACGGCATCGTTTCTCCATTTCACAAAAAAGTTGAAAAAAAGATTGGTCTTTTATACAACCTTGACTTACCTTTGCCTCGCGACATGCCTGACGGGTATGCCTCGGCAAATGGGCGTACTGCCCTATCCTACTTAAACCTGACTCTATGCCCAAAAACGACTTTTCAGCCGGCAATGTCCGCGCTGACTTACGCTATCTGAAATTGTTGGCACGCGACTTTCCCACCATATCGCGCGTTACCACAGAAATTATCAACCTGGAAGCCATTCTGCACCTGCCCAAACCCACGGAACATTTCCTGGCCGACCTGCACGGCGAGCATGAGGCGTTTGAACACGTGCTGCACAACGCTTCGGGCAACATCAAGCGGAAAGTGCAGGAGCTCTTTGGCAACACGCTGCGCGAGAAAGAAATTCGCGACCTCTGCACGCTGATTTATTATCCCAAGCAGAAATTGGAACTGGTGAAACAGACGGACACGAACCTGGCCGACTATTACCAGACCACGCTGAACCAGCTCATTGCCGTGTGCCGCAATGTTTCGTCGAAGTACACACGCTCGAAAGTGCGCAAAAGTCTGCCGCAGGAATTTGCCTACATCATAGAGGAACTGCTTCACGAGAGCTCAGACGACCGCAACAAGCAGGCTTACGTGGGAGTGATTATCCAAACCATCATCGGCACGGGCCGGGCGGCGGGCTTCATCGTGGCTATCTGCGAACTGATACAACGGCTCTCCATTGACCAGCTGCACATCCTGGGCGACATCTTCGACCGCGGACCGGGGGCGCACCTCATCATGGACACGCTGAGCGCGTACCACCACTGGGACATTCAGTGGGGCAACCACGATGTGCTGTGGATGGGTGCAGCGGCGGGCAACAAGGCGTGTATCGCCAGCGTGCTACGCCTGTCGTTCCGCTATGCCAACACGCAGACGCTGGAGGAGGGCTACGGCATCAACATGGTGCCCCTGGCCACCTTTGCCATGGAGACGTATGCTGACGACCCCTGCACGCTGTTCTACCCGAAGATAGAAGACCCGGAACGCCAACCCAACGAGAAGCAATGCCGCCTCATTGCGCAAATGCACAAGGCCATTGCCATCATCCAATTCAAACTGGAAGGACAGCTCTACGCTGCGCACCCGGAATGGGGTATGCAGGATCGCGCACTGTTGGAAGGCGTGGACCTGACTGCAGGAACGTGCCGGGTGAACGGGACGGAATATGCCCTGAAAGATACCTGCTGGCCCACGCTTGACCCGGCCAATCCTTACCAGCTGAGCGAGGAGGAGGAGGAGCTGATGGAGCGCATCAGACACTCGTTCATGGTGGCCGACAGGCTGCAGGCACACGTGGCTCAGTTGCTGCTGCACGGCTCAATGTACGGCATCTTCAACTCCAACCTGCTGTTCCACGCCTCGGTGCCGATGAACGAGGACGGCTCGCTGAAAACGGTGTGCGTAGCGGGACAGGAGGTGAAAGGACGCGAACTGCTGGAACGCACGGAGCAACTGGTGCGGCTGACGTTCGACGAGGCGGCCGACGCGACCGAACGGGAGAAGGCTTGCGACTATTTCTGGTACCTGTGGTGCGGGCCGGACTCTCCGCTCTTCGACAAGTCGAAGATGGCGACCTTTGAACGCTACTTCATTGCCGACAAGGAAACGCACAAGGAGGAGAAGGGATGGTATTACCACCTGCGCAACAGCGGCGAAGTGTGCGACGCGCTGATGGATGCCTTCGGCGTGAAAGGCAAACACCGGCACATCATCAACGGACACGTGCCCGTGAGAGCATCGAACGGCGAGAAACCGATCAAAGCAGACGGAAAGCTGATGGTCATCGACGGCGGGTTTGCCAAGGCTTACCACGACACGACGGGCATTGCCGGCTATACATTGGTGTACCACTCGCGCGGCTTCCAACTGGTGCAGCACGCGCCATTCACCTCGACCGAGGAGGCTATTCTGAACGGAACGGACATCCAGTCGACCACGCAAATCGTGGAAATGATGGGCCACCGCGCCATGGTGAACGATACGGACAAGGGGGCGGAGCTGCGCGAACAGATTGCCGACCTCGAAAAACTGCTCGTGGCGTACCGACGCGGATTTATCAAAGAATAAGTAGGTGCAAGTTTCGGCCGTTCACTTCACGGCCGAAGGCAACTATACATTATATATTATCGTAATCCCCAATTGAATGCAATCTCTGAAAGAACTCTATCGCATAGGCCAAGGGCCGTCCTCTTCACACACCATGGGACCGCGCCGCGCCGCCGAAAAATACCTTGCCACCCACTCCGACGCACCACGCTTCAAAGTGACGCTCTACGGCAGTCTGGCCGCCACAGGAAAAGGCCACCTCACGGACTGGGCCATATACTCTGTGTTGGGCAAAGAACGCACGGACTTCGTGTGGCTGCCCGAAGTAGTCCTGCCCTTCCACCCCAACGGCATGAAGTTTGAAGCCGTCGACGCTGAAGGACAGGCGCACGATGCTTGGACGGTGTACAGCGTAGGAGGCGGCGCACTGGCCGAAGAGGGAGGCAACCAGACGGAAACGCCCGACCTCTACGAACTGGACCACCTGCTCGACATCAAACAATGGTGCGAGGAACGCGGTCGCTCTTACTGGCAATACGTGGATTACTGCGAAGGCCCGGAAATATGGGAGTACCTCGAAGAGGTGTGGCAGGTGATGAAGGCTGCCGTGGAACGCGGGCTGGAGGAAGAGGGTGTGCTGCCGGGCGGACTAAACCTGCGGCGCAAGGCACCTCATTATTATATCAAGGCCATGGGGTACAGCAGCAACCTGCAGTCGCGCGGCCTCGTGTTTGCCTACGCGCTGGCCGTTTCAGAAGAGAATGCTTCGGGCGGAAGGATTGTGACAGCCCCCACCTGCGGCAGCTGCGGCGTGGTGCCCGCCGTGCTTTACCACGTGGCCAAGAGCCGCCGCTTCAGCGACAAACGTGTGCTCCACGCCCTGGCCACTGCGGGACTGGTGGGCAACATCGCCAAAGCCCGCGCCTCGATTTCGGGTGCCGAAGCCGGATGTCAGGCCGAAGTGGGCGTGGCCTGCGCCATGGCTGCCGCTGCCGCCAACTACATCTTCGGCGGTTCGCTGGCCGCTACGGAATATGCCGCCGAGATGGGACTGGAGCATCACTTCGGCATGACGTGCGACCCTATCTGCGGCCTCGTGCAGATTCCCTGCATCGAACGCAACGCCCACGCCGCCGCACGCGCCCTCGACGCCAACCTCTACGCCACCTATGCTGAGGGAGAACACCGCATTTCGTACGACAAGGCCGTGGAGGTGATGAAACAGACGGGACACGACCTCCCTTCCCTCTACCGCGAAACGTCGGAAGGCGGATTGGCCAAGCAGTATAAGAAATAAAAAAGTACACTGAGAAACATCCCTTAGTCGGAGGTTGAAAAGCAGCTTTTCTTCCTCCGGCTAAATGGTATATTCCTAAAAATGGTATATTCCTAAAAAACACTGTTTGCAAGCAGGTGTTCGCATGAAAAATGCGGTTTCCGGCTTCACCCGAACGTGGTGCCTGCTCTCCCTATATGACAAAACACGGCCCTTAGGAAGAAAACATCAGGCCATACCCCAATAAGTACATTAAAAGAAGAGGAATATCAGTCAAAAAGAGCTAATTTCGCCACCGTTTAAGACACATACATATACATGAAAAGGAAATTGATAACCATTTGTGCTGCCGTCTGGACCACACTCACTGCCGGCGCACAAGTAACGCTCACGCTGAAGGAGTGCCTGAGAGTAGGTATCGAAAACAACCTCTCCCTGAAAACCTCACGCAACGAAATCGCCAAAGGAAAATACGGCATCAGCGAAAACAGAGCCCGGCTATTACCTCAAATCAACGCAGTGGCCAACTTCAACGACAACTTCTCCCCACCCGTGTCCGTGACGGACGGCAGGGCGTACGGCAAGGCATACAACGTCACGAAAACCCTCCAGTACAACGCCGCTGCCGGCGTGCAGCTCCAAATGCCCCTGTACAGCCAAACGGCACAAACCGCCATGGAGATTGCCCGAACCGTGGACGAAATCAACCAGCTCTCCTACGAAAAGGCACGCGAGGACCTCATCCTGCAAATTGCCAAAGTCTATTACCTGGCACAGAACACCCGCGAGCAGCTCACCATCATCAACGACAACATACGCCGCTTCGAAGAGCTGCGCAGCATCACCCAAGCCTTCCACGACAACGAGATGGCACTGGAAGTGGACCTCAAACGCATCAACGTGCGTCTGGAAAGCACACGCGTGCAAGCCGCCAACGCCGAAGCCATGCTCGTGGAGCAGTACAACATGCTGAAATACATCCTCGACTATCCCGCCGATGCGAAGATATGCGTAGAGGAAAAAACGGTGGACAAGTTTGACCCCGCCGCCATGAGCGGACTCGCCCCCCATCTCTACGAACTCCAACTCATGGAGCAGAAAATAACGCTGGCCGATAAACAGACGAAACTGGCCAAAGGCGCCTATCTCCCCACCCTTGCCCTCACCGCCAACGTGATGTACAGTTCCTACACCGACAAGTTCAAGAACTGGTTCCGCTCCGGCGAATCGAACCACTGGTACGGCTCGAACGGCATCGGCCTCTCGTTGCGCGTGCCCATCTTCGACGGCTACGAACGCCGGTCGAAACTGCGCAAGGCGCAACTTGATGCCGACAACGCACGCATCGGCTACGAAAACACACTGAAGAACCTCCAGACGCAATACGCCAACGCCATCAAGGACCAGGTGAACAACGAGCGCAACTACTACAAACAACGCGACAACTACCTGCTGGCCGAGGACATCTACGGCGTTACCTACGACCGCTACCGCGAAGGCATCGTCTCGATGGTCGAAGTGCTGCAGGACCAAATGAGCATGAGCGAAGCACAAAACAACTACCTCACCGCCCACTACAACTACCAAGTTTCAAACCTCATGGTCCTCAAATACACCGGACAACTCGAAAAACTCTCAGAATAACCTAACAACCAACAAACACCGCACAACAAAATGGCACAAGATAACCAAGCACATAGCAACAACGTGGCACAGGGCGGCTCGCAAAGCCATGAAAACCAAGCCAAAAAGCTGAAGAAACAAAGAGTGAGGCAAATGCTCGTGAGCCTCATCGGCCTCGGACTCGTGGTCTGGGGCGTGGTGCAGGTAGTCCTCATGTTCGTGGACTACAAGAGCAACGAGTCGAGCAACGACGCACAGGTGGAACAGTACATCTCGCCCATCAACCTCAGGGCCTCGGGCTACATCAAGAAAATCTATTTCACCGAACATCAGGACATCCATAAGGGCGACACGCTCCTCACGCTCGACGACCGCGAATACCGCATCCGCCTGATGGAGGCCGAAGCCGCACTGAAAGACGCCATGGCCGGTGCCAACGTGACGGATGCCTCGCTGCAAACCACGCAGACCTCGGCCACGGTCTACGATGCCAGCATCGCGGAAATAAAAATACGCCTCGAAAAACTGGCCAAGGACGTGAAGCGGTACAAGAACCTCGTGGAGCGCAACGCTGCCACGCCCATCCAGCTCGAACAGTACGAAACGGAATACAAGGCCACACAGCAAAAGCTGGATGCCGTGCTGAAACAGAAGCAGGCCGCACTCTCCGGAGTGAACGAGGTGCAGACGCGCAAGGCCAACAACGAAGCAGCCATTGAGAGAGCCAAAGCCGCCCTCGAAATGGCCAAGCTCAACCTCTCCTACTGCGTGGTGCTCGCCCCGTGCGACGGCAAACTGGGCCGACGCGCGCTGGAAGAGGGACAGATGGTCAATGCCGGACAAACCATCACGTACCTCATGCCCAATACGCAGAAATGGGTCATCGCCAACTACAAGGAAACGCAGGTGGAAAACCTCCACGTGGGTCAAAAGGTGAAAATGACCATCGATGCCGTGAGCGACAAGGTGTTTGAAGGCAAGATAACGGCCATCTCCGGCGCAACGGGAGCCAAGTATTCGCTGGTGCCGACAGACAACTCTGCCGGCAACTTCGTGAAAATCCAGCAGCGCGTACCGGTGCGCATCGACTTTGAAGGACTTTCCAAAGCAGACAACGACCGCTTGGCTGCCGGCATGATGGTCATCGTCAAAGCGGAGAAGAAGTAATTTATATTGTACAATACATAAAATAGTAGATCGTTTGTAGTTTAAAGTTTATAATATCACTCACTGAGCGGATGAGAACTGCGCTACAAAGTACCCTTATAGGCTTTAAACTATAAACTCTATACTTTATGGCCGTAGGCTTCATTATACATTGTACATTATACATTAAATAATTATACACTGGATGACCACACCAAGGAACCTTCCCCGCAACTTCCCCTTCTACGACTGGGTGCCGAAGCCCCTGGGCATCATCTTCCTGATTTTGCTCTTCATCCCCATCATGACCGTGAGCGGCGTGTACTCGGCCAACAGCGCCGAAATGATGGGCGGCCTGGGCATCATCTCCGAGCACATTACCTTCGTAGGCTTCGCCACCTCGGTGGGTATGGCGGCCTTCTCCCCCTTCTTCTATCGTCTGGTGTGCCTGCGCCGCCAGAAGATGATGCTCATGGTGGGCTTTGCCATCCTGATGCTGCTCAGCTACATCTGTGCCCGCGCAGAGAGCATCTATGTGCTCGCCCTGTGCAGCCTGGTGATGGGATTCGTGCGTCAGGCACTGCTCATGTGCAACCTCTTCACACTGATAAAATACGGTTTCGGCATCGAAGCCACCCATAACCTCACACCGGGAAACGAACCTACCGACGAAGCGGGATGGGACAAGCTGGACAAGGAGAAAACCGCCAGCATGCCCATCATCTACTTCTTCTTCATGATTCTCGGACAAATCGGCACCTGGCTCACGGCATGGTTCGCCTATAACTATGAGTGGCAATACGTTTACTACGCCATGATGGCCGCCCTGGGCGTGGCCGTAGTCATACTGATGGTGACCATGCCCTACAATCCCTACCCCACACGCCATTTCCCCATCACTTTCTCCAAGTTCGGCAACGTCACCGTGTTCTGCCTCGCGTGCCTCTCCTTTATATATATAATGGTGTACGGCAAGGTGCTCGACTGGTACGACGCTTCCGAGATACGCTGGGCCACCGCCATCTGCACCCTCAGCACCGGAGTCTTCATCTGGCTCGAAAGCCGCCGCCACTCACCCTACTTCATCATCGGGGCCTTCAGGCTGAAAAGCATCCAGGGCGGCATCCTGCTTTTCCTGGGGCTCATGATTTTCAACTCCAGCCAGATGTTTGTCAACATCTTCTGCTCCGTGGGCATGAAGATGGACAACCTGCAAGTGGCGGAACTGGGCAACTGGGTGCTCGTGGGCTACTTTATCGGACTGGTCATGGCCGTGGTGTTCAGCAGCAAGGGGTGGCATTTCAAATACCTCTTTGCCTACGGCTTCCTGCTCATCGGCCTCTCCGCCCTGTTCATGTACTTTGAAGTGCAAGGCCAAGGCTTGATGGAACGCATGAAGTGGCCCATCATCATCCGTGGGGCCGGCATGATGCTGCTCTACGCCGTCACGGCGGTCTATGCCAACCAGCGCATGCCCTACCGCCTCATGTCCACCTGGGTCTGCATCATGCTCACCGTGCGCATGATCATAGCCCCCGGCATCGGGTCGGCCATCTACTCCAACGTGCTCCAGGAACGCCAGCAGCATTACATCACCCGCTTTGCCCAGGAATACGACCGCACCGACGCGGCATCCGCCGCGCAGTACGGGCAGACCGTACAAGGCATGAAGATGCAGGGAAAGAGCGAAACGGAAGCCGAACAGATGGCGGCCACTTCCATGAAGGGAAAGGTGCAGGTGCAGGCCACGCTCACCGCCGTCAAAGAGATGGCCGGATGGACGTTCTACGGCTGCATCATCTGCGCCGGGCTCATACTCCTCATACCCTGGACCAAACGACAACTCGTACCCTACGCACCCTGAAGGTAACAAACAAAAAGAATGATGAGATAAAGAAAGGTTGTGCAAGGTGAGCGCAAAGAAAAGAAAAAACCGCAGGTTTTTCAATTTCTTTGCCGAACCACAGCCAACCTTATGAAATAATGAAGCCTACGGCCATGACAGTAGCCGTAGGCTTCATTATTCATTATCTCATTGCTCATTCACGCCAAGCTCACTAATAAGCTAAAACTCTTTCAGCTTTAAACTCTAAACTCAAACATTAAACCCTTATCCCTCACGACTCTATTTTGGAGAACAACACAGAAAAAGCATTAGGAACTTTTCCTGAAAAAGGAACTGCAAACCGACATGCAGGTAAATTTCGACACCTCTCTACAGCTGCCGACTGCAGTCAGTTGCTTCAGCGATGCCATGAAGGCAACTCACGAACTGCGCAGGCAATGGCATTGCGGCGATGGGCCCATTGCCAGCATATTACGCCTTTGCGAACGCCGCGGAATAAAAATTTTTAAAGCCGAACTTCCCGACCACGTATTTGGACTGAGCACATGGGCCGAAGGCTGCTATCCCCTCATGCTACTTGACATGCGTCCTTCAAAAACCACAGTCGAACGTCTGCGCTTCACTGCCGCCCACGAACTGGGACACCTACTGCTCACATTTTCCGAAGGTGTCCAAGTCGAAAAGTTGTCTTGTTTGCCATGATGTATAGTCTATAAGGCCTTTGTAATTTCTACTATTGTAGATTCCCCAGAAAATAGACGTTTATAGGGAGGTCTATAAGGCCTTTGTAATTTCTACTATTGTAGATTTCGTCCATCTCCAATTCTTCAGAGGCGTCTATAAGGACTTTCTAATTTCTACTATTGTAGATAGGTTGTGGTATGCGCTTCTCACCCTTTGTCTATAAGGACTTTCTAATTTCTACTATTGTAGATAACAGCAACAGTACAAATTATAATACAAATATAATTAGCTCCAACAGCTATACTTTTTCTAATCTGATTATCGAGTAGCAATGTGTGGGCCACTTCAAAGTAATCTACAAATAGGCTTTTTAAAAGTGGACTTTCTATTAGCAAGTAGATGAGAAGTAGACGCTTGTATATAGGAGTGCGTTTCGGGTTTTTGCCCGTTTGGCGACAAGGTGGACGGGCGAGGCGATGCGTCCTTTAAGTCTGCGTAGGGATGTCGGTGTGGGGTGTGGGGTCGCTGGAGAGTTCTTTGAGTTTTTCTTCGAGTGAGGCGTTGGGAGGAAGGTTGAGTTTCTGACGTAGACGGTAGCGGTAGACAGTGGTGGTGCGTGGGGCTACCTGCATGATGGTGGCTATCTGGGTGGGATTGAGGCCGAGGTGGATGAGCATGGCGAGGCGTTCGTCGGCGGGGGTGATGTTGGCAGCGGCGGTGCGCAGGTGGGGGAAGAAATGGGGATGAAGGGCTGCGAAGCGTTGTTGGAGGGTAGCTACATTGGCTGCGGGGGTGAGCCAACTTTCGGCGTTGGGGTGTGCGGGCGTGGTGGCGGCTGCGGGAGTGTCGGCGGCACGGAGTTGGAGGAGTGTTTGCCGCAGCGTGGTGCGGTTGGCTTCGGACTTTTCGAGGCGATCCATCAGGGCGTTGACTTTTTCGGTGAGGAGTCGCTGTTGGAGTGTGTTAATGCGGCGCTGTTGGCGTATGTGGCGCCAGGCAAGGAGGAGGAGGAGGAGCAGCAGAATGCTGATGATGGCCCAGAGGGTTTGTCGGAGCTGCATTTTGCTTTGTTGGAGCTGGAGTGTGTGTGCTTTTTGTTGGGTTCGCATGTTTACGATGTTGCAGACGAGGCGGCTTTGGGTGGCTGCGGGGTTTGCCTTGGCTGTTTCGCGGGCGAGGGCTGTGGCGTATTGTTTTATTTTGGATGGGTCGTGGAGTTGTAGGTAATGGGTGAGCGCGAAGTTTGCGGCGTGGGGTATGCGGAGTGTGGAGTCAGGCTGGTGTGTGGCGGCGTACATGCTGTCGAGCATGATGTTGCAGGCGGGGTTGTTTCCCCGGCGTTTTTCGTAACGTGCGAGTTGGTAGTAGGCTTGGGCTTTGATTTGTGGTGTGCCACCTCGTGCTGCTTTTTGGAGAAGGCTGATGCCGGTGTGTGCGGTATGGGGGTTTGTGCTTTGGGCGAGGATGCTTCCTTGCAGGTAATCGCAGTCGGAGGTTCCGCTGTTGTAGGGTAAGTGGTGGGCTATGCGCCGAACTTGGTGGATGTAGGCGAGGGCTGTGTCGAGGGGGTGGCGTAATTGGCTGATGCGTGCTTTGAGGAGCAGCGGTCGCACGGCAACGAGGGGGCTGTAGTGCTTTTTGTGAAGGAGGATGAGTGCTTCGCCCAGGGTTTGGCTGGCTTGGTCGTGGAGGTTCCAGTCAAAATAGAGTTGCGCAAGGTCTGTCCGGGCGCAGATGGCTGCGAGGGTGTCGGCTTGGGATTCTGCGCAGGTGATGCAGTCTTCGTAGAGTTCGATGGCTTCGTTGACTTTTCCGGTTTTGACGTAGAGGTTGCCGAGCATGGATTGTACCCATCCGGCTCCGGTGGTGTGTTTACAGTGGGATGCTTCTTGGAGGCAGCGCTGGCAGAGTTTGACGACTTGTTCGCTCCGAGCGGGATTGGGATAGTAGATGGCGGCTGCGTAGGCGTAGTCGCGGAAGAGCTGTTCGTGGGTGGCTTGGGCTGTGGGGAGTTTGAGTACTTGTGCTATTTGTTTTTCGGCTTGTTCCATGCGTTCTGTACGCGAGAGTGCGTAGGCTTCGATGGAGAGGAGGTCGCGCAGGCAGTAGTTGCGTATGAGGTTTGTGGGATTGGTGTGTAAACGTGCAAAGGTCTGCACGCATTCTTCGGGTTTTCCTGCTGCCTGGTAGCAGTTCATCATCTGGAGCATGGCTTCTGCAATGATGGGCCGGAGGTGGTTGGCGGCAACTGTATCAGGTGTGTCGGTGGCAAGGCATTGGCGGTAGGATTGGATGGCTTGCCGGTATTGTTCGCCAAGCTGTGCTTTGCGGGCGGCATGATAATGTTTTTCGCACCGGGCTGCTATTTGTTGCTGTTGGGGGCTGAGTTTTTTGTGCGAATGAGGTGTGTCGGTGGCGCAAGCGGTGAACAGGATAAGGATGGCCTGCATGAGGAGCAGGCGGCAGATGGTTTTCATGATTTTGGGGGGGAGGGGGAGAATAAGTAAAATGATGAACGATTTCGTTAAGCCCAAAGACCAAAGATTGTGCAAGGTGAGCGCAGAGCAAAAAGTAAAGCCGAAGGATTTACTTTTTCTATGCCGAACCGTAGCCAATCTTATGCAACGCATAGCTAAGCTTGCTTAGACTATGCTGAGGTGCGAAGGAGGAAGACAAAGTCAATCTTATTTAAAATGTCAAAAGAAAATTGCACTTTAAGAACCCCGTAAAAAGGAGGTTTAAAGATTTTCACATGAGCTCCGATGGTTATGAGAGATAGGGATATAAGGTGATAAAGTTTCTGTTAGAACGGGAAACAGAGTCTGCCGTTGAGTGAGGAAACTTCTAACCTTCAACTGTGCAAAGATAGGCTGCGGATCGGAAAAGAAATTAAAAAACTTGCGTTTTTATTTCTTTTTTCTCGCTTTGCACGGCTTTTACATAAAGCCGGCTGCAGTTCGGAAAAGGCAATTTAAAAAACTATCGTTTTTTTTAATTGCCTTTTCTCTCACTTTGCACGGCTTTTCTTTTTGTCCTGCGCTCGCCTTGCACTATTTTTGCTTTCGCGAAAATAGGCTGCGGCTCGGAAAAGAAATTAAAAAGGCTTACGCTTTTTATTTCTTTTCTCTCGCCTTGCACTATTTTTGCACTGTCATCAACGTTTATTTTTTTAAGAATATATATTGTATGCAGCAAATCAGGGTTCATAGTTATGAGTCGATGGGGACGTTTGACGGCCCGGGGCTTCGGTATGTGGTTTTTCTTCAGGGGTGTCCGTTCCGGTGTTTGTATTGTGCCAATCCTGACACTATCGACGCGCGGGGTGAGGGTAGGCTTACGGAGCCGGAGTATATCTTGGAGCAGGCGGTTTCGATGAGGCCGTTTTTTGGTAAACGGGGGGGGATTACTTTCTCGGGTGGGGAGCCTACGGTGCAGGCGGAGGCGCTGGTGCCGCTCTTCCGACGGCTAAAGGAGGAGGGTATTCATATTTGCGTGGACTCGAACGGGGGGATATGGAACGAGCATGTGGAGAGGTTGCTGAACTTGACGGACTTGGTGTTGCTGGACGTGAAGGAGATGGACGACGCGCGACATATGGGGATTACGGGGCGGAGCAATGGGCAGACGCTCCGTACGGCGCAGTGGTTGGAGGAACGGGGGCACCCGTTCTGGTTGCGCTATGTGCTGGTGCCGGGGGTGAGCGATTTTGAGGAGGACCTGCGGGCGCTGGGGGAAAGGTTCGGGAAGTACCGGATGGTTGAGAGGGTGGAGTTGCTACCGTATCACAGGTTGGGTGTGCATAAATATGAGGCGTTGGGCTGGGAGTATAAGCTGGGGGATGTGAAGGAGAATACGCCGGAGCAGCTGGCGCGGGCTGAGGAGGTACTGAGGAGGTATTTTCGGCAGTTGGTTGTGAATTAGTTTTTTTGTGCTTGGCTTATGTCTGTTCCTGCGATTGCTATCGTTACGCCTAACACGTTGGCTGCTATCGGGCTGGCTGAAATTATTCATCGCATGATGCCCGGTGCGGACACGTGTCTGTTTCCGCGGTTTTCGGATTTGGCGGAGCGGGGGGATGCGGATGTGTTTTTCCATTTTTTTGTTTCTCCTTCGGAGGTGCTTGCGGGTGCTGCTTTTTTCCTCAGGCGGCAGCATAAGACGATTGTGTTGGTGCATGGGGAGGAGAAGGGGCAACTGCCTCAGGGTTTTCACTCGCTGAATGTGTTCCAGGGTGAGGGTGAGTTGGTACGCAGCATTTTGGCGCTGGCTCGGCGCTCACACGGTTCGGGCGAGGGGGAGATTGAGGTGGTGCGTAGGGCGCGCTTGGCCAAGGAGGGGGCTAAGGGGGCTGAGAGCCCGCGCCTGACGCCCAGGGAACGCGAAGTGCTGAGGGGGGTTATAGGCGGGAGGATTAACAAGGAGATTGCTGCTGACTTGGGGGTGAGCCTGGCTACGGTGATTACGCATCGGAAGAACCTGACGGCAAAGCTGGGTACGCGCAGTGTGGCGGCGATGACGATTTTTGCGGTGGCTCACGGTATTGTGAGGGGGGAGGATATTTAATGTTGGGAGTGGGAAATGGAATTACACACAAAAAAAATAAGGATATGTTGAAAAGTCGCGATGAATTTATTGCCTTAGCGATGAAGGAGAACAGATCGCACCATCGGTGCATGATGTTGGGGGCTATCTATCAGGAGTGTTTGTTCCTACGGGGTGAGGAGCATCCGGCTTTCTTGAACTGGTGTTTGGAACGGATGGTGCGGGAGGGGGAGTCGCCCTCGATCAGGGCGCTGTGTGTGAAACTGGCTTATTGGCAATGCCGGCACGATGCGGGGAGGATGGGAGATTTGGAGGGGCGGTTTAACCGGTTGGTTGAAGGGGGATGTTCTGTGGGGCTGGTTAAGGCGCGGAGCAGCGTGATGGAGCGTATTCACGAATGGGATTTGCTGAACCGAGAGGGGTGAGTTTAATTGTCCTTACAGTTCTTCAAAGTCAACGTATTGGCCTTCGTTTTTGTCGAAAATTTTTCCGCTTCGGCGCCAGCGGGAGTTGGCGCGCCCTCTTTCGTGGTGGGCATTGCCGGAGGTGGTGGTGTCCCGGGCGTGGTGGCGGGTTTGGTTGCGGTAGGTTTCTTGGGTGTTCCGATTGGCACGGTGCATGGCCCGGCTTCCTCCAAAGAGTAGCCGGAATATGATGCGCGCGAGGCCGATAAAAATAAAAATTCCACCGAAGATGAGGATGAATAAGCATCCGAGCAGTCCGTTCATGATGGGTTGTTGCGTTTAGTTTTAGCGGGGGTGTGGGTTGATGCCAAGGGGGAGTTGAGAGTTTTGGGCTTTGGGCTTTGAGTTGAGAGCTTATAAGTAATGAGTTTATGGTTTAAAGCTTATGAGGTAGTTCTGAAGCGCAGTAATCATCCGCTCAGTGACTATCTTTATGAGCTTTTAAATTTTTTCCTTCAACTCATTTTTTATAAGCCTTGAACTATGATTTTTAAACTTCATTTCCGTAGCCGTATGAGCTCTTCTGGCTATAAACTTTCGACTCTTTGGCTTGTTACTCTATCTCTACCATTTTCGTGCCAATGATGTTGTTCATGATGGATGTGAAGACGTATAGAACAATAATGGCGGAGAATCCGACCCATCCGAGGCCGCAAAGGAGGATGAGGCTGCAAAGGATGAAGCTGTAACGGAGGATGTTGCCTTGCAATCCGTAGGTTTTGAACTTGAGGGCGAACATGGGTATTTCGCAAACCAAGAGCCAACAGGAGAGGAAGATGGCGGGGAGCAGGACGAGACCCACCCAGGGCTCGCCGCTGAGCCATCCGCCCTCGTCGAGGCTAGTGGCCAAACTGCCCCAGAAAAGTGCATTGGCGGGAGTAGGAAGGCCGATGAAGGTGGTGGTTTGCCGCTCATCTAAGTTGAACTTAGCTAACCGCAGTGCGGAGAATGGGGCGATGAGGAAGGCGAGATAGGGTAAATATTCCGCTCCGGGCATCTCGGCTAAGGGGCAGCCGGTGGGCATGGTGGCGGGCGAGAAAAGGGTTTGGAGCAGGGAGAAGACGATGGCTGCGGGGGCAAAACCGAAGGTGATGTTGTCAGCCAAGGAGTCGAGCTCTTTGCCTATGGCGGAGGAAACTCGGAGCAAACGGGCCGCGAAGCCGTCGAAGAAGTCGAAGAGGGCTCCTATGACGATGAAGAGGAATGCTGCCTGAAATTGATGACGGAATGCGAGCCATGTGGCTACGCACCCGGCCAGGAGGTTGCAGCAGGTGAGGGTGTTGGGAATATGTTTTTTCATATATTGAGCAAAATATTTCTCGGCCCCGGTACCCGGTGGGTGTCGCACTTCCCTACCCTATGCGCGAGCGGCAGGGAGTTTGGCTACCACGGTTTGATTGCCAACGGTGGCTTGTCCCATTTTTACCAGTACTTCTGAGCCTAAGGGGAGGTAGACGTCGACTCTGGAGCCGAATTTGATGAAGCCCATGTGTTCGTCGATACAGCAATCTTCGTTTTCGACGGCATAGGTTACGATGCGTCGGGCTACGGCGCCGGCTACTTGTCTGACGAGTACTTCGTGTCCCTCAGGTGTTTCGATGACGACTGTGGAGCGTTCGTTTTCGGTGCTGGCTTTGGGGAGCCAGGCTTTGTAGAAATTGCCGTTGTGGTGGACGACTTTTTTGACGATGCCTTCCACGGGGAACCAGTTGGCATGGACGTTGGTGATGGACATGAAGATGGATATCATCAGGCGGCGGTCGTGGAAATATTCATTTTCTTCCACTTCTTCTATCACTACGATTTTGCCATCGGCTGCTGCTACGACGATGCCTTCGACGTCGCCCTGGAACTGGCGCAGGGGACAGCGGAAGAAATTGACTGCTATACTATAGAGCACGATGCAGATGGCGGCCACTACATAGAATGGGAGCAGACAGAGGTCCTTCAGTAGGAAATAGAGCAGTGCATTGGCTGCAATGATGCCAATGAGGCCATTGCGGAGAATGACGTTGCCCTCGCTGTGGAGACGTATTTTTTTTATTTTGCGTTGTCTAACCATGCCGTGTGTGTGGATTGTGCCGGTAAAGATGGAAGTTTGGCTTCACTCATCTGGCTTAACGAAATCGTTGAGCGCGATGTTTCCTGCTTTGTGCCGAAACTTCTCTACTTGTTGCCTGATTATTGATTTTGAACTAATTGGGGGCAAAGATAGTGCAAGGCGAGCGAAGAACAAAAAGAAAAGCCGCAGGATTTGCTTTTTTTCTTCCGAGCCGCAGCCTTTCTTGGCGAAGCAAAGTAGTGCAAGGCGAGCGAAGAACAAAAAGAAAAGCCGTGCAAAGTGAGAGAAAAGGCAATTAAAAAAACGAAAGTCTTTTAAATTGCCTTTTCCGAACTGCAGCCGGCTTTATGTAAAAGCCTAAATTCAATTTATAATTTACAATTTATAATTAGGTCTACGGCCGACGATTCAATGTATAATGTATAATGGGGTCTGGCAACCTTCGTACAGGACGATGCACGCCGCAACCATCGGCATAGCCTCATTATAACTGTAATTTATAAATTACAAATTCGCTTTTGCCAAGACGCCTTCGAGCTCTTCGGCCGTAAGCCGGAGTTTGAAGTTTCCATTTTCGGCTATGGATATGCCTCCGGTTTCTTCGGACACTACGATGGAGAGGCAATCGCTTTTTTGTGAGATGCCCAGTGCTGCGCGGTGGCGGAGGCCGAGCGATTTCGGTATGTCTGTGTCGTGGGATATGGGCAGGATGCAGCCGGCTGCCCGGATGCGTTTGTGTGAAATGATCATGGCGCCGTCGTGGAGGGGGCTGTTTTTGAAAAATATGTTTTCTATCAGGCGCTGGGTAATGTTGGCATTGATGATGTCGCCGGAGTTGACGTATTCGCTCAGCCCGACCTGGCGCTCTTTGATGATCAGGGCTCCCACTTTCTGTTTGCTCATGCTCATGCAGGCCAGGACTATCGGCATGATGTCTTCACGATGGGTGCCCGTTCGCTCTTTCTTGTCTTTGAAAAGGCGCACAAAGAAGTTGACACCCGGCCGGGTGCCGATGGTTGAAAAGAAATGACGTATTTCTTCTTGAAACAACACGATGAGTGCCAAGGAACCTACATTGACGAGCTTGTCCAAAATGCCGCCCAGCAGACGCATCTCGAATATTTGGGACACAAATATCCACACCACGACAAAAACGATGATGCCTCCGAAGATGTTGGCCGAACTGCTTTCCTTCATCAAACGATAGATGTAGTAGAGCAATAGGGTTACCAGGAGGATGTCTAAGGCGTCTTTCAATCCGAAGGAAATCATCAGGCAAACTGTCTAAGCTGTAAGTAAATTTTTTTGACTTCCACGGCTTGGGCTACGTCGTGAACGCGCAGGATGTGGGCGCCACGGCTCAGGGCATACATGTGAAGGGCTGTGGTGCCGCCCAGGGCGGTTTGCGGGGTGCCTCCGACGAGCTTGTAAATCATTGATTTTCGGGAGATGCCTACCAGCAACGGGCAATCAAGCTCCTGAAAATCGTCTAAATGGGCCATGAGTTCATAGTTGTGTGCCAGGGTTTTGCCAAAGCCAAATCCGGGGTCGGCTATCACGTCCTTCACGCCGAGCTCGTGGAGTTGGGCTACTCGCTCTGCCATGTAGAGCATAACTTCGCGACGGACGTTTTCGTAGTGGGGTGCCTGTTGCATGCTCTGCGGCGTACCCTGCATGTGCATCAATATGTAGGGCACCTTGAGTGAGGCGACGGTTCGGAACATGCGTTTGTCCATTTCGCCACCGGATATGTCGTTGATGATGTCCGCCCCTTCTTCTTCGACGGCCATGCGTGCCACGTCGGCTCGGAATGTGTCGACCGACACGGGCACGTCAGGGAAATCTCTTTTGACGATGCGCAGCCCTCGGCGTAAGCGTTCCATCTCTTCTTCGGGGCTCACATCGGCTGCTCCGGACCGCGATGAATAGGCTCCCACATCTATCATGTCGGCTCCCTCTTGCATCATTTGGTGAAGACGCCGGGTTATGTCGGTTTCCGTTTCCGTGCGACTGCCGGAGAAGAATGAATCGGGCGTGATGTTCAGTATGCCCATGATTTGCGGTTCCTGCAATTCCAGTAAATGGCCGCCAATATTCAAGGTGTGGTTTGTGGACATGTGGGTATGAATAAGGAATGAGGCTGGGCAGGTGGAGGCGTTTTGCCGTCATGCAGGACTGTTGGCGTGGGCAAGGGAAGCGTTTATTCCAATTTTTCCGCCCCGGGCCGATGCCGGCCGTCAGTTTGCATGCCACCTGCTGTTTCGTTCTGCAAAGCTAACGTTTATCTTTGTATTATGAGGCATGTCTTTGTTTTTAATTATCACCCTCTGTCCGACATGAAGGACTAAAACGGCTATGCCTACCATTTGCGATGACCGACACTTCTGCACGCAGTTCAAAAAAATGATGAACATGGCGCCTACAGCCTATCGGGGAGCTACTGTTTACAAAAAGACATGACATCGTCCTCTACCCTACTGGTTACCCGCCAGCCTCTAACGGACGTAATATACGGTCCGCCTCACCAAACTGTTACGGACGACGGGAAAAGAATGACAACACACTGTAATACAATACTACGTCGAACAAACACGAAAAACATCTTCAACTCATCGTCCAAGAACATGGAACAACAACTCGGCGAGCCGTGCGTTCAAATCGGCAACTATTTTTTCCTACTCGACGAGTTGACAAAAATAGTTCTGAAGTAGGTTTCACGCCATGACAAGAAGGACATATTTCCCTTGGGAGCTTCGAGCTTATCAAAAACATTCGGTAGCTGTGCGCACCGCATGGTCTCTATAAGGCATTGTACTCGATTCGCGCGCGCGTATATACGTACAATGATGTTTGAAAAAAGCCTTCACTCCTTCACAGAACGAGCGTTTCCGCCTGATTTTCATCAGTTTCCGGTGTGAAGGGTTGAAAAAAATCAATCCTTCATACCGGGGCTTGCTGACTTTTCCTGATTTCGGTTGACCTATCGCCTGCCATCCAATGGGCATATTCCAGAAACGTTGGTTTTAGGAATAGACAGTTCAGCCTTCATAAGTCATCAAAAGAGCACTATTTTTTCAGGAAGAGTGTGAAAGGTTTAAAACCCCAACCCTTCACACTCTTTGTCACTGAAAATCAGAAGAAAACGCTTACTCTATGAATGATTGAAGCTTTTTTCCGACTTTTAAAACAGCGTATATACGCGCGCTTGAAGGATATACTACAAACTATTCACCCTGACTTTTCAAGCCTTTGAACTTCCCTTCACCGAAAGCCGCCGTTCCGAAGTTTTAAAGCAATGGGGGCAGTTGGAACAGGCGGGTTCCGTTTGAACCTTTCACCAATATCAACCGGTCGTGAAGCGGGTTTTCCTGCAACTCAGCCTTCACGGCGTCGACATCGGGAAACCAACGGGAGTCGACTGCATGGGCCTTGAATTCATTGCCCACGAACCATACCTCGCCGGACTTTATTTGCCGCGCTAAAGCCGCGATGGAGCGGTGTTCCTCCACCGATGCTGCTCCGAGCTCACGCATCTCTCCGAGAATGAGCAATTTGTGAGGATGGTCGATGGCTGCAAAGTTTTCCAAAGCCGCACGCATACTAGTCGGGTTGGCGTTGTAAGCATCGACTATCAGCTCATTATGCCGGGTTTTAATCCATTGGCTCCGGTTGTTGGTGGGCTGATATGCTGTCAAAGCCCGGGCTGCATCTTCGGGCGACACGCCCCAATGGGTCCCGACGGCGATGGCTGCCAAGGCGTTGGGCAGATTGTACGCTCCGATGAGATGGGTCTGAACCGTATGCCAAGCTCCTCCATGCACACGGAAACGGAAGGCAAGGAATGGGGCTATCTGTAATGTTTCGCCTTCTACATCATAATCCTTTCCGGGCTCGCCGTAGGTCACAACGGGCAAATGCCCTACGAGGGGAACAAGATGTTCATTGTCTGCATGAAGGAACACAAAACCTTGTGGACGTGTGCGCAGATATTCGTAGAGTTCGCCTTTTGTATGGACTACTCCTTCAAACGAGCCAAAACCTTCCAAATGGGCCCGACCCACATTGGTTATCAGTCCGCAGTCGGGCTGGGCTATCCGGCTCAGAGTAGCAATTTCGCCGGGATGGTTGGCTCCGGTTTCGATAACGGCTATCTGATGTTCCTCGGTGAGCCGCAAAAGGGTTTTGGGTACGCCGATATGGTTGTTGAAATTGCCTTGCGTATAGAGCACGTTAAACTTACGCTCCAACACGGCTGCCGTAAGTTCCTTGGTGGTGGTTTTTCCGTTGGTTCCCGTTATCTGCAGAACGGGGCCTCCCCATTCCTTGCGGTGATGGGCGGCCAGGTGCTGCAACGCTTCTAACACATTAGGCACCTGCAACAAGCGTTCATCGCTTGGCAAATTCGGTTCGTCCACCACAGCATAGGCGCAACCGGCTTGCAGCGCCTGCATGGCAAAGTCGTTGCCGTTGAACGTTTCTCCACGAAGAGCAAAGAAGATGGAACCGGGAGGACAGTCGCGTGTGTCGGTGGTACATACGCGATGTTCCTTAAAAAGATGGTAAAGTTGACTGGTCGTTATCATGAAGAACAATATTTATTGCTATTTTGACGGACAAAAGTAGTGTTTTTTACGAAAATGAGGTTCATCATCTCTAACTTGATAAACTTTCGGCTCTCAACTTCAAAAAACGCTACACAGCTTCACGGAGATAGGCGGCTCGGCAAAGAAAATGAAAATCCTGCGGCTTTTACATAAAACCGGCTGCGGTTTGGAAAAGGCATTTAAAAAAACTTATGTTTTTTATTGCCTTTTCTCTCACCTTGCACGGCTTTTCTTTTCTTTGCTCTCGCCTTGCACTACTCTGCTTCGCGAAGATAGGCGGCGGCTCGGCAAAGAAAATGAAAATCCTGCGGCTTTTCTTTTCTTTGCTCTCGCCTTGCACTA
>SFPC01000101.1 GCA_004552195.1 Bacteroidales bacterium | reverse complement strand
GTCGCTCAAAGCGCAGCAGTTCCATCTCCACTTGCCGCCGGAGTTCATCCCTGCCGTCGTAGTAGGCAGAGAATATTTCGCGAAGTGTGTGCCCCTTGATGCGAGTGGCAAAATCAGGAATAGCGGGTACATCCCTGTGTCCCACACGTGTCCAAAACGCCGTATATTGCGTTTCTGTGTCCACCAATACTCCGTCTAAATCAAATAAAGCAGCTGTTTGCATGATCATTGCTTATTTAATGTATAATGTAAAATGGGACTACGCCAATGGGGACGGCGGTTCTGCATCGTCCTGTACGACGATCGTAGACTTCATTATACATTTTACATTATACATAAAAAAACAGCTGCAAAGATACAGCCTTTTTACAAAAACGCAGTACCTTCGCCCCGACTAAAATAATGCAACCATGTCCTCACTTTCTATGGAAGGCACACAAAGTGCCACAATATTAGTACACAAAAACACTTCCCCACAAGGTTCTCAAGCCTCTCATACTCCAAACAGACGAAGCCTCGGCAGTTGTATATTCCACAGCTGGCGAAGTTTCGCGGCGGGGTGGCGTAATTATCTGTCATCCGCTTGGCCCCAGTTGCTACTTGTCGGAACAAGCTGTGCATTTCTCTGCACGATGATGCTGCAATATGCCACAAACCACGCACTCCCAGCTTTGCGAATGATGGAAACGAAAATGGATGACGAATTGGTTCGCTGGATGTTGTTGCCTTCGCTCCCTACTTTCATCTATCTCCTGTTGGCCGCCGCTCTGTGCATTTTCTGCTTGCTCACATGGGAGGCGCGCGTTTTCACGATGGGGCAATCCGTTTCGGGGACCAAGGAACTACACCGTGAGCCGCTCTCTCCCGACCACGCGGAGCGCCATCTGATGCGCCGCCTTTTCGCCGCGAACACGCTTTGGGCTGCCATAGGGTTGCTGGGCCTAGTCGTCATCGCTTGCTCGGCATGGTTTTGGTGTAAATGGTTATTCCTCCTCCTCCCCTTGTGGATGGGCTACGTATGGACTACGGCCAATTGCACGCGCACCGTTTACGTAGGTTGTCATCGTTCGCTAAAGACGGCTCTTCGGACGGCTTTGCGCCGCAGTATGGGCTTGGCCCTGCTCCTGCAAATGGTCAGCCTGTTACCGCTGGCTCTTATCTCTTGCATTTTCCTGTTGCCGTTAATTATTTCTTGGTTGGCCGAATTAGCCACGGCCGACACCCTGTTGCGCGGCGACACGCCTGACATACCTTCTTTCATCCCCCTACTCTACTTTCTGCTCAGTTCACTCAGCTTTTCTTTCCTGGCCCTCATAGGCAGCCTACGCACCTGGTCCCTAACGCTCTACTTCGATGTAGAAAGCAGGCGAACGCAAAGAATGTAGTCAGCATCTCGGAAGAGGGCATAGCCAGCCAAATACCCTGGCCAGGCCACCACGCCGGCAGCAGCATGAAAGCCGAAATGAGCAGCACGAAACCACGGAGCGAGACAATCAGCGCTGCCCTCCGAACCAGCCCCACACCCTGACAATAACCGACGACCGCCACATTGAGAATGAAAAAGACTGTTACCTTGTCATTCGCGAAGTCAATCGTTTCCTGTTTCATTCTTATTGGGCATGAAGAGGTTGGAGCGTACCTATGAGCACTGATGCCATGAGCCTGCCGAGGATAAGAAGATTCAGGTCGAAAGGTCTATGCTGCAGCTTTCGGCAGCATCTCTCTGCACAACAGCCTCAAAGCTTTTGTCGCCCAATTCTATACACACGGTAAACTCCGGCTGTGCGCACTGGCTTACATCGATACTGCCGCTAAGCCTCAGTTCGTCGTTCACAAACAACAAGGGAGGCATGAGCCTGCTGTCTGCCCCGTAGGCTGTCGCGAAACCTATCAGGAAAAAGAGAATTTGGCAAAGACATTTCATGGGATGACTGTTTTTTATGGGTAACTCGGTTATCAGGTTATGAGGTTATAATATTACTTTTTGAGCGGTCGATGTTAAGCGTTACAACAGTAACTTTATAACCTGGGAGCGAAGCGACCATCACCTGATAACCTTCAACTTTCTGAACTTCCGAAAGTTGAAATACTGTATTTATCTGTACTGCCGCTTTCGGCCAAAGAAGAAACCCACATATATATTGAGATAGTTGACGGAGTTAGTAAGCGAGAGGCGGTCTTTGCGGTACATGTAGAGGTGGCTGATGAGGGAGGTGCCGGCAAACCAGTGGCCGTTGTTCCATACGAGCCCGGCGCGCGAGGTGCAGTCGAAGGCGAGATTTTTAATGTCCATGAGGACTTCGGTGCCGGTGAGCTTCTCACCCTTGGCTTTGCGCACGCCGATGGAGGGCATGACGGAGATGCCGAGCAACCAGCGGGGAGCGAAAACCCAGTTGTAGGCGTAGCCGGCACTAAGGTAGTAGTAGTTGTAATTGATATCGGAGAACTTGAGCTCTTCCACTATCCCTACTGCGGCGTCGGGACCGACGAGCGAGGGGGGAAGTTTGGTATAATCGAATTGGACGTATTGCTTGCTGAAGCCGAGGCCGAGCATGAGGGAGCCGCAGCTTTTCCGTTGTACGGTGCTCTGGTTGTAAGCGGCGGGATAGGAGAAGTGGCGATGGTTGGCGACGTAGTAGGTGCTGAGGGAGAGGGTGTTGGCTTCCAGGCCGGTAAAGGGCATGCCGCTGACGGAGCGGGGTTCTACGCCCTCAAAGCCGGTAGCCTTGCGCAGGCGGAAGTCGCCCGTGTTGCGGATGTATACAAAGTCGAGGCCGAGCATGGAGCTGTAAAGGCTGAGGTTGAACTCAGAAGATTGTCCCAAACGGCGCGGATGGCTGATGTCGAAGGTGTAGCCCAGGAATATCCATCGCCAGCCGAAGTAGGGACCCATCTTTACGCTGGGTTCGGGCTTGGCGGAAATGGATTGTGTCTGGCCGTCCTCCGACGTGCCGGAGAGTTTGTAGATTTGGTAATAGTTGGTGTTCTGCGCCATGGCCGTGAAGTTGTAATAGTTGGGCGCAATATAGGTGGTGTCGTAGTCGTCGAAACTCTTGACGAAACGGTAGAGCAGACTGCCGGTGTGTTTCACCTTTTGCCGAAAAGGTTTCTTGGATTTCTCGGTTGGCGGTATTGGCTGTATGCTATCGGCCATCATGTAGGCGCACACACGCTCTCCTTGCGGCAAAACGGTGTTTGCAGCTGTAACCTGCGTGATGTCGGCCAAGGACACAGACAGCGCAGCTATGATGCCGGGAAGAGGGAAGAAGCGTTTAATAACCGAAAACAGAACGTTAACAGTAAGAGAGTGTGTGAATGATTTAAGTTTCGGAGGTTATGAGGGATAAGGTTATGAGGTTATAAAGTTACTCGGTGCGGCTACCGTGACTACCTCAAACAGTATTCTTATAACCTCATAAACTGGGAGCGAAGCGACCATAACCTTATAACCTTCAACTTTGCAAAAGTTGAATGAATAAGTTATAGTTTTCCGAGTATGCGGTCAACGACCCAGTTGACGGGTGTGGCACTGACGCAGTCGCACCGACAGATGGCTTTGCCTTGCAGATGTTGTACGACGAGGGATATGAGCGGGAGTTGGACAAACGGTGGATTGGGAACGGAATATTCCTGACGTCCTTCCTGATTTTGAAGTACGATGGGCTGATAGGTAAACACCGAAAAGGAGAGTGAACCTTTGTCGCCGACGATGTCGATGCGGTCTTCTTTGGCTGATTCGTGGGCCACAAAGCACCAGGAGCCTGAGCCGGGCAGCCCGTTGTCAAACTTGAAACAGGCACTGACGGAGTCTTCCGTTTGGTACAAACCGCCGCGATTGGCTTTCATTCCTTCGGCCTCGATGATGGGGCCAAACATTTCTTGCAGCAGGTCAATCTGATGGGGGGCGAGATCATAGAAATAACCGCCGCCGGCGATATCGGGTTGCACACGCCAGGGGAGATTGGTTTGGTTGTAGTCGAGGTCGCGAGGGGGCACGGCGAAGCGAATTTGTACGTTCACTACCTTGCCCACCGCGCCGTCTTGCACCAGTTCCTTTACTTTTTGGAAATAGGGTAGCTGCCGGCGGTAGTAGGCTACGAAGCAGGGCATGCCGGTTTTCTCGGCTATGCGGTTGATGCGACAACAGTCTTCGTAGTTGGAGGCCATGGGCTTTTCGACATAGACTGCCTTGCCGCATTTCATGGCCATGATGGCATACGTGGCGTGAGTGGAAGGTGGTGTGGCGATGTAGACCGCGTTGACCTCGGGGTCGTCGAGCAAGGCCTGTGGGTCGGTGTACCAGCGTTTCACGCCATGCCGCCGGGCGTACGACTCGGCCTTGTCGGCACGTCGGCTCATCACGGCTACGATGCGTGAGCCGGGAACGAGGTTAAAAGCCGGACCACTCTTCTTTTCGGTTACTTCGCCGCAACCGATAAAGCCCCAGTTGACGGTGTCCATGTGATTTATTATTTAATAATTATTTAATGAATAATGAATAATTAGGTCTACGACCGACATACAGGATGAAGCAGACCGCCGCCACTCTTGCCGCAAGCTAATTATTCATTATTCATTATAAAATTATTCATTAACATCAGAATTCCTGCCAGCTGCGAATTTCGAGCTCGTCGAGGCTGACGGTGCAGAAGGCGTAGATAAAGGCGGAAGCGAGACGGGCATTGGTGATGAGCGGCACATTGAGGTCAATGGCGGCACGGCGGATTTTGTAGCCGTTGGTCAGTTCGCCCGTAGAGAGGTTCTTGGGCACGTTCACCACCATGTCGATTTCCTTGTTGTGGAGCATGTCCAGCGCCTGGGGCTGCTGGGGTGCCTCGCTGGGCCAGTGGACCATGGTATTCTCGATGCCGTTCTCCGTGAGGTAACGGCTGGTGCCGGGGGTGGCGAAGAGGCTGTAGCCGTGTTCGCGGAGCATGGTGGCCGCCTTGAGCATTTCGGCTTTCTGCTTGCCATCGCCGGTGGAGAGCAGGATGTTCTTCTTCGGAATACGGTGTCCCACGGAAAGCATCGCTTTGAGCAAGGCGGTGCGCGAGTCTTCACCCAGACATCCGACCTCGCCGGTCGAAGCCATGTCAACGCCGAGCACGGGGTCGGCTTTCTCTTGGCAGGACGCTCCACGGGCAGGCCGAGCATGATGCGCGTGGCCAGTTCGATGAGGTTGATTTTCAGCACCTTGCTCACGAAGGGGAAGGAGCGGGAGGCGCGGAGGTTGCACTCGATGACCTTGATGTCGTTCTCGCGGGCCAGGTACTGGATGTTGAAGGGACCGGAGATGTGGAGTTCCTTGGCAATCTGCTTGGAGATTTTCTTGATGCGCCGGGCGGTCTCGACGTAGAGTTTCTGCGGTGGGAACTGGATGGTGGCGTCGCCAGAGTGGACGCCGGCAAACTCGATGTGTTCGGAGATGGCGTAGGCGATGATTTCGCCGTCCTTGGCGACGGCATCCATTTCCACTTCCTTGGCGTGCTGGAGGAAACGGCTGACGACGACTGGGTGCTTTTTCGACACATTGGCAGCCAGCTTGAGGAAGCGTTCGAGTTCGTCCTGGTTGGAACATACGTTCATGGCGGCGCCGGAGAGCACGTAGGAAGGACGCACGAGCACGGGGAAGCCTACGCGGCCGATGAATTCCTGGATGTCGTCCATGGAGGTCAGCGCGCTCCATTCGGGCTGGTCCACGCCGATGCGGCCCAGCATGGCGGAGAATTTCTCGCGGTCCTCGGCGTTGTCGATGTATTTGGCCTGGGTGCCAAGCAGGTTGACGTGTTCAGCATCAAGCCGCATAGCGAGGTTGTTCGGAATTTGTCCGCCGGTGGAAACGATGACGCCATAGGGACATTCGAGGTCGAGGATGTCCATGACGCGCTCAAAGGTGAGCTCGTCGAAGTAAAGGCGGTCGCACATGTCGTAGTCGGTCGACACCGTTTCGGGATTGTAGTTGATCATCACAGAGCGGTAGCCTTCCTTACGGATGGTGTTGAGCGCCTGCACGCCGCACCAGTCGAATTCGACCGAGGAACCGATGCGATAAGCGCCCGAGCCGAGCACAACGACGGAACGTTTATCGTTCTCGAAGGGGATGTCGTGGGCCACGCCGCTGTAGGTGAGGTAGAGGTAGTTGGTCTGTGCGGGGTACTCAGCGGCGAGGGTGTCGATTTGCTTCACGTAGGGCACGATGCCGAGCTGCTTGCGGCGTGCGCGCACGGCCATGATGGCTTTTTCGATGTCCATCTCTTGTTCCATGCCTACGGCACGGGCTATCTGGAAGTCGGTAAAGCCCTGTACCTTGGCGCGGCGGAGCAATTCGTTGTCAAGCACATTGATGGAAGTACAGGCATGGAGCTCGCGGTCGGTGAGGTGGATTTTGTAGAGCTTTTGCAGGAACCAGCGGTCTATCTTAGTGAGCGCGTGAACCTGGTCGATAGTGTAGCCGGCGGCGAAGGCTTTTTCGATGACGAAGATGCGTTTGTCGGTGGGCTCGCGCAGGGCGGCGTCGACGTCGTCAATCTTCAGTTCCTTGTTGTCCACGAAGCCGTGCATCCCCTGCCCTATCATGCGGAGGCCTTTCTGGATGACTTCCTCGAAGGTGCGACCTATGGCCATGACTTCGCCCACGGACTTCATGGAGGAGCCGAGCTCACGGTCCACGCCACGGAACTTGCCGAGGTCCCAACGGGGGATTTTGCAGACGACATAGTCGAGGGCAGGCTCGAAGAAGGCGGAGGTGGTTTTCGTCACGGAGTTTTTGAGGTCGAAGAGACCGTAACCCAAACCGAGCTTGGCAGCCACAAAAGCCAGGGGATAACCAGTGGCCTTAGAAGCGAGTGCCGACGAGCGCGACAGACGGGCGTTGACCTCAATGACGCGGTAATCCTCGCTCTGAGGGTCGAAGGCGTACTGCACGTTACACTCGCCGACGATGCCAACGTGGCGCACGATGCGGATGGAGAGTTCGCGCAGCTTATGGTATTCGGAGTTGGTGAGCGTCTGCGAAGGGGCTATGACGATGCTCTCGCCGGTGTGGATGCCGAGGGGGTCGAAGTTTTCCATGTTGCAGACGGTGATGCAGTTGTCGAAGCGGTCGCGCACCACTTCGTACTCCACTTCTTTCCATCCCTTAAGGCTTTTCTCCACGAGCACCTGGGGCGAGAAGGAGAAGGCTTTTTCGGCCAGCTTGTCGAGCTCTTCTTCATTGTCGCAGAAGCCGGAGCCGAGTCCGCCGAGGGCGTAGGCAGCACGCAGGATGACGGGGTAGCCCAGTGCAGCGGCGGCCTTGCGTGCCTGCTCTATGTTTTCGCAGGCTTCGCTGCTGATGGTCTTGACATTGATTTCGTTGAGTTTCTCGACGAAGAGCTCGCGGTCCTCGGTGTCCATGATGGCCTGGACGGGAGTGCCGAGCACCTGGAGGTCGTATTTTTCGAGAATTCCCTGGCGGTAGAGGTCCACACCGCAGTTGAGTGCGGTCTGTCCGCCGAAGGCGAGCATGATGCCGTCGGGTTGCTCTTTCTGGATGACCCGTTCCACGAAATAGGGGGTGACGGGCAGGAAATAGATGCGGTCGGCCACGCCTTCGGAGGTCTGTACCGTGGCGATATTGGGGTTGATGAGGATGGTTTCTATCCCTTCTTCCTTCAGGGCTTTCAGGGCTTGTGAACCTGAATAGTCGAACTCGCCGGCTTCGCCAATCTTCAGCGCGCCAGACCCGAGAAGGAGGACTTTCTTTATGGGCTTCATATCTTGCGGATGTTTTGTTGCGTAATGGTTTCAGGGGCAATTCAATTTATAATTTATAATTTATAATGAAGCCGGCGGCCATGAAGCCGGCGGTGCTGTGTCGTCCTGTATGATGGTCGACAGACCTAATTATAAATTGTAAATTATAAATTATAGAATATTCACGAACTCATCGAAAAGGAATTCCGTGTCCACGGGTCCGGAGCAGGCTTCGGGATGGAACTGAGCGGAGAACCAAGGGTTGGTTTTGTGGCGAACGCCCTCGTTCGAGCCGTCGTTCATGTTGATGAAATAAGGCTCCCAGTCGGCGGGCAGCGTGCGGCTATCCACGGCGTAGCCATGGTTCTGAGAAGTGACAAAGCAGCGGTTGGTGCCCACCATGCGCACAGGCTGGTTGTGGCTGCGGTGGCCATACTTGAGTTTGTAGATGGAGGCGCCGGCGGCTTTGGAAAGGAGCTGGTTGCCCATGCAGATGCCCATGCAGGGACGCACCTGCGGATTATTGAGGAACTTGCGGATGTTTTCCACAGCCTCAACGCAGGTGTCAGGGTCGCCGGGGCCGTTGGCCAAGAAGAGGCCGTCGAATTCCAGGGTGTTGAAGTCGTAGTTCCAGGGCACGCGGATGACTTCCACGCCGCGCCGGAGCAGGCAGCGGATGATGTTGTTCTTCACGCCGCAGTCCACGAGCACCACTTTCTTCAGGCCCTTGCCTTCGTTGTAACGCACGATTTCCTTACACGAAACGCGCGCCACGTAGTTCACGCCTTCGTACTGCGCCGTGGGGACGTTGTCGGGCTCATCGTCGAAGAGGATTTTTCCCATCATCACCCCATGCTCGCGCAGCACCTTGGTGAGTTCGCGCGTGTCGATGCCGGTGATACCGGGCACTTTCTCGCGTTTCAGCCAGTCGCCCAGACTCTCCACGGCGTTCCAATGGCTGTATTGTTCGCTGTAGTCGCTCACGATGATGGCGGAGGCATAGATGCGGTCGCTCTCCATGAAGGTGGCCAGTCCGTCGGCCTCCACGGAGAAGGGAGGCACACCGTAGTTACCCACAAGCGGATAAGTGAGTGTCATCAGCTGGCCGGCATACGAGGGGTCGGTCAGGCTTTCGGGATAGCCCATCATGGCTGTATTGAACACCACCTCGCCTGCCACGGGTGCTTCGTAGCCGAAGCTCTCACCGTGGAATTGGGTGCCATCGTCCAAAATAAGTGTTACTTTACGCATAGGTTGTCTATTGGGATAATTGGATATTTATATGTTGTTATGGCAGTCAGGCAAAAGTATGCAGAAATGCCTACTTACTACCACGTGCCATCGGGAATTTCT
The DNA here is from genome assembly GCA_004552195.1 of Bacteroidales bacterium. Next base: position 2,038 of record SFPC01000101.1, on the reverse strand, counting down.
GTACTAAGCTTGGCACTCCGGTTTGAAATGCTTTTCTATATAATTAATGTATGCCTCGTTGACCCGTTTGTTGCCGCCGGGCGTGGGATAATGGCCGGAGAAGTACCAGTCGCCGGGCGAATGGGGACAGGCCCTGTGCAATCCCTCCAGGCTTTGGAAAACGATGTGGATTTCCGTGTGAACGCCCTCGGGACGCAGCATCCGGGCCATCTTTTCCGAAATGTCGTCGCTGGTGAAGGGTTCGTACACCTCGCGAACGTAGTTGACCACCTCTTCCTTTGGCAGCATTTCCTGTGCCTTGCATTTTTCGTAGATTTCCATCAGGCGCGCCTCCATGCCCCGATCACGGTGCAAGGCTATGGCTGCCCTGAAAGCGATGAACTCGTCCATATTGGCCATGTCGATGCCGTAGTAGTCGGGGTAGCGCACCTGCGGGGATGAGCTGACCACGACGATGCGACGCGGATGGAGGCGGTCCATGATGCGGATGATGCTTTCGCGCAGGGTGGTGCCGCGCACGATGCTGTCGTCAATGACCACGAGGTTGTCCACGCCGGGACGCACGGAGCCGTAGGTGATGTCGTAGACGTGGGCGGCGAGGTCGTTGCGCGAGTTGCCCTCGGCAATAAAGGTGCGCATCTTGATGTCTTTCCATGCGACCTTTTCCGAACGGATGCGGCGAGAGAGGATGCGCTCCAGGTTTTCGGGCGTGAGGTTGCCTCCGAGCTTCGCTATCTCGTCGGCTTTCTGCGCGTTGAGGTATTCATTGAAGCCTTGCAGCATTCCGTAGTAGGCGGCCTCGGCGGTGTTGGGGATGTAGCCCAGCACGGTGTTGTCCACCTCGCCTGCCACGGCCTTGAGGATGGGCTCCACCAAGGAGCGGCCCAGCTCCTTGCGCTCGCGGTAGATGTCCATGTCGGAGCCACGGCTGAAGTAGACGCGCTCGAAGGAGCAGGCAGCGTAGTTCTTGGCTTCGAGCACCTGCTCGGTACGCATCCCGCCCTTCTGGTTCATGAAGAGTCCCTGGCCGGGCAGGAGTTCGTGGACGGTGTCGGCCTCCACGTCGAGCGCGGTTTGTATCACGGGCCGCTCCGAGGCCACGACAAGCAGCTCATCGTCCTTGTACCAGAAAGCCGGACGTATGCCCCAGGGGTCGCGCATGGTGAAGAGCTCGCCGGAGCCTGTCACGCCGCAGAGCACATAGCCGCCATCCCACACGGGAGCCGACAATTTCAGCACGTTGCTCAGGTTGATGTGCTCTTCGATATAGCGCGTGATGTCCGTGTTTTCCAACCCCAGCCGCAGTGCCTCGGCGAAACACCGCTCACTCTCGCGGTCGAGGCGGTGGCCCAGCTGCTCAAGGAGGATGTACGTGTCGGACACCATGCGCGGATGTTGCCCTTTCACGGCTATCTCGTTGAAAATCTCCATGACATTGGTCATGTTGAAATTGGCGCAGATGCAGAGGTTCTTGGCTCTCCAGTTGTTTCTTCTAAGAAATGGATGGACATACGAAAGGCCACTCTTGCCGGTAGTAGAATACCGAAGGTGGCCCATATATATTTCGCCCGCAAAGGGCACATGACGTGCGGAAAAATCCGCATCGTGCAGTTGTTCTTTCGAAAACCCTGCAAATTGTCGGTGTACGTTGCCAAAAATTTCCTGGATGGCACCACCTCCCAGTCCGCGTTCGCGAAACATAAACTCTTCGCCCGGCGCGGCTTGCATTTTCACGCAGGCCAGCCCCGCACCTTCTTGTCCTCGGTTGTGCTGCTTTTCCATCAGCAGGTACAGCTTGTTCAAGCCATACATCCATGTACCGTATTTTTTCTCGTAGTAGCTGAGCGGTTTGAGCAGGCGTACCATGGCGACGCCACATTCATGTTTGAGAGGTTCCATTTGCTGTGTAAGAAATAAGGAGAGCGGCAGGCGCGACCGTCATTGCCGAGCCGAAGCCTGAGTTGGCGAAGATAAAGTCAGTGCAAGGCGAGCGCAACGGCGGGAAAGCCGGAGGATTTTCAGCCATTGCCGAGCCGAA
>SFPC01000100.1 GCA_004552195.1 Bacteroidales bacterium | reverse complement strand
GTTTTGCAGCATCAAAAAGGCAGGCCCGCCCCACCCGAAGGCTTGCCGCCCCCCGTTCTTTTCATGAGAGGTTTCTCATGGCGCATATTGAAGATTAGTTATTTAGATTGGAACAGTTTAGAACTGTGAGGTTAAGAGTATTGGTATTAGGGTGGAAAAGATTGTATTAGGTTTAACGGACCCTTCATTTTGCGACCCTAAAAATGCGTATATAAAGGGCGAATCATTCCAGGAGCAAGCTATAAATCCGGCATCCAGTTCCGCCTGACCTATGGGATGCACACCTTATATAAATAAGGATAGAGTGGGAGGGCGGCATGCGCCTCATGCCGACCGGCAAGTCGGCAGCGCTTACGCCTATTATATATAAAGGAGTGGGAGGGCGGCATGCGCATCGTAGTCATCGACAGAAGTGCGGAAAATCGAAGAGCTCACGAAGAGAGTCTGCAGCTGTGGGAGGCCACACCGCTTCAGGTCCTCGATTCCCTATGTCGGCGTAGCCATAGCGGTCCAGTTCTTCGGCGTTGCAATCCTACCCCTGCGTGCCGGCTGGCAGAACCGCAGACACCGGGCCAGCTGTACGGGCAACGCAGGAGCCGCGGAATCTGCGGAAGAAACAGAACAAAGCCCGAACCGCCTCCACATCCACGCGGGGCTCGCCTCTTTGTATGCGAAAAAATGTGCTATTTGCATTACAAATGTTGCATCTGCGATTTTTTCTCATCAAATGCAACATCCGTTATATCCTACAGCTATAAGCGGGCGTACTTTTGCGGCATTGAAACCCTTAAACGAAAAACATCCAATATGGAAAAAAGACTTCTGATTTCGTTATGGCTGTGTATCATGGCCATAACAGTGCAGGCCCAAAACATCACGGTGAAAGGCTCCGTGATTTCGGCCACCGATTCTGAGCCCATGATAGGAGCCAGTGTGTTTTCGTCTGTAAAAAGGACCAATGCCACCCGCACCGACCTCAGCGGCAAGTTTACCTTGGTAGTACCCGAGGGAAGCGACCTTATCATTTCCTATATAGGATATGAGAGAACGACCGTGAAGGCCGCCCCTGAGATGGTAATTAAACTGAAGGAGATCAGCAACACGATGGGCGAAGTGGTTGTGGTAGGCTACTCGGCCGAGAAAAAGTCGGACCTCACGGGTTCCGTTTCGGTAGTGAAGATGAAGGACGTGGCCGACATCCCCACGGGCAATGTCATCCAGTCGCTGCAGGGCCGTGTGGCCGGTATGAACATCACCACCGATGGTACACCGGGCGGTCTGAGCACCAACACGTCGATTCGCGGTGCCTCTTCGTTCCGCAGCGATGCCAACGGTCCGCTCTACGTGATTGACGGAGTGATGACCCGCGAGAATGTGGGTACGATCCTCAACAGCAACGACGTGGAGTCCATCCAGGTGCTGAAGGATGCTGCCTCGGCCTCCATCTACGGTGCACAGGCCGCCAACGGCGTCATCATCATCACCACCAAGCGCGCCAAGAAGGGCGAGACCCATGCCACCTTCGATGCCTCTCTCACCCTGCAGTCCTATCAGAGTGGCCTCGACCTCCTCGATGCCTACCAGTGGGGCGACGTGTACTGGTCGGCCTACAAGTATGCACACAACGGTGCCACGCCCAACTCCTCTGTCTACGGCAGCGGCGAAAAGGCACAGCTCCAGACCTACAAGAACCTCAACGGGGTCGACGTACTGCCGCAATCTACCAACTGGGAAGACCAGATTCACCGCACCGGACTGATGCAGAACTACAGCCTCGGCCTTCAGAAGGGTGCCGAGAATGGTTCTTCGACCTTCTCGATCAACTGGATTGACCACGATGGTATCGTCAAGGGCACCGACTTCCAGCGACTCAACACGCGCTTCAACAACGACTACGCCTATCTCGACAACCGCCTGAAGGTGGGAGGCAATGTGGCCGTGAACTGGTGGCAGAGCCACGACATGCCCGGTGGCGCCGAAGAGAACGCTGTGAAGCAGCACCCCGCCAAGGCAGTCTACGACGTGGAGGGCGTATATGTCGACCAGATCAACGACATCCTCGGCGACACGCCCAACATCATGCGCCTCATCGAAAACAGCAAGGCCAACTCCAACGAGTTCTGGCGTGTGTTCGGTAACGCTTATCTGCAAATCGAACCCATCAAGCGACTCATCATCAAGACCAACTTCGGTGTCAACTACTACAACGAGACCAGAAAGACCTTCGAACCGAAATGGTTGCGCGACGATGTGAACAAGCTCACGCAGTCGACGGCCAAGAACGTGGACTGGGTATGGACCAATACCGCCCAGTACAACCTCGACCTGGGCAAGCACTCCTTCATGGCACTGGCCGGTCTGGAAGCCAAGAAGTACCACAACGAGAGCTTCTTCGGCTATGGCACCGGACTTGAAATCGAAGACCCCAACTACATCTACCTCGACAACGTTTCGGCCAACAAGAATGTAGGTTCCGGCGCATCGAACTACTCCATGTTCTCTGGCTTCGGCAAGCTCAACTACACCTACGACAACCGCTACCTTGCCTCTGTCACCATCCGTCGCGACGCCTCTTCGCGTCTGTCCAAGGACCACAACTACGACTGGTTCCCCTCGTTCTCTGCCGGTTGGCGTATTTCGCGCGAGAAGTTCATGGAGCCCCTTTCCGACTGGCTCGCCGACCTCAAGCTGCGCGCCTCCTGGGGTATCAATGGTAACGACCTGATCGACAACGAAGCCTTCTACGCCAAGTACCTCATGAGCCTCAACCGCGGTTCCTACAACATGAACGGCGACGGCAACACCCTTTCGCCCGGTGCCTTCCGCGTGCGCGCCACCAACCCCGACCTCAAATGGGAACGTACTTACCAGACCAACGTGGGCTTCGATGCAGGATTCCTCAAGAACCGCCTCGTAGTCTCCTTCGACTACTTCTACAAGAAGACCAAGGACATGCTCGTGGAGAAACCCTACATCGCAACCATCGGCGAAGGCGGATACTGCTGGTACAACGGCGGCAGTATGGTCAACAAGGGTATTGAGGCACAAGTTTCCTGGCGCGACCATGTCGGCAATGACTTCAGCTATGACGTGGCACTCAACGTCTCTGTCCAGAAAAACGAAGTGACCGACCTGCTCGACGACATCTACTACTCTTATGGCGGCGGCTATGCCGGCCATTCACTCGTGGGCCAGTCCCTCGGCTCTTGGATGGGATTCAAGACGCAGGGCGTGTTCCACAGCCAGGCCGAAGTCGATGAATACTGCCAGAAGTATCAGGTGGAATTCGGCAAGCCCGGTGTAGGACGCATCAGGTACGTCGATGCCAACGGCGACGGCAAGATCAACTACAACGACCGCACCTGGATCGGATGTGACCTGCCCAAGGCACAGTTCGGCCTCACGCTCGGCGCACGCTGGAAGGGCTTCGACCTCAACATGTTCTTCTCGGCCATCATCCGCGATGCCTTCAACAACTCGAAGTACTACACCGACCTCTTCCAGTGCTGGAACGGCAACCACGGAACGCGCCTGCTCTCTGCTGCTCATGCCTACGAACAGTTCCTGCAGACCGGCTACTACAATTGCGACACTCCCGCCCCCACCACCGACAACTCCAACAACGAGCACGAGGTTTCGCAATTCTACATCGAGGACGGTTCGTTCCTCAGACTGAAGACCCTCACCCTGGGTTACACCCTGCCCGAGTCGGTACGTGCCAAGCTCAAGCTGCAGAATGCACGTATCTACATGCAGGCACAAAACCTCTTCACCATCACCTCCTACAAGGGAGCTGACCCCGAAGGACTGGGCTATCCCTATGCTCTGCCCCGCCAGTTCACCCTGGGAGTTCAAATCGGATTCTAAATCACACCATACAATAACCTTTGATACAATGAAACTGAAGAATATATTGGCATCACTTTGTGTCGTCATGACGACCGGATGCTCCGACAACTTTTTGGAAAACCCGCCACAGGGAAGCCTCTCGGACGGTGTAATGAACTCTCCCGAGGCCATCGAGCTCCTGGTCAATGCCGCCTACGCCTCGCTCTACGGCATGACCAACGAACAGGGAGACCCCTGCATGCGCCCCACCACTAACTGGAGCTATGGCGAGGTGCGCGCCGACAACGCCTACAAGGGCGGCGGCGGCGAGGGCGACGTCTGGGACGTACACGCCATGGAAACCTTCCAGCTGCAGAGCAACAACGGCAACCTCGACGGCAAGTGGTTCAACCTCTACAGCCTCATCTCACGCTGCAACTCTGCCCTGCGCGTGCTCAAGGCTGCTGACCCCAATGAGTATAAGGACAGGGACATGCGCATTGCCGAAGTCAAGGTGATACGCGCCCACCACTATTTTGAACTCGTCAGACTCTTCAACAAGGTGCCCTATATCGACGAGGACCTCAAGGTCAGCGAATACGTTGACGTACCCAACGACCAGTTCACACGCAAGGAACACCTGGCCCGCATCGCAGGCGACCTGCTCGACGCCGCTGAAGACCTTCCCGAAAAGCAGGGCGAAGTAGGACGCATCAATCGCAACATCGCGCTGGCATATGCCGCCAAGGTGAAACTCTACGAGGCCTATGAACAGGACGAACAGACCCACGCCGTTACGGGTGTCAACAAGCAGCTCCTCCGCGAAGTGGTGGACCTCATCGACGAGGTGAAGGGCTACGACCTCCTCAAGGACTTCCAGCAGCTGGACATGATTGCCTACGAGAATGGTCCAGAATCGGTATTCTCCGTGCAATACTCCATGAACGACGGCTCGTCTGACGGCGGACGCATCAACTGGAGCAACCTTCTCAACTCCCCGGGTGGCAACAGCCCCTACCACGGCGACGGATTCTTCCTGCCCTCGCAGGACCTCATCAATGCCTACCAGACCGATGAGAACGGACTGCCCGTATTTGACTATCAGTCGCGCCCCGACTACGGTGTGGTGGAGTTCATCGATGAAACGCACCAGAATCTGAGCAACACCGAACCCACCGTCGACCCGCGCCTTGACTTCGTAGTAGGCCGACCCACCATCACCTACAAGACCTACCGCGAAACGCCCTGCCAGTCGTGGGTACGCGACCGCGGTGTCTATGGCCACAACTGCGCCAAGCGTTTCTGGGTTTCGCCCGAGTCGCCCGACATGATCAAGGGTTGGCCTTGGGGTGCTTCCGAACTCAACTGGCAGATTATCCGCTACGCCGACCTGCTGCTCTACAAGGCCGAAGCGCTCATTGAACTGGGCGAAGAACTCGAAACGGCCCGACAGCTCATCAACCGCGTGCGCCAGCGTGCCATGGACAGCGAATACGTGAAGGACTTCAACAATCCCGAAAAGGACGCCGCCAACTACAAGATCGGACTCTACCCCGCAGAAGGCTGGACCCAGGACTATGCACGCCAGGCTCTGCGCACCGAAATGCGTCTGGAAAAGGCCCTTGAGGGTGAACGCTTCTTCGACCTCGTCAGATGGGGTATTGCCAAAGACGTGATGACCCGCTACTTCGAAGCCGAAAAGGACCAGCGCGTCTACTACCAGGTTGCAAAGTTTGATGCAGGCGAGGAGTACTTCCCCATCCCTGTCGCCCAGTACAACTTCTCGCTGGGACGCTACACGCAAAACTACGGCTACCCCGCTTTCTGACACAAAGACTATCCTGATAAGGCTTCTCTTTCACCCACGAAAGAGGCCTGCCATCACCAGAGCAGGAGGTAAACACCCATCGCAGGTGTTTATCTCCTGCTTCCTGTTCGCCCGACATGGGCATAATCTAATGGGTGAAAGTCCCGAGCGCGCCCCGATAGCGGGAAGCGCATAGTCTGAAGGGTTGAAGGATTTTTGCGGCTTTGAAAAAGCGTATATAAAGGAGTCGGATATGGCATTCCAGAGGAACAAGACCGACTGTTCTTGCCTCCGCGAATGCGTACGTTAACGGACGTATAGGGGGAGACATGCTAAAATCAGTGCTTTGACTATCAAAAAATGGGCGAAGCAACATTTTTCATACTGTTTGCACGTTTTATTATAATGTCTGTTCTGCGCTTGCCGTAGTTTTGCAGCATCAAAAAGGCAGGCCCGCCCCACCCGAAGGCTTGCCGCCCCCCGTTCTTTTCATGAGAGGTTTCTCATGGCGCATATTGAAGATTAG
>SFPC01000099.1 GCA_004552195.1 Bacteroidales bacterium | reverse complement strand
ACCTCGTGTCCTAAAAAGCAATGGCAGGAAGAAGCAGGAAAAACGAGGAGGCATAACTATCTCCGAAGCCGCTAAGTCTTTAGCTTAGCGGTAGTTCACAGGTATGATTTTGACGATGGGCACACGATGGGCTTGTATCCCCGCCATCGGGCGGCACCTGAGCCTACGGCACCGGGTCGTAGCCGCTGCCGCCCCAGGGATGGCAGCGCAGCAGGCGGCGGATGGCGAGGTAAAGCCCTTTCAGCGCACCGTGTTTCTGGATGGCCTCGATGGCGTACTGCGAACAGGTGGGAGTGAAACGACAGGCCGGGGGAAGAAGGGGGGAGATGAAGCGCTGGTAGAAGCGGATGGGGAGAATGAGCAGGGTTTTCATGGCTTGGCGGCAGAAGGTTCGGCTGACGTTGTCCGGGTGTTTTTCAGTACCCGTTCGGCCATGTGCAACAGGATGGTTTCCATACGCCCCACCACGCGGGCTGTGGGCACGGGTTTCTCCGACAGCCAGATGAAAGCCACGTGAAGGGCAGTGCCTTCGGGCAATCTGTTGATGAGGAGGTGCTTCTGCAGCCGGTAGGCTTCGCGCAGTTGGCGCTTGGCGCGGTTGCGGTCGACGGCATGGCGGAGTTTGCGCTTGGCCACACTGAGCAACACTTTGACATACGGTCCGTGTCCGGCATAAGGCAGGATGCGGAACGTGGCTCGCAGCGGATAGATGGTCAGCGAACTGCTGCCTGCACCGAAAAGTGCCTCTATCTCGCTCTTGAGGCACAGGTGCTCGGGTTTGGCAAAGGTGTAGGTCTTCATGCGTGTGCTAAAGGGGTGTTCTATATATTAGTTTTAGGGGAGCTATTCTATAATAGGCTTGGCTGCTTCTCCGTCTCTCGCACTGTATCTTGCTGATTTTCATTCAGTCACGTAGCCCGCGCTACGCTCCTTCATTCAAACCAGCCATCTACGGCGCGATAGCCGCAGAATCATCTCAAGCTAATTATAGCACACCCCTGAAAAAATAATGGGCTTATCGGACTTCATGTGCGGCGTGTCCGATAAGCCCAATGATAGGTTTGGTATGCTGGATTGTTAGTGATGGTTCTCGTTGGCCAGGTACATCTCGATGGCGGCAGTCATGGACCGTGCCTCGGGAGTGGGGGCGGAGAGGTCGCAGCGCAGACCGGCATCTTCCATGGCCTTTTTGGTGGCGGGGCCGAAGCAGGCCAAACGGGTGGAACCTTGGTCGAAGGAGGGGAAGTTCTTCAGCAGTGATTCCACTCCGGCGGGGGTGAAGAGCACCACCATGTCGAAATCGAAGGATTCGTTGGCCGGAAAATCGTTGCTTATCGTGCGGTACATCACACATTCCTTGTGGTTCAGCTTTTTGGCGTTGAGCATCTGTGCCACGTCGTCGTTGTGAACGTCAGAGAGGGGTACGAGATACTTTTCCGTTTTGTGCTTGGCCATGACGGTAACCAGTTCGGGCCATTTGCCTGTACTACCGAAGAACACCTTACGCTTGCGGTACTGAACGTATTTCTGAATGTACAAGGCCACCGTTTCGGAAATGCCAAAGTACTTCATGTCTTCGGGGAGAGTTACTCGCAATTCTTTGCATAGGGTAAAGAAGAAATCAATGGCGTGTCGCGAATTGAAAACAATGGCCGAGTAGTCGAGTATCTGTATCTTCTGCTGACGGAATTCGCGGGCGGATAATCCTTCTATCTTGATGAATGGATGAAACGTGAACTTTACGTTTTCTTTGGCTTCAATCTCGAAATAAGGGGACTTCTCGGAAGTAGGTTTCGGCTGCGAAACAAGAATCTTCTTGATCATTACTACTTAGTAGGCTTCGGCGTGAGACGGACTGGCCGCTCGGGTTAAACTAGTTAATTGTCAATAAAAAGTTGTTGGCGTAAATCAATGCGCGGAAGAGAATAAGCAACGGCATGATTTCGAGCGTGCAAAAGTACAAAAAAAGATGAACCAAACCCAAGGGGCTGTTGAAAAATGTGCGGTAACATTTGTAGAAAAGCAGGCTTTTGTCAAGCAAGAGAATACAAAGGAAGAGCCACGACATGGTGTGAAAACTCAAATCGAAGTAAACTACCAGCAAAGCTACGGGGAATAGAGCCAGCCCTAAGCCTAACACGCACAACAGATACGTTTCGCTCCAATCGGTGCGCTGACGGCGACTGAAAAAAACGGAGTTGACAAACGAGTAGACCGCCATCTTGAATAAATAGTAGAGGCAGCAGATGCCCACACCTGTGCCCAATATCTGATAGGGTGACACTTGGTTGAACACTTCGGTCTGGTGCTCCTGCGTGAAGTCGAAATAGAGAATGCCCTGCACAAAGCAGGTCTGGAAAATGAGGAACAGCTGGCCGCGAAGCTCATTTTGCGTTTGCTCAGCAAAAAGGCTGGCGTGGTGGCGCGTATGGAAAAAGTCCTTTACCCGGCTGTGCAGAAAATGGCGCGAACGGGAGATGACCCAGACAACGAGAAAAAAGCTCACCATGAGGGAGATGGTGACGAAGTTGTCCGTCTTAAACTGATAAGGTACGGGGTCGCCTGCCATTCCCGTTGGTTGGAAACTTGTTACTTTGCCCCGTATGCCCGATACGCTGTCGAGCTGCTGAGCCAGTTCTGATTTTTCAATGTGAACCAGGCCCTCTGCCCAATAATCCTCCTTCAGCATGCGCGGCACGATGGTGAGCGGCTCATTGAAGGGCAAGGGCATGAGCAGGGAAGGGTCGGGCGGGATAGTGTCGGCCGAAGCAATGTGACGGATTGCCGGCCTGGAAAGCGAGTCGGCCTGGGCGGTTACATGGGGGGTGGCAACAGCTTCGGCCGGTTCCGGAGTGGAAACGTAGTGAATGGTGTCTTGCGTCATGATGGGTGGATGAAAATGTTGAAGTCCCGACTGTTTGGGCTGAAGCACACTTGTGATGGATAGGAGTGTCCCTCTGCTGCCAAACTATTCCACTCTTTTTATTTGTAGCGTTACAAAGCAGCGAATTTGCGTACCGAAGCGTCCCACAATGGGGTGGTCAGGGCCTGACGGATGGCTTCTTCCGGTGTGGCAGCCACGCTCCAGATGGCCGTGTGCTGCGGTCGCATGAAACACTCGTCGGCTGCGCGTTGCAATTGGTCCAACAGGGCATCGTAGTAGCCGTTGGTGTTGAGAATAATGATGGGCTTGAGATAGAGGCCCAACTGTTTCCAAGTGATGATTTCGAGCAGTTCTTCGAGGGTGCCCACACCGCCGGCTAAAGCGATGCAGGCATCGCTCTTGGAGGCCATCAATTCTTTACGGCGGTGCATGTCGGGCGTAACAATCAACTCCGTCATGCCTCTATGTTGCCAGCCTTGGTCAATCATGAACTGAGGAATGATGCCGATAGCCTTTCCGCCCGCTGAGAGGCAGGCATCGGTGCAGGCACCCATCAATCCGGTGCGGCCGGCACCGTTGACCAGCGTGTGATTTCCCGAAGCAATCAGACGGCCCAAGGTGCGTGCCGCCTCCAAATAGACGGCAGGCACTTGGCCGCTCGATGCGCTATATATAGTAAAGGTCATGGTCTGTTATTCCGTTGCTTGTTGAAGAAGGTGCGGGGCTTTAAGCCAGTCCGAACTCCTTCTTGATCATTTCAACCTTGTTCAGCTTTTCCCAGGTGAACAGCTCTACGCTCACCTTTTTGTCAGGTTGTCCCATGCTGTGGAATGTTTTCACCACGGTCTGGGGTTCGCGTCCCATGTGGCCGTAGCTTGCCGTTTCTTCGTAGATGGGGTTGCGCAACTCCAATTCCCGTTCGATGGCTGCCGGACGGAGGTCGAAGAGCCGGCGGATGCGTTCGGCTATCTCGCCGTCGGTCATCTGCACATGGCTGCGTCCGTAGGTGTCAACGTAGATGGAGATGGGCTGAGCCACTCCGATAGCATAGCTGAGCTGCACCAGCATCTCGTCGGCCACGCCGGCTGCCACCATGTTCTTGGCTATGTGGCGCGCTGCATAGGCTGCTGAACGGTCCACCTTTGATGGGTCTTTCCCTGAGAAGGCTCCGCCGCCGTGCGCACCCTTTCCGCCGTAGGTGTCGACGATGATTTTACGCCCGGTCAGCCCTGTGTCGCCGTGGGGGCCGCCGATGACAAACTTGCCCGTGGGGTTTACAAAATATCGGATGTTACCTTTCTTGAATAGTTCCTTTATTTCGGGCGTGTTCACCCTTTCTTCAATGACACGCGGGATGAGAATTTCCTTTACGTCCTTTTCGATTTGCGCCAGCATCAGTGCGTCGGCCTTTTCCTGCGAGCCGGCTTCAGCTGCGGTGATGAATTCATCGTGTTGCGTTGACACGACAATCGTGTCGATGCGCAAGGCCACGTTGTTGTCGTTGTATTCCACGGTAACCTGGCTCTTCGAGTCCGGACGGAGGTAGGTCATCACCTTTCCTTCGCGGCGGATTTCCGCCAGCACGTAGACAATGTCGTGCGCCAGGGCCAGCGGCAGCGGCATGAAGGTGTCCGTTTCGTTGTTGGCATATCCGAACATCATGCCCTGGTCGCCGGCACCCTGAGCCATGGGGTCGGAGGAGTCTTTGCGGTCCACGCCCCGGTTGATGTCGTTGCTTTGTTCGTGAATGGCACTGAAGATGCCGCAGCTTTCCGCTTCAAACTTGTAGTCGGCTTTGGTGTAGCCGATGCGGGCAATGGTTTTGCGCACCACGTCCTGCAAGTCAACGTAGGCTTCTGATTTTACTTCGCCGGCCACTACCACTTGTCCCGTGGTGACAAGTGTTTCGCAGGCCACCTTCGATTGGGGGTCGTAAGCCAGGAGTTGGTCAAGCACGGCGTCGGAAATCTGGTCCGCCACCTTGTCGGGGTGTCCTTCAGACACCGATTCGGATGTAAATAAATATCCCATGATAAAAAAATTGATAAAAAATGAGCCTGCTTCCGCAGAGCGAAAACAGGCAGAGTGGGATTCGGCTTTTGGTATGTCTGATGCCTTCACAGTGTGGAGCACCTGAACGACCGGGTCCTCGACACGTGCGAGTTTTAGCATTGTTTTTGAGAGGTTGCAAGCAGCCAAATCTGTCCTCTGTAGCGTTTTCGGCGGCGAAGTTACGAATAAAAGCGTCAAGTATCCGAAAAGATATGGGAAAAATGCTACTTTTGCACGCTAACTATATATTTTTAAACATTCTTTTCTCAAATTCTCGGTCCTATGTCCGTTGAAATAAAAAGAGTTTCTACCAAGTCGGAACTGAAACGCTTCATTCGCTTTAACTACGAGTTTTATAAAGAAAACAAATACTCCGTCCCCGACCTCTACGACGACATGCTGAACACGTTCTCGCCCAAGCGGAATGCCGCTTTCGAGTTCTGTGAGGCCGACTACTTTTTGGCCTATCGCGAAGGAAAGATTGTAGGCCGCGTGGCCGCCATTATCAACCACCGGGCCAATGAACAGTGGAACAAAAAGACCGTGCGCTTCGGTTGGATAGACTTTATTGACGATGTAGAAGTGAGTCGCGCCCTCATTGATACCGTGAAGGGGTGGGGTAAGGAGCGGGGTATGGACACACTCGAAGGTCCGCTCGGCTTTACCGACATGGATGCCGAGGGAATGCTGATTGAAGGTTTCGACCAGCTGTCCACCATGGCCACCATCTACAACTATCCTTATTATCCCGTCCACATGGAGCGGCTCGGGCTGGAGAAAAGTGCCGACTGGGTGGAGATGAAAATCTTCATTCCCGACGAAATTCCCGAGAAGCACAAACGCATTTCCGACATCATAGCTCGCAAGTACAACCTGCACATCCGCAAACTCACGAGCAAGAAGGAAGTGCGCGAAAGCGGTATTGGACATCAAATTTTCCGACTAATCAACGATGCCTACGCCCCTCTGTTCAACTTCTCGCGCATGACGGAGAGGCAAATCGACCAATATGTAAAAATGTACGTGCCCGTGCTCGATTTGCGCATGGTTAGCATCGTAGAAAACGAGCAAAACGAAATCGTGGCCGTCGGCATTTCTATGGCATCGCTTTCAGAGGCATTGCAGAAAGCCAAAGGCCGTTTGTTGCCCTTTGGGTGGTTCTATCTGCTCAAGGCACTGCTTTGGAAACGTCCCAAAATGCTCGACTTGCTCCTGGTGGGCGTACGTCCCGACTATC
>SFPC01000024.1 GCA_004552195.1 Bacteroidales bacterium | reverse complement strand
CCCATGATGCCTGTGATAGAATTGTTTGGCATCTTCACCAAACCTTTCGCTCTGATGGTGCGTCTTTTCGCCAACATGATGGGTGGACACGCTATTATTCTTTCTCTCACCTGTGTGATATTCATCACGTGCCAGTTGGGTGCTGTGATTGGTACCCCCTTGACCATTGTGAGCTTCCTGCTCATGATTTTCATGAACTGTCTGGAACTGCTGGTGGCTTTCATCCAAGCTTATGTGTTTACGATGCTGAGTGCCGTTTTCATCGGTTTGGCTCATCCGGAAGAACATCATGCAGCTTGATATTGGATAAAACGAACAAAATTATAAACCATAAATCTTAAAACATTATGTTACTACTTGCATTGTTAGAAGCAGCAGGAATTGCAAAGTTAGGTGCCGGTTTGGGCGCAGGTATCGCCGCCATTGGTGCCGGTTTGGGTATCGGTCGCATTGGTAGCTCTGCCATGGAAGCTATCGCCCGTCAGCCCGAAGCAACAGGCGACATCCGTTCCAACATGATCATCATCGCCGCGTTGGTTGAGGGTGTGGCTCTCTTCGCCGTCATCGTCTGCTTGCTTTGCCTTTTCCTTTAACAGCTATTCCTGTCCGGGTGTTCGGAAATGATTTCCGACATCCGGCCGGGTAAACAAAACTTGAATTTATGCAGTCTATCAATTTGCCATCCATATTGACGCCCGACCTTGGACTCTTGTTTTGGATGCTTTTGGCCTTCTTGGTAGTGTTCTGCCTGTTGGCAAAGTTCGGCTTCCCCGTCATCACCAAGATGGTAGAGGAGCGCAAGGCCTACATTGACGCTTCTCTCCAGAAAGCACATGAGGCTAACGAACGGCTGGCCGGCATCGAGCAGGAATGTGAACGACTGCTCAACGAGGCCCACGCACGTCAGGCAGAAATCATCAACCAGGCCAAGGCTATGGGCGACAGCATGGTGCGGCAGGCACGTGAAAAGGCACAGGCTGAAGGAGCAAAACTCCTCCAAGAGGCCAAGGAACAGATTGTCGTAGAGAAAGAAAATGCACTGCGCGACATCCGCCAGACTGTAGCTGACCTTTCGGTTGCCATTGCGGAAAAGGTGGTGCGTCAACAACTCAAAGGCGATGCTGAACAGCAAAAACTCATGGAGCGCCTGCTGGATGAAGTTTGTAAATAGACATTGACAACGGAAGCCGATGCTATGTTTCACCATGCTTTATTAGTGTGAACATTCGGTTTTCCTAAGTCTAACAGTAACAGCTTTCAGATAAAATGGATTTGGGTATTATACCTATGCGATATGCCAAGGCGTTGCTTCGTTTCGCAACGGAAGGCCACGAAGAAGAGCGCGTTTATGCGGAAATGACTTCGTTGGCACAAACCTTCGTGAAACTGCCCGCTTTGCATCAAGCGATGATCAATCCCGTGGTAACGGACGAACAGAAACTGCAGTTACTCCTTACAGCAGCGGGCGGTGGCGAAAAAACATCAGACACGTTGCAACGCTTCCTTCCGTTGGTGGTAAAGAAGCAGCGCACCGCATCCATGATGCTCATAGCCCATTCTTATGGAACGCTTTACCGCAGAAGCAAACACATCATTCAGGGAGAACTCGTTGTGCCGACAGACGTAGCTCCGCAACTCGTTGAAAAACTGAAGCAATGGGTAGAGGAGAAATCCCAATGCCGTGTTGACTATAGGGTCGTTGTCGATCCTTCCATCCAAGGAGGTTTCATCTTGTCGTACGATACATATCGATTGGATGCCAGTGTGCGGACGCGATTGGCCAAAATCAAACGGGAGTTGTCGCTTTAAATTTTAAACAGAATTATTCTACTATATGTCGAACAATATCAAACCCAGCGAAGTTAGCGAAGTGCTTTTGCGCCAACTGCACGACATGAGCAACGATGCCATGTTCGAGGAAGTAGGTGTCGTACTTTCTATCGGTGACGGTGTGGCCCACATTTACGGCCTGACCCACGTGACTGAGAACGAGCTGGTGGAATTTGAAAACGGGGTAATGGCCGTGGCCATGAACCTGGAAGAAGATAATGTCGGGGTTGTGTTGCTCGGTTCCTCAGAAGGCATCAAGGAGGGACAAAGCGTTAAGCGTACGGGTAAAGTGGCCTCCATTGAAGTCAACGAACAGATGCTCGGCCGTGTCATCGACCCTCTTGGCCGTCCCATCGATGGAGGCAAGGCCATTGAAGGGGAGAAGTTCCTTATGCCGCTCGACCGCAAGGCTCCCGGTGTAATTTACCGCCAGCCCGTAACGCAAGCGTTACAGACTGGTCTGAAGAGCGTTGACTCCATGATACCCATCGGTCGCGGACAGCGCGAGCTTATCATCGGCGACCGCCAGACGGGTAAGACAGCCATTGCCATCGATACAATCATCAACCAAAAGCACAACTATGCTACGGGTGACCCGGTATATTGTATTTATGTCGCTATCGGCCAGAAAGCCTCTACTGTTGCCAATATTGTCAACACGCTTCGTCAGGCCGGTGCCATGGATTACACGGTTATTGTCAGCGCCACGGCCAGTGAGCCTGCAGCCATGCAGTACTACGCTCCCTTTGCCGGAGCTGCTATCGGTGAGTTCTTCCGTGACCGTGGCAAACACGCCTTGGTGGTTTACGATGACCTGTCCAAGCAGGCTGTAGCCTATCGTGAAGTTTCGCTTATTCTGCGTCGTCCTTCCGGTCGTGAGGCTTATCCCGGTGACGTGTTCTATCTGCACTCCCGTCTGTTGGAACGTGCTGCCAAAATCAACAACCAGCAAGAAGTGGCTGAGAATATGAACGACCTTCCCGCCAGTCTGAAAGGACTTGTCAAGGGAGGTGGCTCTCTGACGGCACTTCCCATCATCGAAACGCAGGCCGGCGACGTTTCCGCCTACATCCCCACCAATGTCATCTCCATCACCGACGGACAGATATACCTTGTTTCCGACCTCTTTAACCAAGGTTTCCGCCCGGCCATTGATGTCGGTATTTCCGTGAGCCGTGTAGGTGGTGCCGCCCAAATCAAGAGTATGAAGAAGGTGGCCGGTACGTTGAAGATAGACCAGGCCCAGTATCGTGAGCTGGAAGCCTTTGCCAAGTTCTCCTCCGACATGGACCCCGTTACCGCCATGACCATTGACCGTGGCCGTAAGAACAACCAGTTGCTCATCCAGGCCCAGTACAGCCCCATGCCCGTTGCTGAGCAGGTAGCCATTCTCTATTGCGGTACACACGGCCTGTTGAAGACGGTGCCCATTGAGAAGGTGCGCGATTTTCAGGATACCTTCCTTCAGGTACTTCGCAGCAGCTATGCCGACACCCTCCTCAAACCCATTGGAGAAGGACAACTGACAGAAGACATCTGCAAAGAGATTGAACGCATTGCGGCAGACATTGCCGAACAATATAAAGGATAATACTCTATGGCCTCACTCAAAGAAGTAAAAACACGCATAGCCTCTGTCAACAGCACCCGAAAGATTACGTGCGCCATGAAGATGGTGGCATCGTCCAAATTGCACCGGGCGCAACAGGCTATCGAAGCGATGCGTCCCTACGAGCGCAGGTTATCCCACATGTTGACCACATTTGTGGCCAGTATGGAAGGAAGTGCCGAAACGCCCTACGCAGCCGAGCGTGAGGTAAAGCGTGTGGCCATAGCCCTTTATACCTCCAACTCTTCGCTCTGTGGAGGTTTCAATGCCAATGCCATCAAAGCCTTCCATCAGCACGTAGCCGCCTATCGCAGTGCGGGAGTGGAAATCGTTGAGGTTATCCCCATTGGAAAGAAAGCCGCCGATGCCGTACGCAAAGCCGGATTTGCCTTCACCGACGACCATGCCGCACTTTTGGACCACCCCTCCTACGAACCCGCCGCTGCGGTAGCTGCCCATTTGATGGAGATGTACGTGTCGGGAGCCATTGACAAGGCCGAACTGATATACCATCATTTCGTCAGTGCCGGTACGCAGCAGCTCGTCACGGAAGAAATGCTACCCTTCAGCCTTTCTGCAGGGCAGGGTGGGGAAGAAATAGCTTCTCCCCATTCCCCGGCGTTGAACTTCATTGTAGAACCCTCGCCTGCCGAAGTGCTGTCGCAGCTCATCCCCCGGTCGCTCCATCTCAAGGTCTATACCGCGCTGCTCGACAGTCTGGCCAGCGAACACGCAGCCCGCGTCATTGCCATGCAAGTGGCAACCGACAATGCCGACGAGCTGCTTCGCGAGCTCACGCTCACCTACAATAAGACCCGTCAGCAAGCCATCACAGCTGAACTGTTGGACATTGTGGGAGGCAGTATGCAGTAAGCGTAAGCGACCCGCTTTATACGGACTACAGTAACATCTCTTTATACAGCAAGGAAACTCCCCCGAATCGATGACAATCGGTTCGGGGGAGTTCCGTATATATAAGGCCTATTCAGGAAGAAAATGTGGCGCGAGGAAGATACTATCCAAGATACTATGGAAGAGAAAATTGGCAGCAGATAAGGCAGCAGATATGAAAGCATACAAGGAAGGAACTATGCCTGGACCTCCACGAAAAGATCCAGGTGTTCATCCACATACACCGCGATAGCGTTCGTGATATTCTCCTCCTCCTCCACGAAATAATCGTCCAGCTCGTCAAATTCCGGGTTCTGCTCAAATAGTTCCATGAACTCCTCGTCCGAGCGTTCGCGGGTCAGTTCCAGTTTTCTTTCGTCATATAGTTTTTTAGCCTTGTACAGCACCTTGCTGAAATCGTGCAGCCCCCAAAGACGCATCGCCTTGGCAAAGGGATTGTCGAAAAAGAAAGGGCCGTAGCCGTTATAGATCAGTTGTACAAAACCACCGTCCATCACTTCGTCGCGCAAGATGAAGTAGCCCCACAGCGTGATTTGTTCCGGGGAGAGCCGTTCCATGGCATCCGCGTTCAGTTCTCCGCCAGCCGCCTCCTTGATGGCCTCAAGCACTGCGCCGACATAACCGTCCGCCCCCTGTTCTGCGGCCAGCCGCAGTTTCTCGTCAGATACGAAAGCCTTCATATAAAAATTTTTGAACACCTATTTTTTAATCACAAGACAAAGTTTCTATTGTAGTACCTTGATAATAATGTTGCAGGATAGTGCGGTAAGCATAGCCTTTGGAAGCCATCACCGCAGCACCTATCTGGCACATACCCACGCCGTGTCCCCAGCCGGCCCCTGTCAGACAGAAAGCCTCGGGCACTTTCGTCTCAGCGTCCACGTTCAGCGCATCCACCACGAAGGCAGAGCTGTACAGATGAGAAGCCGAAAGCAAACGACGGATTTCCAGTTCTTTACCCACAACCAAGGAATCCTTAGTGCCCACAAAGCGCAAGCGTTTCAGTCGGCCACTCGTGCCGCGCTCCACTGGCTCCAGCCGTAGGATTTGCCCCAAGTCAGCACCCGTCCGTTCCTGAACCAACCGACATAATTCATCTTGTCCAATAACAACTCTCCATCGGAAGAAATCCGGTGTCGACTCATGGTCATAAGCGTTCAGCACCTGATGCAACAGCTCCTCGCTGTCCGTATTGCAGAACGCCGGCGGTGCGCTTCGGATCCACTGTTCCGCCTCCGTCTCGCGCGTCAAGTCCGGCAGTCTCAGGGGAGCTCCCGGCTCCGCGCACCTCACCGGCGTGTCGTAGGCAGGGTGGGGCGCATCGTCCCAGCACGTCGACCACCGTTCGCTGATACCGCCGCAGCATTTCGAGAAACGCGCATCGCAGACGTTACCCTCCGCCGTCATGATCACCTGTCCTTCCGTAGCCTTCACCGCCTCCACCACGTTCGGGTGCGCAGCGTGCGTGATACCCTGGTAGCGTTGGCAATGGTCATCGGCACAGACATCAAAGAGCGTATGATCCGTGCGGTCATACCAGCGGAGCAGTTCCCCGTCGCGGCGTGAGCCGGTGAAGAACCCTGCGCCGTCGCCGCCTCGTCCCGTTTGTCTTGCCGCCATTTGGCAATATACCCAGCTGCGCGAAATCACCGCGTGCGCTTTCAGCATCTCGATCGGAGCCTCCGCATTCATCTCGCTCGACACCACGCTCAGCAAGTAATCCTCCACCGGCAATTCGTTGATGACCACCAGCTGTTCCTCGTACACCACGATACGTAGCATCCCCGTAAACGTCTGCGCCTGCTGTTGTTGCCAATGAAACTCCTTGCCAATCATCACGCCCGGCAGCGTGAACGTCGCGTCGTCCGTCTGCGGCTGGAAAGTCAGCTCGCTGTACAGGTTATCCTGCCACAAAATACCTCCCGAGTTGCAACGCACCTTCTGTGCGCCCTCCACCGGCGTTCCCTTCGCCGTATAAGGGCCATTCAGCGTGAACTCCACCTCCGGCGCGTGCAATATACCCACCTGAACAGGCTGGGTGGCCAACTCATCCGGCGTAACCAGCTGAGCGGCAGTATCCTCCGCATTGGCGCGTGCAGAGCGCGGTTGCAGTTTCTTGCAAAGACCCGTCAGCGTTGCCGGAGTCAGGCACACCTCGCGCAGGATATTCTGCGCCGTGCAGGTATTCAGCCTCTCGAAATCCTCCGGTCGCGGCGTGATAATCAGGCCCCCCAAGTCCAATGCCCCCGGGCTCACCAGCATTTGTGTGCGGTCCGTGGCGAAATAGCAGGCCGGACGGTGCTTGCGCCGGGCAAACACCACGATGACGATTTCGTCCTCCCGTGTCGGTGCCCCGTCCTGTCGCCAAGCCAGCAAGTTCACGTCAGGCTCGCCGCCCTCCGTTCCTGCGGGCAGGATGCCCAACGCCTTTTGCAACAAGTGCGGCACCTTCTCGTCCGGTGTGGTGTGTACCACCAAAGCCGGGCAGGCATACCCCTGAAGCAAATAAATGCCCAGGTGCGGTTGGTGCGTCATCGGGTAGCCCAAGTGTTCCAGTTCCGCCTCGTCGGTCGGCTGCAGCGGAAACACCCTCGTCAGACGCGGCTCATAGATTTTCCAGTCGCGTTCCAAGGGCACTACGCCGCGCAGTCCCGCCTGCAAATGCGCGTGGTCGGGAGCTGAAGCCCCGCTTCGCGGACCGTTGTAGCAAATCAGGTGTTGCGGCATACCGGCTGCCAGCGGCACCATCTGGTGCACCAGCAAGTCCAGCGACTGCGGCTTGTGCCGGCGCGTAGGCAGGGTGAGATGTCCCGGCAGGATAGGGAAGGGGTTCACCAGCACCTCCAATGAGCCCAACATAGGCAGCGAACGCTGCTCCTCCGGGCGGTTCTCCTTGCAAAGGAAACAAGGCCGCTGTTTTAAAGCCTGCTTGTCGATGCGTGCTCCCGTGCTCACGATGCGTGCCGGGTTCAGTTGCACCGCCAGACTGCCCGCCTGTTCCAGCGGCAGTTCGCGTATCTGTACCAATTCCTTCAGGTCCGCCACACGTTTCGCCGCTTCCGGCCAGAGGTCCAGCTGCCGGCCCACGAAGCGCATGATTTCCTCCTCGTCCACCGGCCTATTCCATTCGCTGACCATCCGTTTGCGTGCCCGCAGCTCGATGGTGCGCAGCAAGTCCTTATACAAATTGTTCCTGTTCACCTTCTCCACACTCAGGGCGGCATCCGAGTTACCCTCCCAGCGGCGGCACAGATACAGTTCGTCGAAGATGCGAGCAATGCGGTAACGCCGGGAAAAAGCCAGTCCGAGGGCATAATCCTCGCCATAGCTCGTGTTCGGAAATCCCATTTGCCGCAGCAAGTGCGTGCGAAAAGCGCGGGGTGCACCCAGTCCGTTCACGCGCAGAGCGTTGTTCCGTCCATTCTCCGCTGTCCATTCCGTGTGCGCAATCAGGCCCGGCGGCAACGTGTTCAGTTGGAAATCCACCATGCGGTAACTGCCGATGACCATGGCCGCCTTTCCCTTACGGAAAGCCTCGATGATACGTTCCAGGGTGCCGGTCGAGGAATACAAATCGTCCGAATCAAGCTGTACGGCGTAGCGTCCGCACTGCGGATGCCTGATGGCCAAGTCCCAGCATCCACCGATGCCCAGATCCGTGCGTTTGGGGCGGATGATCACCACGCGGCTGTCGGCAGCGTAAGCCGCCAAGGCTTCCGACGTGCCGTCGGTCGAGTGATTGTCCACCACGATGACGTTAAACGTGAAGTCGCCCTCCTGTCCCAAGGCACTCTCCACTGCGTCGCGGATGGTGCGCACGCGGTTGCGCACGGGAATGATGACGCTCGCCGTAACTGGCCAATCCTCCGGTTCGCCCGCCGTGGCATCGTCCAGCTCGTCGGGTGCAAGCCAAGCCCCGATGGTTTTCAGGTGTTCCGTCACGGCGCGTTCCATCTCCAGCTGCACCTCGCGGTTAGCCGGGTTGACATAGTCAAACTGCTTCTGCCCCGATGTGCGCAGGTCCGTTTCCGTTTCCGTGTAGAGCGGCTCGCGCAGGTGGACCAGCCGGTCCGGTTGCTGGCTGACGAACAGCCGCAGCGTGTACCACGCCGCATATTTGTAGCGCACGCCCTGACGCGCCGCCAGAAAGTCCGGGAAGGTGGAAGTGGAGAAAAGCAGGAGCGAACCGAAGTCGAAGTCGTCACGCAACGCCCCCTCCTGGTAATCAATGACCGGATGCGGCCCGTTGGCATCGTAGCGGTCAGTGTAGAGCATGAAAGGCGTGTCCGGCCGCTCGATGCTGTTCTCCGCCACCTGGAGCATACGGTCAATGGCGCGGTAGCCAACTTGCAGACGATGGTGCGAGAGCCACACCATAGTATATTTTGCCGTGAGCTTCGGCGTAATCTGCCGCAGGAACTTGGTGCTTTCCACGGCCAGGTTGCCGCAGAGCGTCACGCGCGGGTCTGCGGCCAATGCTTCCGCCGCTTCAGCGGCATAGTTACCGGTGAGAAAAAACTTGTGGATGAGTGTGCTTTCCAGCACCTGAGCCATGGATTCGCGTTGCTCCTCATAGGGCAACTGACATGGCCATATAAAATCTAATAGAGGTTTCATGTAAAATATGGCTGCTTTTGCGCACAAAATTACATTATTTTTCTTTTCGGCAACGTGCATTCGGATTTTTCAACACTGCCGCCCGGCGCGCCACGCCCGGCTTTCGCTGTTGCTGCGTGCTGTGTTAGCAAATCTGCACGCGACTTCCGCGTTTCCCAACGCCGCTTCCGCGTTTCTGCTCGGCGATTTGTCAGTGTACCCTTGCAGGGAAACAGTTGTACCCTTGCAGGGAAACAGTTGTACCCTTACTGAGAAACAGTTGTACCCTTGCAGGGAAACACTGACAAGTCGGCGTACAGAAACGCCGAGAGCCGGTGCAGCCATACAAAATCCGGGAGCTGGAACGAGCGTAGGGCAGGGCAGAGGTACGCCCCGGCGGAGTGCCGGCTCGGCTCGGCGTGAAAAAATACTCACATCGGGTTATTGCCCACATGGGCAGAACACGTAATTTTGCATACGCAAACCAAGAGAACAAACTCATGCAATTATCCGATTTATCCACAGGCCAGTGCGGCGTCATCGTGAAGGTGGCCGGGCACGGCGGCTTTCGCAAGCGCATCGTGGAAATGGGCTTTGTGAAAGGCAAGACCGTGAAGGTGATACTCAACGCGCCTTTGCGCGACCCCATAGAGTACGAAATCATGGGCTACAAAATATCCCTGCGACGCGAGGAGGCCAAACTCGTTGAGGTGGTCAGCGAGAGCGAGGCAGCGACGGATGAACGCCTGCGCCAGCCCGCCGAACTCCAGGGCCTGCCCGCAGGTGCCGACGAGGCCGAAGAGGCCCGGCTGCAGCTGCAGGCACGCATGAAATCGATGGCCGAGGACAAACGGCGCACCATCCGCGTGGCACTGGTGGGCAATCCCAACTGCGGGAAGACATCTCTCTTCAACCTGGCTTCAGGGGGACACGAACACGTGGGCAATTACAGCGGCGTGACCGTGGATGCCAAGGTGGGACTCTTCGACTTCACGCTCCCTACGTCCACTTCCCAATGTTCTAATCCCGCCTGCACCAGCGTTTGTGCGGCTTGCACCGCCTCCACACGCTGTGCCGAATCGGGCACCACGCAGAAAACTTACCACGTGGAGCTGGTCGATCTGCCCGGAACCTATTCGCTCACGGCCTATTCGCCCGAAGAGCTTTATGTGCGCCGCCACCTGATTGACGAAATGCCCGATGTGGTCATCAACGTGGTGGATGCCTCGAACCTGGAGCGCAATCTCTACCTCACCACGCAGCTCATTGATATGCACCAGCGGATGGTGGTGGCCCTGAACATGTTCGACGAACTGGAACGCGCCGGCGACGTGCTGGACCACGCCCAGCTGTCGGCCTTGTTCGGCGTGCCGATGGTGCCCACCGTATCGCGCACGGGGCGCGGCCTACAGCAGTTGCTCGAAACCGTCATCGCCGTGTACGAAAGCCAGGGACGCAACGAGGCCCTGGCGCGCCATATCCACATCAACCACGGGCCGGAACTTGAACAGAGCATTGACCGCATCAAATTCGTTTTCCAGAAAAACCAGGCCCTCCGTTCGCGCTATTCCACGCGCTATCTGGCCATCAAATTCCTGGAGGGCGACAGCGAGGCCGGCCGGCTGGTAGAGAGTCTGCCGCAACACGACGAACTCGTGGCGGTGCGATACGAAGAAACACAACGTCTGGCGCAGGAACTCCACGAATCGCCGGAGGAGGCGTTGACTCACGCCAAATACGGCTACGTGCAGGGGGCTCTGCGCGAAACCTACCGGCCACGGCAACGCGCGGCAGGCAGCACGCTCACCGAGAAAATTGACCAAGTGGCCACCCACCGCCTGTGGGGCTTCCCTCTATTCATCACCACCCTGGTGCTGGTGTTCTACGCCACCTTTGAACTGGGAGCCTATCCGATGGGCTGGATTGAATGGCTGGCCGCCAAACTGGCTGACTTCGCCTCTTTCTGCCTGCCCGAGGGACTGTGGCGCGACATGGTGACCGACGGTGCCATCAGTGGGGTGGGGGCGGTCATTGTCTTCCTGCCCAACATCCTCATCCTGTATCTTTTCATCTCCATCCTGGAGGACTCCGGCTACATGGCACGGGCGGCTTTCATCATGGACAAACTGATGCACCGCATCGGCCTGCACGGCAAATCGTTCATACCCATGGTGATGGGATTTGGTTGCAACGTGCCCGCCGTCATGGCGACCCGTACCATCGAAAACCCGCGCAGCCGGCTGATCACGATGCTCGTGCTGCCCTTCATGTCGTGTTCGGCCCGCATCCCCGTGTATGTGGTGCTCGTTTCCGCCTTCTTCCCGCAATATGGCGTTTGGGTGATGCTCGCCTTGTATTTTATAGGCGTATTATGCGCCATGGCATCGGCCAAACTCTTCAGCCGTACACTCAAGATCGGCACCCCCGATTTGCCCTTCGTCATGGAACTTCCGCCATACCGCCTGCCGTCGGCACGTTCCGTGCTGCGCCATACGTGGGAGAAGGGACGGCAATACCTGCGCAAGATGGGCGGCCTGATACTCGTGTTCTCCTTGATTGTCTGGGCATTGGATTATTTCCCGCGACCGGCCTCCGAAACGGAAAAACTGACGATGGAAACGCAGGAAACGGTGGCCGCCGCCGAAACAGCCGACGGTTCCTATCTGGAACGCCTCGGGTGCATCACCACGCCGGTGTTCGCTCCCATGCAGTTCGATTGGCGCATGAGCGTGGGCATCCTGTCAGGCATAGGCGCGAAAGAGCTGGTTGTCAGCACGCTCTCCGTGATGTATGCCGACGCTGCGCAGCCCGAAAGTGGCGATGACGAATACGTCAGCCTGTCACAGGCCCTCACCAGCGAGATGTCGCCGGCAACAGCCTTGGCTTACCTCGTGTTTGTGCTGCTTTATTTTCCCTGTCTCGCCACGTTGGCAGCCATCCGCAACGAAAGCGGCGGATGGCGTTGGGCTGCCTTCACCGCAGTCTATACCACCGTGGTGGCTTACGTAGCTTCCTTGCTCACGTATTGGACAGCCGGATTTTTCCTGTAAACGGTTGTCGGAATTTATCTGGCATCAGTGACAGCCAATTCCGAATTGGCGGCTTCTGTCATTGGACATATCATTCCGGTTTCAGGATGGATCGTGCCGGCTTCAACCTTCACGGCTTCTGTTTCATGTTTCGTGGTTATCATTTCAGACTTCATGGTCACTGTTCGGTGGTTCATGTTTCCTGTTTTTGGATCAGCCATCTCCGCGCAGCCGTCCGTCCGTTTTGCCAGCCACTCTGCACTGACTGTTGTAAAACTTTGGAATGACGGTTATGTTTAATAGAAATTTCTGGTAAGACCTTGTATCGGAAACCGGCCTCGCTGCCGACAGCCTCTCCCATACCATATTATATATATAGCAAACCATTTAACCATGATAGACCAAAACACCGTGCAACGTGTTCTTGATGCCACAGACATTGTCGACGTGGTGAAAGAATTTGTTACCCTACGGAAATCCGGTGCGAACTACAAAGGACTTTGCCCTTTCCACAACGAAAAGACACCTTCCTTTACCGTTTCGCCGGCCAAACAGATGTGTAAGTGCTTTTCGTGCGGCAAAGGCGGAACGGCTGTGGGTTTCCTGATGGAACTCGAACAGATGACTTTCCCCGAAGCCATCAAGTGGCTGGGACGGCGCGTGGGCATCGAAGTGGAAGATAAAGCCATGACGGACGAGGAACGCGCGCGGCAAAGCGTCCGCGAAAGTATGTTCGCGCTCAACCAATGGGCTTCGGAGTATTTTCAGAACGCCCTGAGGAACGATGTGGAAGGTGTGGCGAAAGGACTGGCGTACTTCCGTTCGCGCGGGGTGCGCGACGACATGATTGAACGCTTCCACCTGGGTTATGCGCCGGAAGCGCAGGCCGGCATCGCGCAGGCCGCCTTGGCACACGGCTTCAGTGAGGAATATCTGCTGAAAACGGGCATCTGTTACCGCCGCGACGACGGACGGTTAGAAAACCGCTACCATGGGCGCGTCATCTTCCCGGTCCATACGGTTTCGGGCAAGGTGGTGGCCTTCGGCGGCCGCATTCTCAGCAGCGACAAGAAGTTGGCGAAGTACGTTAACTCCCCCGAAAGTGAAATCTACAGCAAGAGCAACGAGCTTTACGGCCTCTACCAGGCCAAAACCGCGATTGTGCGCAAGGGGCACTGCTTCCTCGTGGAGGGCTACACCGACGTGATTTCCATGCACCAAAGCGGCATAGAGAATGTCGTGGCCTCGTCGGGCACGTCGCTCACGGAGGGGCAAATCCGCCTGCTCCACCGTTTCACGAACCACATCACGGTGCTCTACGACGGTGATGCGGCAGGCATCAAGGCGAGTCTGCGCGGTATTGATATGCTGCTGGCCGAAGGGCTCAACGTGAAGGTGTTGCTACTGCCCGACGGTGAGGACCCCGATAGCTTCTCCCGGCACCATAAGCCCCAGGAGGTGCAGGATTATATCGACCAACATCAGGTGGACTTCATCAAGTTCAAAACAGACTTGCTGTTGGGCGACGTTCAGGGCGACCCGCTGAAAAGAGCCGAACTCATCTCTAATGTAGTCAAGAGTATAGCGGTCATTCCCAACGAAATCGTGCGCCAAACGTACATTCAGGAATGTGCCATGAGTTTAGAGGTGAGCGAAGCCTTAATTGTGAACGAAATCAACAAAGAACACCGCCAAAAAGTACAGGAGCAGCAAAAGAAAGCCTCTGGCGAACAGAGTGAAAACCGTTCAGAGGAAGGAAAATCCCCCACTCCTCTCCTACTCTCTTCCCAGCAGGCTTCGAGTGAGGAGGAATTACTCATCAGCATGGTCATACGCCATGGCGGCAAGCCGATGAAGGTGGCTAACGACGAGGAGAACGATGAGGAACAGATCGTCAGCGTAGCACAGTATATTGACGAGGACTTGAAAGCTGACGATATCAGCCTTGCACACCCCGTTTGCCGGCAAATTCTCAGCGAAGCGGTGGCACACGCCGAAGAGAAGGATTGGAATTCCCTGAGCTATTTTAGTCAACACGAAAATCCAGAAGTTAGTACACTCGCGGCACGAATGGGACAGGAACGCTACACGTTGAGCGAACGCCATCAGGCGGAATATGTGGACGAACAGTACCGGCTGGAGGAAATCGTGCCCCGGCTGTTGCACGACTTCAAATACGCGCTTATCCGCCAACGCCTGAAACAGCTGTTAGCAGACATGAAACAGCCGGAGGTGGTCCACGCGCCGGAGCGATACAACAAACTGCTCCAGGAATACATGGAACTGACCAAGGTGGAACGGATGTTTGCCAGCGTGCTGGGTGACCGCGTGGTGCTCAAATAGTCCGCCGCTGGGGATGATATGATACAAAATGAGGTTATCAAGTTACCGGAGCGCAAGGCTGTTGGCCTGAAAGCCCGGTGTGGCTTGATAACCTCATTGTTTGTTGTCAGCAGTCGTGGTGTGCCTATTCCTTTTCCAAGGCCAGGAGTTCGTCGCGCAGCTGGGCGGCGAGGATAAAGTCGAACTGTGCCGCTGCTTCCTTCATCCGTTTTTTCAGTTGTTCGATACGTTCCTGCTTGTCCATGGGCTGTTTGCCGTAAGCCGCAGCCGGTTCCGCCGCGCGGAGGTAGTCGTTCTGCGAAGCGGCATAGCCTTTCGTCTGCAGGGAGAGGCCGGCGTGCTGCGCCTTCTGTTCCGCTCCCTTGGCCGAGAGTGAGGCCAGCGCATTCTGGTCGAGCGACTTCACAATCTGGCGCGGCACGAGGTGGTGCGCCTCGTTGTACGCCATCTGCTTGGCCCTTCTGCGCTCCGTTTCGTCAATGGTCTGCTGCATAGACTGCGTGATGGTCTTGGCGTACATGATGACCTTGCCGTTCACGTTTCGGGCGGCGCGTCCGGCAGTCTGTGTCAGCGAACGGGCAGAACGCAGGAAGCCTTCCTTGTCGGCATCCAGAATGGCCACGAGGCTCACTTCGGGAAGGTCAAGTCCTTCGCGCAGCAGGTTCACTCCCACCAGTACCTGATATATGCCGCGCCGCAGGTCGCTCATGATCTGTACACGTTCCAGTGTGTCGACATCGCTGTGAATATAGGCCGTGCTTACGCCGTTCTTCAGCAGGTAATCCGTCAGTTCTTCGGCCATGCGCTTGGTCAGAGTGGTGACCAATACACGTGTATCCGCCTGTTGCGATTGGCGTATCTCCTCCATCAAATCATCGACCGGATAGTCCGTGTCGCGCACCTCTATGGGCGGGTCGAGCAGTCCTGTGGGTCGCACCACCTGTTCCACCACTACCCCACCGCTTTCTTCCAGCTCATAGTCGGCCGGTGTGGCGCTGATGTAGATTACCTGCTTCGCCATCTCATGAAATTCCTCGAACTTCAAAGGACGGTTGTCCAAAGCTGCCGGCAGGCGGAAACCGTAGTTGACAAGCGATTCCTTACGGGAACGGTCGCCGCCGTACATGGCGCGAATTTGCGGCACGGAGACGTGGCTCTCGTCTATCACCATGAGGAAATCTTCGGGGAAGAAGTCCAGCAGGCAGAAAGGCCGCGTGCCTGCTTCGCGGCCGTCGAAATAGCGCGAATAGTTCTCAATGCCGGAGCAGTGGCCCAGCTCGCGTATCATCTCGATGTCGTATTCCACCCGTTCCTTCAGCCTTTGCGCTTCCAGTTCCTTGCCGGCCTCCTTGAACAACGCCACTTGCGCCATCAGGTCGTCCTGTATCTGGCGGATAGCCCTTTCCACACTCTCCTTGGAGGTGATGAACAGATTGGCGGGATAGATTTTGTAGTCCTCAAAGGAGGCCGTGCGGTGGCCGGTCAGGGGGTCGACTTCCTCGATGGCATCTATCTCGTTGTCCCAAAAGCTGATGCGCATCATGTCGTCGGCATAGGCCAGATAAACCTCCACGGTGTCGCCTTTCACCCTGAAATTGCCGGCCTTGGGAGCCACGTCGTTGCGCACATAAAGGCAGTCGGTCAGTTTGTTGAGCAGGCTGTTCATGCTGAGTATTTTGCCAACCTGCAACTCAATGACGCTCTCGTAGAAAGCGGCGGGGTTGCCCATGCCATAGATGCACGACACGGACGAAACTACTATCACGTCATTGCGACCGGAGAGCAACGCCGAAGTGGCGGCCAAACGCAATTTGTCAATGTCCTCATTGATGGCCAGGTCTTTCTCTATATAAGTGTCGGTCGAAGCGATGTAAGCCTCTGGTTGGTAATAATCATAATAGGATACGTAATACTCTACGGCGTTATTGGGAAAGAAACTCTTGAACTCGGTATATAATTGTGCGGCCAAAGTTTTGTTGTGGCTGAGCACTAAGGTCGGTTTTCCCACTTGGGCAATGACGTTGGCCACGGTAAAAGTTTTTCCCGAACCGGTTACTCCCAGCAACACCTGGGCCGGTTCTCCATCCTTCACACCTTGAGTCAGCTGGCGTATGGCTTCGGGCTGGTCGCCCGTAGGTTGGTAGTCTGAATGCAATTCAAAAGCTCTCATGGCGGCAAAGGTAGTACAAAAGGCATACAGAGAGTTACTTTAAATGAAAATCCTTCGGCTTTTACATAAAGTCGGCTGCAGTTCGGAAAAGAAATAATAAAACCTTGCGGTTTTTTCTTTCTTTTCTCTCACTTTGCACGGCTTTTCATTTTTCTTTGCACTCGCCTTGCACTATCTTTGCACGCAAAAACTAATTAAGCTATGGATAAAATAAAGGTTCGCGACCGTGAGTTCACGGTTTCTATTCCCGAAGCGAAAATCATGCAACGTGTGGCGGAAGTAGCCGCACGCATCAGTGCAGACCTTAAAGATGAACATCCTTTGTTCCTGGCGGTTCTCAATGGCTCTTTTGTTTTTGCGGCAGATTTGCTGCGCGGCATTGACATCCCCTGCGAAATTTCCTTTATCCGAGTTTCTTCGTATGAAGGCACAACTTCCACCGGTAAGGTCAGCCAACTGATTGGTCTGAAAGAGGACATTACAAATCGCACGGTGGTCATCGTGGAGGACATTATCGACTCCGGACTGACCATGCAGGAATTGCTCCGACTGCTCAAAGAGAAAAATCCCAAGGACATTCGCATTGCATCGCTGCTCGTCAAACCAGGCAATCTGAAAGTGGATCTTGACATTCCTTACTCCTGCTTTGAAATTCCCAACGAGTTTATCGTGGGCTATGGTCTTGACTACGATGGCGAGGGACGCAACCTTCGCAATATCTATACCGTGGTAGAGGCGTAAGCGTATCGCTATATACATCCGAATGCCTTAACCTCACCTCCCTTTCTTACAATTGATAATGTCTATTTTCTAATCAAATATTTCTCCCCATGAAAAATATTGTCATCTTCGGTGCTCCCGGTTCCGGCAAGGGAACCCAAAGCGACCTGCTCGTTATGAAATATGGTTTCAAGCACATCTCCACCGGCGATGTGTTGCGCGCTGAAATCAAACAAGGAACTGCACTCGGCCAGACAGCCAAAGCATTTATTGACAGAGGCCAACTCATTCCCGACAACCTGATGATCAGCATTCTGGCCGCTACCTACGATGCCCTCTGCCCCTGCAAAGGCGTAATTTTCGACGGTTTCCCGCGCACCGTGCCGCAGGCCCAAGCTCTCAAAGCTATGTTGGCTGAACGGCATACGGAAGTGGCTGCCATGCTTGAACTCGATGTGCCCGAAGAAATGCTGATGGAACGACTCATCAACCGAGGCAAGACATCAGGCCGTGCCGACGACAACGATGAAACCATCAAGAAACGCCTGGATGTTTACCACGCTCAAACCACTCCGCTCATTGCCTGGTACGAAGCTGAAGGTATACGCCATACCGTGAAAGGCTACGGTGCTTTGGAGGAAATCAACGCGGCTCTTTGCGCGGTGATTGACCAGCTTTGAAAATCCGAGGGTTGAGGTTAAAAGGTTAATTGGTTATTAGGTCATAAAACTACCTCTTAACGACAATATGGTGCCACACCGACTAACCATGTAACCTTATAACTTGGGTGCGAAGCTACCATAACCTGATTCCCTAATTCCCCCTACCCCACACAAATCAATCTGCTACATGCCCGAATCGAACTTTGTCGACTACGTGAAAATATATTGCCGTTCCGGAAAGGGCGGCAGAGGTTCCATGCACATGCACCGCGCCAAATATCAACCCAACGGTGGACCCGATGGCGGTGATGGCGGCCGCGGTGGCCATGTCTATCTACGTGGCAACCACAACTACTGGACGTTGCTCCACTTGCGCTACGAACGCCATGTGTTTGCCGGCAATGGTGGCAACGGTTCCAAATGTTGCTCGCATGGTTCGGACGGTGCTGACCGTTACATTGACGTGCCTCCCGGCACAGTGGCATACGACGCCGAAACAGGTAAATATATTTGCGATGTGGTAGCCGACGGACAAGTGGTGATGCTGCTGAAAGGAGGTCGGGGCGGATTGGGCAACTGGCAATTCCGCACCGCCACCAATCAGGCTCCGCGTTACGCACAACCCGGCGAACCGATGCAGGAGATGATGGTGATTTTGGAACTGAAACTCCTGGCCGATGTGGGCTTGGTGGGTTTTCCCAATGCCGGAAAATCTACGTTGGTTTCTGCGCTCTCTTCCGCACGCCCAAAAATTGCCAACTATCCTTTCACCACCATGGAGCCGAGCCTCGGCGTGGTGGCCTATCGCGATGGCAAATCGTTTGTCATGGCCGACATTCCCGGTATTATTGAAGGAGCCGCCGAAGGGCGCGGTCTGGGACTGCGCTTTCTACGCCACATCGAACGCAACTCGCTGCTCCTCTTTATGGTGCCGGGCGATACCGAGCATATCGGGCGGGAATACCAAATTCTGCTCTCTGAGCTCGAAAAGTTCAATCCGCAAATGCTCGACAAGCATCGTGTGTTGGCCGTTACGAAATGCGACCTCCTTGATGAGGAACTGATGGAGATGCTCCGCGAAGAACTTCCGGCCGACTTGCCCGTAGTATACATATCCGCCGTTACAGGCTTTGGCCTCCAGCAGCTTAAGGATATGCTTTGGGAAGAACTCAACAGTGAAAGCAATAAGTTGCAGTCGGTTACCGAAGGCGGCACTTTGGTCCATCGCGACAGAGATACGACGATGCTCGCCGGAGATTTCGCTGATTGGGATGCAGGACTGGAACCGGAAGATACGGACAATGAGGAGGAAGACTGGGATGAAGTCGATGTGTACGAAATAGAAGACTTGGAAAACTGATTTCTTCCCGTCATGTTTCAAAGGCGTGGGTCGAGGTCCCTGGCGCTTCGTCCGTTGAGCGGCTTCAACCAAATCGCCCAAAATCCTTTACCTTTCTGTTTCCGACAACACTCTTCCAATCATGTCCCGGCTCACTACCTTGCTCCACTATCCGCTACATCCCTCAGTTCAGGCTTTCTCCACCACGCGTGTTTCCCCCTTTCCCTTGACGGAACAGGAAATAGGCGATATGGGCAGCTATGCCGCATTCAATGTTACGCACTACTGCGGAGACGCCCCTGAACGTGTGGCGCGCAACCGCCAATGGCTCGCTGCGCAGTTGGATCTTGCACTCTCGCAGCTGTGGTTGCCCCGTCAGACGCATACAGACAACATTGCCTGTATCGACCGGGCGTTTCTAAGCCTGCCCCAAGATGAACAACTCCGTGCTTTGGAAGAAGTGGATGCGCTGATTACGGACCAGCCGGAGCATTGCATTGGTGTTTCCACAGCTGATTGTATCCCCATCCTGCTGTTTGACCCCAAAAATCGAGTGGCTGCCGCCATTCATGCCGGGTGGCGAGGAACTATCAAGCATATTGCTACGAAAACCCTGTGTCTGATGCAACAACGTTACGGCATCTGCCCTACCGATGTGTTGGCGCAGCTGGGGCCGGGCATTTCTCTTGCTGCCTACGAAG
This sequence comes from Bacteroidales bacterium, assembly GCA_004552195.1. The sequence goes on along the minus strand of SFPC01000024.1, from coordinate 1,953 downwards.
TGGGCGAAGAAGTAGCCTCACTCTTCACCACTCCCGAAGCCGGTTTCCCTTCTGCCGTTGTGTCTTATCCTTCCACGTCAGCCAATCCATCCGTTTCGCCACGTCCGCACTTAGACTTGCAGGCCGCCAATGTTTTTCTGTTGGAAGAAGGCGGCGTGCCCCTTGAGCAAATTCGCGTTTCCCCCTTCTGCACTTTTACCCATTCCGACAGCTTCTTCTCCGCCCGCCGCTTGGGCATCCAATCAGGACGTATCTATACAGCCATTATGATGAAGGAATAATCCCTTCACGACCTGCACCTCTTTCAAAAACTTCAACCATGCAAACCAATCGTTCCACACATACTCCTTCCCGCCGTAGCCCACGCCGCAGCGTCGCATCGAACGGTCGAAAGCGCGCGGGAGGCAGTGGACGGGCACGAAGCAAGCGGAAACCGAATCATGCATCGTCTTCCTTGCGCCATATCTCTATCCGTTTGGGATGGATGGCCGTAACCGCTTTGGTCTGCTACTTAGTTTACATCTATGTAGTTGCTCCCTATACCTCACGCTGGCAGGCTTTGTATGGCAATGAAGTGTACCCCGAAGGCTACTCTATCCGTGGCATTGACATCAGTCATCACCAAGGCACCATCGATTGGCAGCAATTGGCGAAAGCCCAAATTGGCGAACAAGCCATCTGCTTTGTATTTGTCAAAGCCACAGAAGGCAAAAGTTTCTTGGACGAAAATTTCAACGACAATTTCTACCAAGCCCGCGAGTACGGTTTCTTGCGCGGAGCTTACCACTATTTCAAACCGCTCGTGCCGGCGCGCGAACAAGCCGAGTATTTCCTCCGGCAGGCACATTTGGAAGAGGGCGACCTACCTCCGGTGTTGGACATCGAAGAAACCGGCGGACTCTCTGCCGCGCAATTACGCAAGGCTGCTTTGGAATGGCTGAAAAGAGTGGAAAAAGCTTACGGCGTACCTCCCATTCTATATACGAACTACAAGTTTCGACTTTCTTATCTCAACACACCGGAGTTCGACCGCTACCCTTATTGGATAGCTCACTACTATGTTCGCTCACTCACCTATAAGGGAGCGTGGAAGTTTTGGCAACATACGGACTGCGGCCGTCTGCCCGGCATCAAAGAAAAAGTAGATTTGAACATCTACAACGGTTCGATGTATGATCTCCGCCGATTGTGTTTAGAATGACATATTCAGGACTTGTCCCCTTATTCTCCCCTTCATATATCCCCTCTCTATATACGTTATTTTACTCGTGAAAAAAAGGTTCATTCCTTCATGAAGGTATGTTTTACCTCTGATTTTCAGTCTTTTACTATATGAATGATCGTGTTTTCAAACATTCATCGGTTGAGATAATACATTCCTATTTCATCTTGTGTTTCATTGGTTCGTGAGAGCGCATAATCTTATCGGTTTTGGATGTGTCAAACGCATACAAGGAAAAGTGTCCCTATGAAACATAGAGGTTCATAATCATTCATCTATTATGAAGTACTCGATGACTGAAAATCAAGGAGAAACAGTAAATATATGAATGATTGAAGTTTTTTTTCACGGAAAGAAATACGTATTTAAATACATGCGCGCGCGTAGGGAACTACTATTTTCAGACAGATTACAGGTTGCTCACTCTGTCCTTCCTGTCATGTAGACATTTTCAATAAGCTATAGTGGCGATTATGACTGTCGTCCACTGAGTTTTTCTCTTCGATGTCTGTTTCTTCCATTCCAACTCTGTAGCTTTGATGAAATCACTTGGCAGATTCAGATAGTTTGAAAACAGTCAAAGAAGTTCAGAACATGCAGTAGCATTGCTGCGGATGTTTCAAAACAATCGTGGAGATGTAGAAAATAGTTCAGGACAATTTTTTCCTACTCGCCGAGTTGTAATCACTACTCGGCGACTTGTACAAAATACATCCGCGCTTGTTGATTCA
>SFPC01000023.1 GCA_004552195.1 Bacteroidales bacterium | reverse complement strand
GTGCTTTACACACTTTTTGCAAATGCAAAATTATACTTTTCCATCAAATAAACAAACTCAAAACATCCTCGATAGGACTTTTCCACCGTATTACGTGTAACTCTTTGATTATCAATATATGCCACAAACTATGGTTGGTGACATATACGAGTAAGATACACAAGAAGAGGAGGACGCGGAAACGCCCTCCTTTTTTTGTTTCCTTATGACCGAATAATGTACGCAATGCGCTAAAACATAGTGTAAGCAAAAGAGAAACCGAGATGACCGAGTGTGCAGCCTATCTGCACAACGGAGAAGGAATCGTGGATGGCGGCAAGGGAAGAGAACAGGAACAGCTTCTGCCTCGGTCTGCAAGGGACAGGCTCGGAGAATAACACCACGGCATAGACAAACCGGGCTTCGGTCTTCATGGTTGTCAGGGACGGGCGGTTCATGGCATTCACGGATTACGGTACAGGGGCACGGATGACATGGGAAACAAGCCCATGAACACCCACTCCCGCACAAGCCAGGGACTATCCTCCAACAAGTCCGGGACTATTTTTCACAACTCGGCGAGTAGGAGAAAATAGTCCGGGACTTGTGGGAGGGGTTCCGCCCATCCGGGGCTGGGGGCGCTGCGCCATCCAGCTGGCCGGTGAATGTTTGGTTGTGGGAGTGGAGTGGGGTGATGCAACCTTTCTCCCGATGCTTCACGCGCACTATTATATGCTTCACGCGCGCTATATATACGTGAATAAATCCCGAAAAAAGCATTCACCCATTCACAGGATGTATGCTTTGCTTCTGATTATCATAGGAAAAGAGTGTGAAGGCTTGGATTTTCAAGTGTTCACATCGCAGGCGTCTGTGTGAAGGGTTGGAATATCAAGTGTTCACACCTTAGATTCTGTGTGAAGGGTTGGGATTTCAATCATTCACACTTTAGGTGTCCGTGTGAAGGGTTGAATTTTCAAGTGTTCACACGGAAATGACTGATTTTGAGCGTGAAACGGCTTGTGTGTGAAGGAGTGAACGCTTTTTTCGGGCAAAAAAACACGTATATATAAGGTGTATTCGGTTGTCTTTGGGGTAAAAATAAACCCTTCACCGGCGCGTCTGCCGGATTGTTGGGAACAGACTTCGTGCCGGTGAAGGGTGGAATGGTTTGCCGGAAAGCGGAGGAGCGGCTGTTGTTGCCGCTTCATCCTTTTGTCAGATTATTATTATAAAGCAGGATGCGGCTCGGAAGAAGAAAATCAAAACTTTCAGCTTTTGTTTCATTTTTCTCTCACCTTTCACTGCTTTGGTCCTTGCAGCTTTTCGATGAAGAAGTCGCTGATGGTTTGGAACAGGTGGCGGCGCGTGTTTCCGCCCAGGATGAAGTGGTTGCGGTTGGTGTAGACCTGCTGGCGGAACATGATGCCCTGCTGCACGTAGGCTTCGCTCACCTCGGTGAAGTTGCGGAAGTGTACGTTGTCATCTGCCGTGCCGTGGATGAGCAGCAAGTCGCCATGCAGTTTCCCGGCACGCTGAATGGGGTTGGTGGCATAGCCGTCGGGGTTCTCTTTCGGTGTGCGCATATACCGTTCGGTGTAGACCGTGTCGTAGTATTTCCAGTTGGTCGGGGCAGCCACGGCCACGCCGGCGCGGAACACGTTGCGCCCTTCGCTCATCGACATCAGCGTGTTGAAACCTCCGAAGCTCCAGCCCCAGATGCCGATGCGGTCCTTGTCGACAAAGGGAAGCGAACCCAGGTAAAGAGCCGTTTCCACCTGATCCTTCGACTCCAGGTCGCCGAGGTGCAGATACGTACACTTCTCGAAGTCGGCTCCTCGGGCACCCGTGCCGCGACCGTCGACGCATACGAACACGAAACCACGGTCGGCCATGTAGCTTTCAAACACGCCGCCGGGATAGAAGCCCATGTTCCAGGAATCCTTCACCTCCTGCGAGCCGGGACCGGAGTACTGGTACATGATGACGGGATATTTCTTCGAGGCATCGAAGTTTTGCGGCTTGATCATCCAGCCGTTCAGTTCCACCCCTTCCGAAGTCTTGAAGGAGAAGAACTCCTTTTGTCCCAGCATCGGCGTGAGTTTTTGCTTCACCTCCTCGTTGTCGATCATGGTGCTGAGCAGTTTGCCGTCGGTAGCCTGGCGGAGTGTGGTGACGGGCGGTTGTTGGGCCGAGGAGTAGACGTTGAGGAAATACTTCATCGTGGTGCTGAAGGTGGCGGCGTTCGTGCCCGTTTCCGTTGAGAGTTTGCGTTTCTTGCCTTTGTTGTCAATGCTGTAGACGGCGGTGCGCAGCGGACTTTCCTCGTGCGAGGCGTAGTAGAAGCGGCCCGCCTTTTCGTCGTAGCCGTAGAAGCTGCTCACGTCGTAGTCGCCTTGCGTGATTTGGCGTTCCAGCTGTCCGTTCAGGTTGTACCAGTAGATATGTTTGTAGCCGCTGCGGTCGGAGATGTAGGCAAAGTGGTTGCCGTAGAACTTCAGGCTGCCGTAAGCCTGCTCCCCGATGTAGCGTTCGTTCTCCTCGCGCACGGCCAGCTTGCATTCCGTGGAGCGCGGGTTGGCCATGTAGATGTCCATGCGGTTCTGGTGGCGGTTGAGCGTCACGACGGCCAGTTTGTCGGCTTCCGGCGTGAACTGGATGCGGGGCACGTAGCCGTCGGCGTCGAGCGGCAGTTTCAGGGTGCGCGTCACGCGGTTCTTGATGTCGAACGTCATCACCGACACGTCGCTGTTCTTGGCACCGGCCACGGGGTATTTGTAGCGGAACTCGCCGGGATATTCATCGTTGGCCTCCAGGGTGGGGTAGGCCCCTTTGTATTCCTGGATGGGGTAGACCGGCACGGCGGACTCGTCGTAGCGCACCCACGCCAACATTTCGCTGTCGGCGGAGAAGTCGAAGCTGCAGTTGGTGGAGAACTCCTCCTCGTACACCCAGTCGGGGATGCCGTTTAGCACCTCGCCCCGTTTGCCGTCCTTCGTAACCTGGCTTTCGGCATTGCCGAAGAGCAGTTTCACCACGAAGAGGTTGCCTTCGCGGGCAAAGGCGATGAGGTTGCCGTCGGGCGAGAAGATGGGTGCCTGCTGCGGTCCGCCGTCGGAGAGCGGCTCGAAGCGGTTGTTGGCCACGTCGTAGATGTAGTAGACCGCCGTGAAGGAGCGGCGATAAATCTGCTTGGTCTGTGTGCGCAGCAGGATGCGGCGTTCGTCGGGCGACATGATGTAGCCGTCGATGCTTTCCAGCTTGGTGCTTCCCTTGGCCTTCTCCACGTCGAAGATGACGCCCAGTTCCTTGCCGTCCTTGAACGAGCGGCGCACGATGCGCTTGCCGCCGTCGGCCAGCTGCGAATAACTTTCGCCGTCGGCCAGGGGGTTCACGCCATAAACATATTCAGGGTAATAGGCACCCATGTCGTCCAGCGTCAGCCTCTTTTCCTGAGCCTGTGCGGGCTGGAAGTTCAGGGCCGTACAGATGGAGAACAAGCCGGCCACAAACAGAAAAATTTTCTTCATATTGATTGCGATTTAAGTTTCTTGGCAGTAAAAATATGCGCAAAGTTAAGGATTTATTATGATAAAGTTTGCCGTATGCTTTATTTATCCTTAACTTCGCTTCGTCTACACTCCTAAATGATGATATGAAGGCCGCTTCGCTTCCTTGTGATGAGGCGATGGCCGGGTTGTTTGAATGGTGGATAATATCCCCGTCGAATATGCTTATCACCTGCGCTGAGCACACTGAACCGGGAGTGAGCCTGCCTTGAACAGCCAAACCGAATTTACATCCTGATAAATACAATGGACAGCAAGTCAAGCATCTATACTTATGTGGTGGAACCTTTCACCGAGGATTGTCTCGGCAATCTCTCTTGGGGTCGCTTGGGCAACCTGCTGCTGCGCTGTGCCTCGATGCACGCCGGCAGCCACGGTTTTGGTTACGAACAGATGCAGGCCGAGCACCACGCCTGGGTGCTGTCGCGCTTGGTCATCGAGATGGAGCGTCCCCTGCTCACGGGCGCGGAGTTCCGGATCGAGACCTGGGTGGACCGCCTCTACCGCCAGTTCACCGACCGCCACTTCGCCATCACCCTGGCCGACGGCACCCCCTGCGGCTACGCCACCAGCACGTGGTCGCTCATCGACACCGCGAGTCGGCGGCCGGCCGACCTCACCCGTTTGGAGGGAGGCGGCTTCACTTCCGTGCTCATCCCCGACCGCCCGGCACCCATCGCGCCGCTCGGGCGCATCCGTTTCAAGCTGCCCGAGGAGGTCGGCACGCATACCGCCGCCTTCACCGATTTGGACATCAACGGCCACGTCAACTCCATCCGTTACTTGGAGCTGCTCCTCAATCTCTACAGTCCCGAGTTGCTCCGCCGGCATCCCGTGCGGCGGGTGGAGATGGCCTACTGCCTCGAAAGTTACCATGGCGACCGGTTGCACCTGTTCCGTGAGGACGACGCGACGAACCCTCGCCGCACCTTGTTTGAAATCCGGAATGCGGAAGGGCAGGCTGTGGTGCGGGCAAGCATCACCCTGGCCGGCGGGGCGGACAAGGCGGACTAACTCACAACCTGACGCTTTTCTTAGCAACAACCTCTCTTATAACCATTTCAAAGAGTATATGCCATGAAACAACTGTTATTCCTCCTGGCACTCGTTCTCCCTTTGGGGCTGTGTGCCGCCGCAGAGAAAGATAATCCCACGCTGGTGGGCGTTTGGCAACAAGTGCAGCAGTCCAAGGGCGATGGCCACCTCATACAGCTCCCCGTGTGGAAAGTGATGCAGTCCGACGGACAATTCTGCACCTTCCTCATTGCCAACCAGGTCGGCCAAAGCATCATGACCAATCAGGGAAGTTACACCGTGACAAGCGACAATACCTGCGTGGAGCACATCACGGGCTCCATCACCGACCCCGAGCTGGTGGGTAAAGACAACACCATCACCTACCGCTTCGTTTCGCCCGATGTCATTGACGTGACCTACCGCATACCCGGTGCCACGCGCGACGGACACGAAACCTGGCGCCGCGTGAAACTCGAATTGCCGCAGTAGTATTGGGCTGTGCCCTCTCCTTGTTCCCGTAGAACTGAAACTACACATTATTTATATATAACATACACCAAACTCTGTAAATGGGAAAAGTACTTATCATCGGCGCAGGCGGCGTTGCCACTGTTGCCGCCCACAAAGTAGCGAAGAACACCGACGTGTTCAGTGAAATCATGATAGCCAGTCGCACCAAGAGCAAGTGCGATGCCATTGTGAAGGCCATTGGCCGCCCTGACATCCGCACCGCACAGGTCGATGCCGACAGCGTGGAACAACTCTGCGCGCTCTTCAACGAGTTCAAACCCGACCTCGTGATGAACCTCGCCTTGCCCTATCAGGACCTCACCATCATGGAAGCCTGTTTGCAATGCGGCTGCTCCTATCTCGACACCGCCAACTACGAACCCAAGGACGAAGCCCACTTCGAGTATTCCTGGCAGTGGGCCTACAAGGAACGCTTCGAGCAGGCCGGCCTCACCGCCATCCTCGGCTGCGGTTTCGACCCCGGAGTAACCTCCATCTATACCGCCTACGCCGCCAAGCACCACTTTGACGAAATTCAGTATCTCGACATCGTGGACTGCAATGCCGGCAACCACCACAAGGCGTTTGCCACCAACTTCAATCCCGAAATCAACATCCGCGAAATCACGCAGAAGGGACTTTATTGGGAAAACGGACAGTGGGTGGAAACTGAACCCCTTGAAATCCACCAGCCGCTCAACTATCCCGGCATCGGTCCCAAGGAGAGCTACCTGCTCCACCATGAAGAGATCGAGAGCCTCGTGAAGAACTATCCCACCATCAAGCGTGCCCGTTTCTGGATGACCTTCGGCGAGCAGTACCTGAAGCATCTCGACGTGATCCAGAACATCGGCATGTCGCGTATCGACGAGCTGGAATACACCGCCGAAGCCGCCGACGGCAGCGGTCCCGTGAAGGTGAAGATTGTGCCCCTCCAGTTCCTGAAAGCCGTGCTCCCCAATCCGCAGGACCTCGGCGAGAACTACGACGGCGAAACTTCCATCGGCTGCCGCATCCGGGGCTTGAAGGACGGCAAGGAACGCACTTACTACGTTTACAACAACTGCTCCCACCAGGCCGCCTACGAAGAAACGGGTATGCAGGGCGTGAGCTACACCACTGGCGTGCCTGCCTGCATCGGTGCCCGGATGTTCATGCTCGGCCTGTGGAAACGTCCCGGCGTGTGGAATGTGGAAGAGTTCGACCCCGATCCCTTCATGGATGAACTGAACAAGCAAGGACTGCCCTGGCACGAGATTTTCGACGGCGATCTTGAACTCTGATCCGTTTTTTTGTGTTTAGGGTTATGATATATTAGGTTATGAGATATTAGGTTATGAGGTTATAAGATTACTATTTGAGCGCGCGATGTTCAAGCGTTACAACTGTAATTTTATAACCTCATAACCTTATCCCTCATAACCTATAAAGAATAACCTTATTCCTTATTTCCTCCGAAACTTAAATCCTCTTATCTAATGACCATGAAAATAAGAACGATTTCGTTAAGCCAAAAGACCAAAGAGAGCTTGCTCGCTTTGGCTTGGCGAGAAATTGCACTTTTAAGAACCTTGTTGGCTGGGATGCTGGCCGCCTGCTTCCTGCCTGTGAGTGCGCAAACCACTCCTTCCGTCATTCCGCTGCCTTCGCAGATGCAGACCGGGCTGGGCGAGTTCCAATTCCAGAACAAAACGAAAATCGCCGCCGATGCCTATCCCGGCGACAGCATCTGGTGGGTGCTTGACCGCTTTGCCCGCCAATTCGGCGAAACCACCGGCCTGAAGCTCGTCAAATCGAAGCCTTCAAAAGCCGCCCTCTACCTCAAACACAACCCCATGCTGGCCGCCGAAGGCTACCGCCTTGATGTCAACCCCTGCAAGGTGGTCATCGAAGCCGCCCATCCCGCCGGCTTCTTCTATGCCCTGCAAACGCTGCAGCAACTGCTTCCCTCGCGCGCCGTGATGGCGGGAGCCAAGACCTGCTGCGCTGCCACCACGCAATGGACACTGCCCTCCGTGAGCATCACCGATGCGCCGCGTTTCGGGTGGCGCGGCTTCATGCTCGACGAAGGCCGCCATTTCTACGGAAAGGAGGAAATCAAGAAACTCCTTGACGTGATGGCCGCATACAAGCTCAACCGTTTCCACTGGCACCTCACCGAGGACCAAGGTTGGCGCATCGAAATCAAGAAATATCCCAAGTTGACCGAAGTCGGCGCTTGGCGCAACAGCAAGGTACTTGGCTGGGGCGACGTGAAGCCCGACGGCCAACGCTACGGCGGTTTCTACACGCAGGAGGATGCCCGCGAGATTGTGCAGTACGCACGCGACCGTTTCATCGAAATCGTTCCCGAAGTTGACATACCCGGCCATTCTCAGGCAGCCGTGGCCTCCTATCCCGAATTCTTGGCTTGCGACCCGCACAACCCCCACGAGGTGTGGCTGTGGCAGGGCGTTTCGACCGATGTCATCAACGTGTCGAACCCCCAGGCCGTACAGTTTGCCAAGGACGTAATTGACGAGCTGACAGAGGTGTTCCCCTTCGGCTACCTCCACCTGGGCGGCGATGAATGTCCCACACAGAAATGGGAACAGAACCCTGTGTGCCAGCAGCAGCTCAAGACCATCGGCTCGAAGAACTACCGCGACCTGCAAATCAATTTCTACCGCCAGTTGCAGGAACACATGGCCGCCAAACCTGCCGACAAGCAGCGCCACCTTATCTTCTGGAACGAAGTGCTCCATGGCAATACCGCACCGCTCGGCAAGGACATCACCATCATGGCGTGGGTAGGAGCCGACGGCGCGGCCCGCGATGCAGCACAGCGCGGACTGAACACCATCCTCTCGCCGCAGATACCTTATTACATCAACCGCCGGCAAAGCAACCTCCCCACCGAGCCGCGTTCGCAGGGCAACGGCTCCGAAACGGTGGAAGCCGTCTACAACTACGTGCCCATGAACGGCGTGCCCGCCGAGCTGCAACCCCGCTACCTGGGCGTGCAGGCTAACTTCTGGACAGAATGGGTGGAAGATGCCGCCACTGTGCAGTATCTCATGTTCCCCCGTCTCGCCGCCGTGGCCGAGGCCGGTTGGACACCCCAGGAGCGCCGCGCCTATCCCGACTTCCTGAAGCGGCTGCAGGCCGAGGACGAATACTATATGCTACGCGGCGTGAAATACGGCAAGCACGTGTTCAAGTAAGCGGAGGCCGGAATAAGGATTTGGTTTTCCGTGTAACCTGATTTCGCTCCATTGGCGATGTTGGTGTACATTGAACGTATGCAGTCAGAATGCTGAAGGACATTGGCATACTGAAGGACAAGAAAAAAGGGTCGGCCCCGTCGGAAGGAGGCCGGCCCTTTGTCTGTGGATAGCGCCGCTCTATTTCTTTGGACTGAAAGCAATTTCATGGAGTTAATGGCCGCAGCTTGGTTGGTATCTTATTTCGCCATCACCTTACGCGAAGTGCCGTCGGAGCAGCGGATGATGTTCACGCCGCGCTGTTGGTTCGGGAGGCGGTGACCACTCGGGGAGTAATAGCCTGTGACACCGGGTGCGTCTGCATCTGTTCCCACGTTGCCTATGACCGTGGGAGTATATAGCACGACACGTTCGCCATACTCTTCCCTTAAAGGGTCAAAAATGTTTTGATAACAATAAATGAGGTGTTCAGCACCAGAGAAGCATTGTTCTTCCACATTCGTAACCGAGTTGGGGATTATTATAGACGAAAGGATCTATAGGTGGGACGGAAATGAACGAGATGACATACAAAAGCGAGGTGGAAGGGTGCGCTTGTAGGCGGAATGTTGTACTTTTGTGGCGCAAAACCGGGCTTAAAGGGCCCGCGAGTGCTTGATAAACCTCGTAAAAAACAAGACGAACAATGAAAACCCCTTCTGCGCCCTGCCAGCCGCCGCGTCCGGTGGTGAGTGTCCCATTCTTGTGGCTGTCAGTGCTTTTTTGTGTCTGCCTCATTGCCGCCAATGTGCTTGAAACCAAGCAGGTGGCCATCGGGCCGCTGCAACTCACCGCCGGACTCATCGTTTTCCCCGTTTCCTATATCATCAACGACTGTCTGGTCGAAGTGTGGGGCTACCGCCGTGCCCGTCTGGTCATTTGGCTCGGCTTTTTCATGAATTTTCTTTTCGTGCTGTTCGGCTTCCTGGCCGACTTGCTTCCCGGTGCGCCCTATTGGCAGGGCGAGGCCGGCTTTCACGCCGTGTTCGGCCTGGCACCACGCATAGCCGGCGCGTCGTTCGTGGCCTTCCTCGTCGGTTCGTTTCTCAACGCCTACGTCATGAGCCGCATGAGGCCGGCTTCGGGCAGTCTCGACCGCTTTTCGTTGCGCGCCATCGCCTCGACGGTAGTGGGCGAAGGGGCCGACTCGCTGCTCTTCTTCCCCCTGGCCTTGGGCGGCGTGGTGCCCTGGAGCGTGATGCCCCTGCTCATGCTCAACCAAGTGGTGCTGAAAACGCTCTACGAGGTGGTGGCACTGCCCGTCACGCTGCGCGTGGTGCGGCGGCTCCGGCAGACGGAGGGAAATCCCGCCTGCGACCGGGGCATCTCCTACAATCCCTGGAAAATCGGCGACTTGTAATCTGCACCGTTTATAGATTCTTTTACCTCAATCGTTCTCTGCAATGAAACTTGACAACTCCCGCGCCTTGGTCGTGCTGAGCGGCGGCCAGGACTCCACTACCTGCCTGTTTTGGGCAAAAAAACATTTCAAGGAAGTATATGCGCTCAGCTTCCTCTACGGTCAGAAACACGCCCACGAGGTCAGTCTGGCCGAAGCCATAGCCCGCGAGGCTGGCGTGCACTTTGACAAGATGGATGTGGGCTTCATCGGCCGGCTGGGCCACAACGCGCTGACCGACCCCTCCCTGCCGATGGACAGCGAGAAGCCTGCCGGTGGGCCGCCCAACACCTTCGTGCCGGGCCGCAACCTGTTCTTCCTGGGCATCGCCGCCGTCTACGCCCGTGAGCGGGGCATCCGCCATTTGGTGACCGGTGTGTCGCAAACCGACTACTCCGGCTATCCCGACTGTCGTGACTCTTTCATCCGCTCGTTCAACGTGAGCCTGAATCTGGCCATGGACGAGCAGTTCGTGATACACACGCCCCTCATGTGGCTTGACAAATGTCAGACATGGGCATTGGCCGACGAACTGGGCGTGCTCGACCTTGTGCGCAACCGCACGCTGACATGCTACAACGGCGTGCCCGGCGACGGCTGCGGACACTGTCCGGCCTGCAAGCTCAGAAGGCAGGGGCTGGAGCAGTATCTGGAGGAGAAGGAGCTGCGCAATCAGCAGGAAAACCCTTTGTGAATATTCAAATCATAGTGACAAAACCCTTATGCGAGAAGACCTTACGCTGAACGCCTTGGGCCGCAAAACGGAGTACAAGAGCGACTACGCCCCCGAGGTGCTTGAAACTTTTGAGAACAAACATCCCGGCAACGACTACTGGGTGCGTTTTAACTGTCCGGAGTTTACCAGCCTGTGCCCCATCACTGGGCAGCCCGACTTTGCCGAAATACGTATTGCCTACCTGCCCGATCGCCGCATGGTGGAGAGCAAAAGCCTGAAACTCTATCTGTTCAGTTTCCGCAACCATGGCGATTTCCACGAGGACTGCGTGAACATCATCATGAAAGACCTCATCCGTCTGATGGACCCCAAGTATATCGAAGTGACCGGCCTCTTCACGCCCCGGGGCGGCATCAGCATCTATCCCTATGCCAACTACGGACGGCCCGGCACGAAGTATGAAGAGCTGGCGGAGTACCGGTTGCGACAACACGACTTGTAGAGTGTTCAGTCTTGGCGTTTCGCGAAATATAGTTACTTTTGCAACACACTTCATTGCAATCCAACCATTATGGGACATAAACTGAAACGGGCGGTTCTGCTGGTAATCCGCCAAAAATATCTCTGGACTATCCTGGCCTTTATCGCTATCGTGGGATTTCTGGATCCCAACAGTTTCTGGCGCCTCTTTGAACTGCGGCGGCAGAACGCTGCGCTGCGGGCTGAGATAGCAGAATACGAAAGTCGCTACAATGCGGACACGCAGGCATTGAACGACCTGATGAACAATCCCGAGGCCGTGGAGCGCGTGGCTCGCGTGAACCTGTATATGAAAACGGCCGACGAGGACGTGTACGTGATTGAATAATTCCTTGTCCCTCTTTTCCTGACTCACTCTTATGCTGAAAACTCAACTTTACCGCGCAGGCGGGCTGCTTGTGGTCATCGGTGCCGTGCTGCCCCTTTTCGCTCCGGCCGTGGCTCCGTGGGTGTTCGGACTGGGCACCTTGCTCTTCAGTCCCATACAGATGACCGACCGCTACGAGGGCAGCAATGTCATCATCCGGCGGTTGCGCCGGCAACAGGTGCTGGGTGCGCTGATGCTCTTGGTGACTGCAGCACTGATGTTTACCTCCTATTATAATATACCTCCTTTCCGGGCAAGCGAGTGGAAGGTGACGCTGCTCATCGCTGCCGTGCTGGAACTCTACGCCGTGTTTCGCATCAGCCACGAAGAAAAGCAGCAGTAAGACCGAGTGTTTTAAGGGTGGTTCTAAAAATTCTGATTTATATATTCTGATATTTTGATGAGGAGGTTTGCACCCTCTCGAAAGCGTCTTTTTGCAAGTAGGTTCAGTCACATAGCCCGCTATGCACCCCCCTCCGGCTCCCCCGTTATCGGGGGAGAGCAATTTCGCCTACTTACAAAAATCCACTTCCGATAGAGCACAAACCTCCTCATCAGAATTATTAGAACCACCCTTAAAAATCTTCGCCGAAGTGTGAAAAACATTATAGGAATGTAGTCCGCAACTCCTCTAATCTCAAAAAAGGTTTAAGGAGTTGCGACTTTTTTAGTGCCCGTAGCGTGCGTAATAGGGGAAGAGCGTATATTTGTCTTGGTTTTGTAGCAGTTCAAACCGATTCTATCTAAAATTCCGTTTCATCTATGTTTAGATTGTCTGTCATCTTTACTCCTTTGTTGTTGCTCTCGTTGTGTGGGCTAAGCACGTCGTGTACTGAGCAATACAATATAGCCGGGAGCTCTTCGGTGCCTTGTCTGGATGGCAGGATGCTCTATCTGCGGGTAAACCCCGACTCTTGTTTCCGCGAAACGGCGATTACGTCGGTATGCGTGGACTCGTGCAAGGTGGTTCACGGACGCTTCAGCTTTGAGGGAAATGTGGACTCGGCCACGATGGCGATGCTCTACACGGGCACTGATTGCGTGATGCCTTTGGTGCTGGAGAACGGGAACCTGAATATTCAGGTGGACAACGTGGTGCAGCGCGTGAGCGGCGGGCCGCTGAACGACAAACTCTATGCGTTCTTCAAAAAACGCAACCGGCTGGACAACGAGATGTGGGAACTGCAACAGAAAACCATCCGCATGATGCGCGAAGGGAGTTCGCCCGAAGATATCCAACGCAAGGTGGGAAAAAAGGCAGAGAAATTGATGAACCAAACCGAGGAGTTGGAAACGCAATTTGTTCAGGATAATTATGACAACGTGCTGGGACCGGGCTTCTTCATGTTGCTTTGCAGCCAATATCCCACGCCCATCATGACACGCCAAATCAGCCGCATCGTTGACCGCGCTCCGGACAATTTCATGCGCCATCCTTTTGTCAGACGCTATGTGCATGAGGCACGTAGCCGCGTTTCGGCCAAGAAGCAGGACGAGGAGTAATGAATAATGAGGTTATGAGGGATAAGGTTGAGAGGTTATGATATTACTATTTGAGCGGCAATGTTCGAGCGTTACAACTGTTACGTTATAAGCTTATAACCTTGGAACGAAGCGACTATAACCTTATAACCCAAAGTTACAGAACAACAATTTCATCCGTGAATACCCATCCGCCGTGCGCTGTCGGCAGTGCCTGAATGCGGATGTAGCGCGCCCGGACGGCGCGCCCTTTCCAGCATAGTGTACGTACGCCCTGCTGCTCGTCGGCTGAGAATGGAAAACGCTCGTTGCTGAGCTCCGAAAACAGCCTTCCGTCCGTTGACACCGAAACCCTGAAGACTGAAGGATAATAGATTTCCGCACCGCAGGCTTGCATGAAGTTGCAAGCTACGGAGCGGATTTTTTCGTTTTTGCCCAAATCGACCGTCACGTCAAACCGCTCCTTGCTGATGAAGCCCTGCCAACGCCCGTCCTTGAAAGCCCAGCCGCCACGCAGGCCATCGGTCAGTGCCGTCGGACCTGTGGAGGCATAATAAGGATGGTAGGGCAGGGCATAGGCGACCTTGGCACCCAAAGCCTTGTGGCGGAGCGTGGAGCGCGTTTCCGGTCGTTCGCCCACCTCATGGCGAAGGTCGAAAGCCGCCACCGCGCGCTGCGTGCGCAACGTCCCGGTGTGCGCCGCCGCCCGCTCCCGAAATTGCCCGTACTCCTTAGCGTCCGTTCCGCGCCATCCCGTCTCCGCCAGGGCCAACACGCGGGGATAAAGCATATACTCCACCTGCCGCTCCGAGGCAATATATTCCGTCCAGAGGTTTCCCTGAATGCCCAGCACGTGAGCGCGGAGGGAGTCCGGCAGCCCGTCCGTCGGCGAGAAGGCGTAGACTTTTTCCAAAGGCAGATAGCCGCCGATGGCTTCCGGCTGCCGGGGCGGCGCGTCCTGGTAACTGTCCAAATAGCAGAAGGCACCGGGCGACATCACCACATCGCATCCCCATCCGGCAGCCTGTCGCACCTGCTGCGCATCGCGCCAGACCATGACCGCCGTGCCCCGGGGCAATCCGGGCGAGGCTATCTCGTCCCAGCCCAGCATTTTGCGCCCGTGCTGCCCGAGAAATTCCCCCATGCGCCGCATCAGGTAGCCTTGCAGGTCGTCCACACGGTCCGTCTGCAACTCCTTCATCCGTCTTTGGCACAGCGGGCAATCCTTCCACGAAGCCTTGCCGGCCTCATCGCCCCCAACATGGATGTATTCCGAAGGAAACACCTGCATCACCTCTGTCAATACATTTTTCAGAAACCGGAACGTCTCTTCGTTGCCCGGACAAAAGTCAGCCTGCTTGTACGGTTCGTGCGTACACGACAGTTCGGGATAGGCCGTCAGCACCTCTTCGGAGTGGGCCGGCATTTCGATTTCCGGCACGATGGTCATGCCTCGCTCCGCAGCGTATGCCACCAGTTCTCGCAACTCCTCCTGCGTGTAATATCCCCCGTAAGCCCCCGGCGTGCGGCTTGAGGCGTAATGGCGCTCGCCGTTGTTCCACCACTCCTTCCACAGTGAGTCCGTGCGCCAGGCCCCCATGGCAGTGAGCAGCGGATAGCGTTTGATTTCCATGCGCCATCCCGCAGCATCGGTCAGGTGGAGGTGAAGGCGGTTGAGCTTGTAGGACGACAGCACGTCAATCTGTTTCTTCAAGAACTCCACGCTGAAAAAGTGGCGCGAAACGTCCAACATCACCCCACGCCAGGCGAAAGCCGGCCGGTCCTCGATGAGGCAGCAGGCAATCCCTCGGGACGATTGCAGCTGGCGCAAGGTTTGCGCCGCCCGAAGAAAGCCCATGCGCCCTGCCGCCTGCACCAGCAACGTGTCGCGTGATGCTTCCAGCCGGTAAGCCTCCGGATTGCCGCCTGTCGTTTCCGGTAGCAGTTCCAAACGCACCACGCGCTTGGTCTGCATATCCTGATGCAGCTTCAGACAGGGCAATGCTTGCAGTACCGGTTCTGCCTGACGCTTGGCAAGGTTCTCTAAGCGGAACGGGCGATCCGTCCGGAAATGTCCCTTGCGCCATTCTACGGATTGGGGAGAAGGCAGCAGCACCGGACGGGCGGCATGGCTCAGAAGGTGGGAGCAGAGAAGGAATATGCCAAACAGCGTCAGGAAACGGGAGTAGGAGAGAGAGAAAGGTGTTGGGCTGTTCATGATGGGAAAGGAAAGATGAAGTCGGGTAACAAGCAGAGCGTCCGGAGGTCGCTCCTATATTATATATTGTGTGAGAAACGCTGCGAAAGATAAGGAGAGAAAGTATATTTTGCCAGTCGGGAGTAAGATATTTTAGGAAAAAATGTAATTTTGCAGTAATTCAACAAGAAAGGAGTAAACAATGACAGCCAATGAACAAACTTTCCAGCAGATAGAACGCGCTTTGCGCAAGGCCGCGTCGAAATTCCTGCCGCAGACCGACTGCCTGCCGCTGACCGATATTTATTTGCAGGTGAAGCAGGAAAGTGGCGAATTGCTGGTGTTCGACGATGATGACCATGAACTGACACGCTGCGTGGTGGAGGAATGGATTGGCAACCGTGATGAGCGTTTCTACGACGAGGTGCAACCCATCCTGATTACCGCCTTGACCCGCCTGAAGGAGGTGACGGAGCATGTGGCGGTGCTGAAGCCGTATTCCTACGTGCTGATGGGCGAGGACCACGAAACGATTGCCGACCTCTATTTGGTGGACGATGATACGATGATGCTCAGCGGCGATTTGATGCAGGGCTTGGAAGAGGACCTGGAACATTTTTGGCAGCAGTTGTGTGCCGAGGATTGAATGCCGGAGGAGGCGTGCTCCTCGCTGCCCGGAACTTTCATTTTTTTTGTTCCGGGCCGGGGGCTTTGGGCCCTTTCTGGTCTTTCTTGTCTTTCTGGTATATCCGGCATCTCCGCTGCAAAGCAAAAGCAATTTTCAAAATCATGCCCGACCGGTACATCTTTTGGTCGGGCATGTTTTTATTTGATGCAGGACGGAGGAGAAAGGAGCACACGGCTCATTGTACGGAAAAGTTTTGCGCGAAGAAGCGCGTGGTGTGCAATATGTTCATGCCGGTTTGCAAAAAACTATATTTTTTATGGCAATTTGAACGGTTGTTTGGAAATAATAGATACTTTTGCAAACCAAAGTAACAAAAAAGTAATAATTTGTAAGGATTGAAAGCGATGCTTTGCCGTTTGCGGCAGGGTATGGCATTACTGATAGAACAAGTAGTTATGAAGAATAAGTTGCGTAGTGCATTCAGCACCGAAGGCCGGCGGATGGCCGGAGCCAGGGCTTTGTGGATGGCCACCGGAATGAAACGCGAACAGCTGGGAAAGCCCATTATCGCTATCGCCAACTCGTTTACCCAGTTTGTGCCCGGACATACCCATCTGCATGAAGCGGGACAACTCGTGAAAAGCGAAATAGAAAAGCTGGGATGCTATGCAGCAGAGTTCAATACCATTGCTATTGACGACGGCATCGCCATGGGCCATGACGGTATGCTCTACTCCTTGCCTTCGCGCGACATCATCGCCGACAGCGTGGAGTATATGGTGCAAGCTCACAAGGCTGATGCCTTGGTGTGCATATCGAATTGCGACAAGATTACCCCCGGAATGCTGATGGCTGCCATGCGGTTGAACATTCCCACGGTGTTTGTAAGCGGCGGGCCGATGGAGGCCGGACGTTTCAAGGGAGAGAATGTGGACTTGGTGACCGCCATGGTGAAGGGAGCCGATGCTTCGGTGAGCGATGAAGAACTGGCCGAGATTGAGGCACGGGCTTGTCCCGGGTGTGGTTCCTGCTCCGGTATGTTCACCGCCAATTCCATGAACTGCCTGACGGAGGCGTTGGGGCTTTCGTTGCCGGGAAACGGCACGGTGCCGGCTACGCACGTGAACCGTAAACGGCTGTTTGAAGATGCTGCCAAACTGATTGTGAAGAACGCCTATAAATATTATGAGGAGGGAGACGAAAGTGTGCTGCCCCGCACCATTGCCACAAGGCAGGCTTTCCTCAATGCCATGACACTGGACATTGCCATGGGCGGGTCAACCAATACGGTGCTCCACCTGCTGGCTGTGGCCCATGAGGCCGAGGTCGATTTTTGCATGGCCGACATCGACAGCCTGAGCCGGCGGGTGCCTTGTCTGTGTAAGTTGGCTCCCAACACGCAGCGTTACTCCGTGCAGGAATGCAACCGCGCCGGGGGCGTGATGGGCATCATGGGGGAATTGGCCAAGGGTGGCCTGCTTGCCACGGACGCTATCCGTGTGAACGGTGCCACGCTGGGCGAGGATATCCAAAAATACAACATCATGGGGACGGCAACCGATGCCGAGGCCGAACGCATTTATCACAGCGCGCCGGGCGGCAAGTTCTGTACGCAAATGGGTGTGCAGGATGCGCAGTGGCCCACACTGGACACGGACCGCGCCGAGGGATGTATCCGTTCGCTGGAACATGCCTATACACGAGACGGCGGACTTGCCGTGTTGTTTGGAAACATTGCCCAAGACGGTTGCGTGGTGAAAACGGCGGGCGTGGACGAGAGCCTTTGGCATTTTGAAGGGCCGGCCCGGGTGTTCGATTCGCAGGATGCCGCTTGCGAAGGTATTCTGGGCGGAAAGGTGCAGGCGGGCGATGTGGTGGTAATTACCCACGAAGGTCCCAAAGGAGGGCCGGGCATGCAGGAGATGCTTTATCCCACCTCCTATATCAAAAGCCGCCATCTGGGAAAACTTTGCGCGCTGATTACGGACGGACGTTTCTCGGGCGGAACCTCGGGGCTGAGCCTCGGACACATCTCGCCCGAAGCTGCCGCCGGCGGTGCCATAGGCAAGGTGGTGGATGGCGACATTATCGAAATAGACATTCCCTCGCGTAAACTGTGCGTGCATTTGTCCGATGAGGAATTGGCCGCACGCCCCATGCGTCCGCTGGAACGTCAGCGCGTGGTGTCAAAGGCTCTCCGGGCTTATGCTTCCATGGTGAGCAGTGCCGACAAAGGAGGCGTGAGGGAAATATAAGTTATTGCCTAACCTCCGAAATGTAAATTAGATAAGCTATATGACTAAAGAAATAACAGGTGCGGAAATCCTTATGCGCGCATTGCTGGACGAAGGGGTGGAAACCCTTTTTGGCTACCCCGGCGGTGCCATCATGCCCGTGTACGATGCGCTTTATGATTACCGCGACCGACTTAACCATATCCTCGTGCGCCACGAACAAGCCGCAGCCCATGCCGCAGAAGGCTATGCCCGTGTGAGCGGACGGACGGGCGTTTGTTTGGTGACGAGCGGCCCGGGGGCAACCAACACCATCACGGGTATTGCCGATGCCATGATGGACAGTACGCCCATGGTGGTGATTACCGGACAAGTTGCCGCCCCGATGCTGGGCACGGATGCCTTTCAGGAATGCGACGTGGTGGACATAGCACAACCCATCAGCAAATGGGCTTACCAAATCCGATCGGCCAAAGATGTGGCTTGGGCTGTACACCGTGCCTTTTATATCGCGGGCAGCGGTCGCCCCGGACCCGTGGTGCTCGATTTTGCCAAAAACGCCCAACTGGAGAAAGCGGAATATGTGCCCGGAAGTATCGATTTTATCCGTAGTTATGTACCTGTGCCCAACACCTCCAAGCAGAGCGTGGTGGAAGCCGCTGCCCTGATCAATGCCGCCAAACGCCCCTTGGTACTGGTGGGACAGGGCGTGGAACTCGGACATGCCCAGGAAGAACTGAAACGCTTTGTCGAGAAGGCCGGACTGCCCGCCGGCTGTACCCTGCTGGGACTCTCGGCCCTGCCTTCCGACCACCCGTTGAATGTCGGGATGCTCGGTATGCACGGTTCGCTCGGCTCCAACAAGAAAACTCAGGAGTGCGATTTACTCATTGCTGTGGGCATGCGCTTTGACGACCGTATCACGGGAAAACTTGAAAGCTATGCGCGGCAGGCCAAGAAAATTCATTTCGACATTGATCCTGCGGAAATTGACAAAAACGTGTCAGTCGACGTGGCCGTGTTGGGCGATTGCAAGGAAACGCTTCCTGCCGTTACGGCCTTGCTTGAAGACAAGGAGCACAACGAGTGGCGAGAAAGCTTCCGCGAGTGGGATGCACTGGAAAACGAAAAGGTGATAGAACCGCAAATCCATCCCTCCGAAGGTCCCTTGCGTATGGGCGAAGTGATACGCCGTGTATCGGAATTGACACACCACAAAGCCGTGATGGTGACGGACGTGGGGCAGAACCAAATGATGGCGGCCCGCTATTTCCGCTTTTCAGAGAAACGGAGCGTGGTCACTTCCGGAGGCATGGGAACGATGGGGTATGGCCTGCCGGCTGCCATCGGTGCCACCTTCGGCGCACCGGAGCGCACGGTTTGCCTCTTCTTGGGCGACGGAGGCTTGCAAATGACCATCGAAGAACTGGGCACTATCATGGAACAGCAGGCTCCGGTGAAAATCATCCTGCTCAACAACAATTACTTGGGAAACGTCCGGCAGTGGCAGCAACTCTTCTTCCGCCACCGGTATTCCTTCACGCCCATGATGAACCCGGATTATGAGAAAATTGCCGAGGCTTATCGCATACCTGCCCTTACGGTAACGGACCGCAACAAGTTGACAGAGGCTATAGAGCTGATGCTGTCCACCCCCGGCCCCTTCCTGCTCCAAGCCGCAGTGATGGAGGAAGACAACGTGATGCCCATGTGCTGTCCCGGCCATGATGTGGATGATATGATATTGTCGTCTGACGAACTCAACTAACCAAACAGCCTATGACACCCCAACCCAATACAAATACCGGTGCAGCCGGCCCCTCGGCCACGACCCCATGCGAGAAGGCGGGCGGCGTAAAACTGTTCACCATCATCGTGTTCTCCGAAAACCTGGCCGGCGTGCTCAATTCCGTGACGAATGTCTTCACGCGTCGCCAGCTGAACATCGAAAGCCTCAACGCTTCCGCATCAGGCTTTGAGCATATCCATCGCTACACCATCACCACTTATACAGACGAACAAACGGTGAAAACCTTGGTGAAGCAACTCGAAAAGAAAATTGATGTGCTCAATGCACGTTATTATACGAGCGATGAGGTTTACGTGATGGATCAGGCTTTGTACAAGATTGCCACCGCCCAGCTTGTGGCCAACCGGGACATATCGAAGGCCATCCGCTTCTACGACGGGAAAATAGTGGAGGTGAACAATACCTACGCCATTGTCTCGAAAGAGGGACTTCCCGAAGAAACCATGGCGTTGTACCGCAAACTGAAGGCTTGCAACTGCCTGCTGCAATACGTCAGTTCCGGCGTGGTGGCCGTGACCAAGAGCCACCGAGAACCCTTGGCAGAGTTCCTGCAACTAAGGCAGGAGGAGTATCGCGCTTCGCAACATCCTGCCGATATTTAACTTGAAGATAAGTGAATAATAGACGTAAACAACAATTTTTAAATAACAGAAATGGCACAATTAAATTTTGGCGGAGTCGTTGAAGAAGTGATGACCCGCGAAGAGTTTCCCCTTGAAAAGGCTCGTGAAGTGTTGAAGAATGAAACCATTGCCGTTCTGGGCTACGGTGTCCAAGGTCCCGGCCAGGCTTGTAACCTCCGCGACAATGGCTTCAATGTGATCGTCGGACAGCGTGAAGGGAAAACTTACGACAAGGCAGTGGCCGACGGTTGGGTGCCCGGCGAAACACTCTTCTCTCTCGAAGAGGCAGCCGAGCGTGGCACCATTGTCTGCATGCTGCTTTCTGACGCAGCCCAGATGCAGCTGTGGCCCCGCCTGAAACCCTATCTCACCACAGGCAAGACACTTTATTTCTCTCATGGATTTGCCATCACGTGGAACGACCGTACCGGCGTGGTGCCTCCTGCCGACATTGACGTGATCATGGTTGCTCCCAAGGGTTCCGGTACCTCACTTCGCACCATGTTCCTGGAAGGCCGAGGCCTGAACTCCTCTTATGCCGTTTATCAGGATTATTCCGGCAAGGCTACGGAGAAAGTGCTCGCTTTCGGTGTAGGTATCGGTTCCGGCTATTTGTTCAAAACGGATTTCAAGCGCGAGGCTACCAGCGACCTGACCGGCGAGCGCGGCTCCCTGATGGGTGCTGTGCAGGGTCTGTTCCTGGCTCAGTACGAAACGCTCCGCGAACACGGCCACACTCCCTCGGAGGCATTCAACGAAACGGTGGAAGAGTTCACCCAGTCGCTCATCCCGATGATTGGGAAGAACGGTATGGACTGGATGTACGCCAACTGTTCCACCACCGCCCAACGTGGTGCGCTCGACTGGATGGGGCCCTTCCATGATGCCATCAAGCCCGTGATGGAAAAGCTCTATCAGAGTGTGGCAAGCGGTAATGAAGCACAGATTTCCATCGACAGCAATTCCAAACCCGATTACCGCATCGGCTTGGAGGCCGAGCTGAAAGCCTTGCGTGAGAGCGAAATGTGGCGTGCCGGCGAAACGGTCCGCAAACTTCGTCCCGAGAACAACTAAAATTCTCCCCCCCCCTCTTTTCATACTGCATCCCTTCCCGCCGTTTCTTGCCGGAAAGGGATGCAGTTCTTTTATGGTAAGCGCACTCCTTCGCAACAATCCGTCAGCGGTTATCATTTTCCAATGTGAACGGCAATGCTCCGTTTTTTCAGCCGATTTTCTGCTCACAAGTGGGTGGATTGAACCGCGCTTAGTGGGTGGGTATGCTCCGTTTTCGCCACTCTATTACCTTTGAAAAAGTTCTTAAGTTCGTGAAGGCTCAATATGTACATGGTTTAACTGGTAAAAACGGAGCAGACTGTTACAGCAAAAACAGCCATGCTGTTACAGTCTGCTCCGTTTTTACCACTCTGACAGAAAATTTGTAACTTTTTGCATTGGCATTGGTATAATGAGTCTTTTTGTTTCAAACCTTAATGTTACTCATTACTTGCAACATACGCAAGTATCTAATACCTTTTTGCACCTATATATTCACGCTTTTATTAACATCCGAAACTTCAATTAGGCATTATTTCTTTTGTAGTTATTAGTACTACAAATTTTTATAAGCTTCCTTGTTTATATAATCTATTATGTAAGATATAGAAATTATATCATTAAGAGCTTCTGAGT
>SFPC01000098.1 GCA_004552195.1 Bacteroidales bacterium | reverse complement strand
GGTGCCGCACAACCGGTCATAAGTTCCTGGGTAAACGTGCTGAGGGTGGCATACAGATTGTTGAAATCGAGAAAGCAGCCCCTCAAGTTGTAGAAGCGACCCAGCCACAGACCTCAGAACAGGGTAAGACCTTGATTCTTTTCAGCGACGATTTGGACAAGACGTTGGCCACCTTTGTATTGGCCAATGGTGCTGCTGCCACCGGCAAGAAGGTCAGTATCTTCTTTACGTTTTGGGGACTGAATGCTATCAAGAAGGTGCGTAAGCCCAAGGTAAAGAAGGATATCTTCGGACGTATGTTCGGATGGATGCTGCCTGCGGATTCTACCCAGTTGGCTCTTTCCAAGATGAACATGTTGGGAATCGGTTCCAAGATGATGCGTTATCTCATGCGGAAGAAAGGAGTGGATTCACTCGAAACATTACGGCAGCAGGCAATTGATCAGGGGGTGGAGTTCATTGCCTGTCAGATGTCTATGGATGTGATGGGCATCAAACGTGAGGAACTGCTGGACAATGTGACTGTGGGAGGAGTAGCAAGCTACATGGAGCGTGCCGAGCAGGCTAATGTGAATCTTTTCATCTGAAAATAAAGAGGATCAGGGGACAAGTTTCTGAGTCTGGTAAGTGTCCGAAAGTTGAGAGGGTGAGGGTGAAACTCCCTCGCTCTACTCGACCCTGACCCTATGTGCTTACATACCTTTTCGAGATAGAAATGCTTCAAGCAGCGATACCCTGATGAATGAAAGAGAATCATTATTACCATGATTTCCGCCTTTGACATGCGGCTTTCACGGTGGTATTTGCGCTTTCTTTCTGCCTTAAACGAATATTTTGCCATCTGTGCATCAAAAACCTTCTGACTTCCGAATATGCGAAGGGCGGATGTCCCTACCGATGGAGCACCTCCTTCAGTTTGGCCACAACTACCGTGTCCGCCGGAAGCCACCGCACGCTGTCCAGCTCCTTCGGTTCCAACCATTTGGCCGCTTCGTGTTCAAGCAGGGTAAGTTTCCCGCTCTCCACACGGCAAAAGAAACAGTGCATGCAGAGATGAAATTCCGGATAGTCGTATTCCACCGTGGTGAGCCATGCGCCGACGGCAATTTCTGCCGAGAGTTCCTCACGTATCTCTCGCCGGAGTGCCTCTTCGCGCGTTTCGCCTTCATTTATTTTCCCACCGGGAAACTCCCACCAGCCTTTCCATTCACCATAACCTCGCTGCGTGGCGAAAACCCGGTGGTCCTTGTCGCAAATGATGGCTGCCACTACTTCAATCTGTTTCATACCGGCTTATCTTTCGGCACGCATAGGGTTGTGCAGAAAGTCCTCGTAGGCTAAGGCAATACCCTCTTCGAGCGAGGTGCGTGCTTCCCAGCCTAAGGCGCGGGCTTTCGACACATCGAGCAATTTGCGCGGCGTGCCGTTTGGTTTTGATGTGTCCCACCGTATTTCCCCTTCGTAACCCACGGTGCGTGCCACCAATAGCGTCAGTTCCTTGATGCTCAGTTCCCGGCCGGTGCCCGCATTGACCGTTTCGTTGCCGCTGTAATGGTTCATGAGAAAAACGCAGAGGTTGGCCAGGTCGTCCACATAGAGGAATTCGCGCAACGGACTGCCGTCGCCCCAGCACGTTACGGCGGACAGTCCGGCCACTTTCGCCTCATGGAAACGGCGGATGAGGGCGGGCAACACGTGGCTGTGAGTGGGATGGTAATTGTCGTTGGGACCGTAGAGATTGGTGGGCATCACGCTGATAAAGTCCGTGCCATATTGTCGGTTGAGGTATTCGCAGTACTTCAATCCCGAAATTTTGGCCAATGCATACGCCTCGTTAGTCTTTTCGAGGGCCGATGTGAGCAGACAATCCTCTCGCATGGGCTGGGGAGCTAAGCGTGGGTAGATGCACGAAGAACCGAGAAACTCCAGCTTGCGACAACCGTGTTGCCAAGCAGCGTGGATGACATTCATCTCCAGCATCATATTGTCGAACATGAAGTCGGCGGGAGCACTCTCGTTGGCCACGATGCCTCCCACCTTGGCGGCGGCCAGGAATACGTATTCCGGTCGTTCAGCCTCAAAGAACGCTTCGACATCAGCCTGTCGCGTGAGGTCCAGTTCTTGGTGAGTGCGCAGGAGCAGGTTGTGGTAGCCCTGTCGTTGAAGTTCGCGCACGATGGCAGAGCCCACCATACCCCGGTGGCCGGCAACATAAATTTTTGCGTGTTTCTCCATGGAATTTTTCTTATTTGTGTTATTCTCCGCTATACTTGTGCTGTTTTTTTGAGTGAGCAGTGATTATTTCACAATGCCTTTTTCGAGATATTCCGCCAGGTTGGTGCGGATGTGGTCCGAGGCACGTTCCACGGCAACCTTGGCCATGTCGGCGTCCACCATTATTTTCACTAACTGTTCAAACGACGTTTTGCCCGGATCCCAACCCAGTTCGGCCCGTGCTTTTGAAGGATCCCCCCAGAGGTTCACCACGTCAGTGGGTCGGTAAAAGTCCGGCGACACTTCCACGAGTACGCGCCCCGTGGCCTTGTCAATACCTTTCTCGTCAGCCCCTTCGCCTTGGAATTCCAGTTCGATGCCCACATGGTGGAAAGCCAGTTGGCAAAACTCGCGCACAGAGTGTTGTACCCCCGTGGCAATCACAAAATCCTCCGGTTTGTCATATTGCAGTATGAGCCACATACATTCCACATAGTCCTTGGCGTAGCCCCAGTCGCGGAGTGAGGAGAGGTTGCCCAGGTACAGCTTGTCCTGTTTCCCCTGTTTGATACGTGCGGCGGCGAGGGTGATTTTGCGGGTAACGAAAGTTTCTCCGCGTCGTTCGCTTTCGTGATTGAAGAGGATGCCCGAACAGCAAAACATGCCGTAAGCTTCGCGATATTCTCGCACAATCCAGTAGCCGTAGAGCTTTGCCACGGCATAGGGGCTGTAAGGATGAAACGGTGTCAGCTCGTTTTGAGGCACCTCCTCCACCTTGCCGTAGAGCTCCGAAGTCGAAGCCTGGTAAATGCGACATGTTTCAGTCAGTCCGCATTGGCGTACCGCTTCCAGTATGCGCAGCACTCCCGTGGCGTCCACGTTGGCTGTGTACTCCGGCGAGTCGAACGACACCTGCACGTGGCTTTGTGCCGCCAGGTTGTACACCTCATCGGGGCGCACCTTGGCCATCACCTGGATGATGCTCATCGAGTCGCCCATGTCGGCATAGTGAAGGTGAAAGTGGGGGCGGCCCTCAAGGTGGGCAATGCGTTCGCGGAAATCAACGGAGGAACGGCGGATGGTGCCGTGAACGTCGTAACCTTTCTCCAATAAAAATTCGGCAAGGAAGGAACCGTCCTGACCCGTGATGCCTGTAATGAGTGCTTTCTTCATGTGTGCTGTAATCTGTTTGTAATGTGTAGCCGAAGGTTGCGGACAACGGTGGCCGACAGGTGAAAATAGAGGTAACAGTGTGCAAATGTAAGGCTTTTTTTCACTTTTCACCCTTTCTATTTCACATTTCAATTTTCGTTAGTTGGGAAAGTGGGAGGCGTGTGGAAGGAAAGTGGATAATTATCAGGTTGTGGGGAGGAGTTTATAAGGTTCTAAAGCGATTTGCAGTGCGCCGGTCCTTCTAACCCCACAATTTTCCATTCTCCCATTCCTCCCCCTTGACTATAGTCAGCCATCCCGTTGAATGATTTTTTCGCTCTCGCTCCGGAAAGTTTCGGGCAGCGCACATTGTGCAAAAACCTAAAAAAACTTTCCCCCTTTCATTTTGTAAATTCAAAGAGTTGCCGTACTTTTGCCCAAAATATGATTGCTGTATACCTTAATAGCAATCATTATTTCCCCGTTCGGAACGTTTTCCGGCGAAAAAATCAGTGGCATGTACAGAAGAAATCAATGGTCGGCAGGAGCCGACAACAACAGCCACATAACAACGCACAACGTTAGATGCTGAGGATTCTCCACTGCGCTGTCGTTAAACCTTATATGAGGTGATGATAACTGTCATGCGATTGTCATGAGAGGAGCTGAAGAAGTATACACCACACCTCACCCGCAAGCGTTGGCGGCACCCACATTCCCCCACACATGATGCAAGATAAGTGTAACAGGGTCGACCTGCATTGGCACATCATCCGTACGCAACCTCATCAGGAGATGAAGCTGCGCGATTTGTTGGTGGCTCACATGCACGAAAACGGCAACATCTTGGAAGTGTATTGCCCCACCCACACCACGGTTCACCTCACGGACAACGGCCGTCAGAAACGTGCGCCGCTCTTTGCCGGCCATGTGTTCGCCCTCGCCACCCACGAGGCACTTACGGCATTTGTGAGCGAACATTACCCCGGAGGCACCGTGCTCTATGCCCGGCGCACGGAAGCGGATGGCAAGTCGGTGGCATGGACCGTGCCGGAAGAACAAATGAGGCTCTTCCGCGACTTCAATGAGAACTATGCCGATCAGGTAGTGGTGCTCGAAAAACCCTATTCCGACTATGCCTTCAATCCGAAAACGCAGGAGCCTAATGAGGTGGTCAAAGTCATCGACGGCCCACTGGCCGGATGCGTGGGCTACTTGGTCCGTTTCAACCGCAATCGCGGCTTAGTGTTCAACATCATGGGATCCGGCAGCGCATCCTCGCTCACCGTGGCGGTGCCCGACGTGTGGAATTTCCATGTAGTCAGGTTGCACAATGCAGCCAACGACCGTTTGTCGTTGGCCACCAAGAAAGACCGCGGAGCCGATGTGCTGGTTGGAGCGGCGCAGCGTTGCGGTTACGGCCTGCTCACATCCTCGATGGTGCATGCAGTGGTGGAACAGCTCAAACAGAAGACCTCCATTTCCCACCTGACTTCCCGACTCTTGCAGGACGGACACCGGAAACTGGCCCGCTGCGTGGCAGATTTTACGTCCGCCGAAGTGGCCGATGTGCTGTATTTGGTACGCTATCTTCAAGAGTGTCCCGACTACATGGACCGCTGGCGTTTCATCGTGATGCGCCCCTTCCTAACTCCTGCTCGCCAGGCTTCGGCAGCGTGCGACAAGTGGTCGTTGCTGGAGCATCCCGATTTCACGGAGATGGTGCAGCGCGTAGAGTTTGACGAACCGACCTACCAGCCCGAAACCGAGCAGGAAGTCTGTGCGAATGTGGCCTACGATATGCACTTGGGCGTTATGCGCGAAGGAGAAGGCTGCGTGGTTTTCTGCGATTGGGACAGTTTCTTGCAGGAATATTTCCTCACCGGTGACATGGCACGCCGCAAATTGCTCAACTCCTTCTCTACTCATGCCCCGATGCTCTATCGGGTGCTCAATGGACTTTCCGCTGTGGAGGTGTTGAACCCCGGCCTCACGTTTTTCAGACCCGAAGCAGAAAATATGCCGAACCAAACGAGCGGTGGGGTAGGGCACCAACTCGTACCTGTGACCCGACGTGTGCTGGCTGTGCGAGTGAAGGATGCATATCTGCCCTCCGACCCGCAGGTGGTGGAAGCAGCCGACGAGCTGGGCAACACGGCACTGCTCATTTGCCGGGAAATTAACACCAGTGCCCACCTCGCCCTTTGGCGTCGACTGCTGCGCACCGTGTGGCTGCACGAATAACCCTTGGCTTACCATCCCCGCCGCCTCGTTTTTCCCTTTTTGCCGAAGGAACGACTGCAAGTCCGGGAGTAGGAAAAACAACTCGTAAGCACCCAATTTAGGGCTAAAAAATCGATGCTGTAGCTTTGCTGCTGATTTTAAACATTACAGATGATGTACAGCAGCGAAGATTTAGAAAGGTTTTACTTTCAGTATAAGACAGAGGCGTTGCCTCATGGTGTGTCCATACAGGAATTCTGTGTGAGGAACAAGGTACCCTACAACATTTTTTCCAAATGGTTCAAGGATACACGCAAACAGATAGTGGAAGTTACGGTCGATGGACATCCGTCAGAAGAGGAAGAAGCCTCTGCTGCTCCGTCTCATCCCCGGCAGCAGTATACTTCCGGTTCTCCGGTCCGCATACTTGTGGAAATCCGAATGAGCAACGGGCTTCATATCAGTCAGAAGAACCTAAACTACCAAGATTTGGTAAAGCTGGTAGAGAAGCTGGAGGCGCTATGCTGAGTGTTAGCGGACTGAACCGTTTCTATTATGTGCGTGACTTTACCGACATGCGTTGCAAACATAGCCGTGTACTCTCGATTATCCGTGAGCGTCTGCACCGTGAGCCCTCAGACGGCGATGTATTCATCGTCATGTCCAAGAACCGTCGGATCGTAAGG
>SFPC01000022.1 GCA_004552195.1 Bacteroidales bacterium | reverse complement strand
AAGCAAGCGGGCGTAGAAAAAAGGTTTATTCTTCATTAAAAAGTTTATTTCAGAGGAGTGCGTCCAATGAGTGAACGTCCTAAAGTTACTTCGTCAGTATATTCCAAATCATCCCCCACGCTAACCCCTCGTGCCAGCACAGAAATCTTTGTCGGTGTGCCGGCCAGTCGGCGTGAGATGAAAAAGTTCGTTGTGTCGCCCTCAATCGTAGGGTTCAGGGCCAAAATGATTTCCTTCACATCCTCATGTTCCACCCTTTCAAACAGCGCATCGAGCGTCAAATCAGCCGGTCCGATGCCGTCCATGGGAGAAATAACGCCTCCCAGCACGTGGTATAGACCATTGAACACTCCAGTTTGCTCAATGCACATCACGCTGTGAATATTCTCCACCACACAGATTGTACTTTTGTCGCGACGAGGGTTCGAGCAGATATGGCACACCTCCGTGTCAGAAAGATTGTGGCACACCCGGCAATGTTTCACTTGAGTACGCAGATTAAATATGCTATCGCAAAAGCCCTTCACAGCCTCCGGTTCCGTTTTCAGCAGAAAAAGGGCAAAACGCAGCGCCGTCTTTCTGCCCACGCCCGGAAGGCGCGAGAGTTCCTGCACAGCCCGTTCCAGCAGCGTTGAGGCGTATGGATTGTCCATCCTTTTGGTTCTTTTTTATAGATTTGACGCGCAAAGTTAGTGCATTTGGCTTAACTTTGCCGTCGACGGTAAGGAAAAAAGCCAAATTGCCCCTTTGTCGCTTCCAAACATCAAATCCCAACAACATGCAAATAAAATCGGCAGAATTCTCTATCAGCAATAGCTCCGTAACCCACTGTCCAGCAGGCGACAAGCCCGAATACGCCTTTATTGGTAGGAGCAACGTAGGCAAAAGCAGCCTTATCAACATGCTTACTGCACGTAAGGGGCTTGCTTGCACCTCATCCACGCCCGGGAAAACCATGCTCATCAACCATTTCATCATCAACCAATCCTGGTACCTGGTTGACCTTCCCGGTTACGGCTATGCCAAACGCAGCAAGCGCGACCTGGTCAAACTCCAGCACCTCATTCAAGGTTACGTGCTCCAGCGCCCCCAGCTCACCTGCCTCTTCGTGCTTATCGACTCACGTTTGTCGCCCCAACCCATCGATTTGGACTTCATTCGTTTTCTGGGTGAAAACGGCGTGCCCTTCTGTATCGTTTTCACCAAAGCCGACAAAAACAAGCCCTCAAAGCTGTCAACCAATGTCAGCCTCTTCCTGAAAACACTGCAAGCGGAGTGGGAAACACTGCCGCCCCATTTCGTAACCAGCAGCGAAACCGAACGGGGACGAGAAGACATACTCAATTACATACAAACTATAAACGATGAATTGAAAAAGCAGGCCAATAGGGATAATCAGCCAGACCAATCACCTTCCCTGTAGTAATTTTGAGCGGCATCATGCGCAATTTCACACTCAACACGCAAGTCATCAAGTGGGCTTTGGCCATTGCCACAGCAATCATCTCCATTGGCTCATTGCTCTACTCCCACCGTCTCACCGACCGTCTGCTCGAAGAAGAAGTAGGCAAGATGGAAGTATGGGCTGAAGCTATGCGTTCGTTACAAGCCGCTGACGAACACACCGACCTCAACCTCGTTCTCAAAGTAATCAACAGCAACCACACTATACCCGTAATCGTAACCGGAGCCGACGGCCAAGTGTTAGCCATGCGCAATCTCACCCCTGCTCCCGCAGGTACCGATTCCCTCCAAACGCTCCGAAACGCTCTACATTTAATGCAGCATCAGGGTCACGCCATGCGCATGGATTTAACCACATCGCCACACACCGAAGCCCAGCCCGATTACATCATGGTCTATTACACCGAGTCCGTGATGCTGCGTCGTCTGACCGTATACCCCTATGTGCAGCTCGGCCTCGTAGGTTTAGTAGTCCTCGCAGCCCTCGTAGCCTTGTTAGCATCCAAGAAAGCCGAGCAAAACCGTGTCTGGGTAGGTTTATCGCGCGAAACGGCCCATCAGCTTGGCACCCCCATTTCAGCCCTCATGGCTTGGAGCGAAGTATTGCGCGAAACCTACCCCGACGACGCCCTCCTGCCTGAAATGGACAAAGATGTCAGGCGTCTACAGCTCATCGCCGAGCGATTTTCCAAAATAGGCTCAGCCCCCGAATTAGAAACCGCAGACCTTTGCCCCCTCCTCCAAGCTGTGGCCGACTACATGCGCCCCCGAACCTCGCAGAAAGTCCGTATTACCCTCGACCTGCCACCCCATCCACTGCCCGCACGAGTCTGCCCCCCGCTGTTTGAGTGGGTGGTGGAAAATCTTTGTAAAAATGCCGTCGACGCCATGCAAGGCACCGGCAGCATCACCCTCACAGCCCGCGCACAGCTCAGAGGAGCGAGCATACTCATAAAAGACACCGGACGAGGCATACCTCGAAGCCGTTTCAAAACCGTTTTCAAACCCGGATTTACTACCAAAAAACGCGGATGGGGCCTCGGACTCTCCTTAGCCAAGCGCATCATCCACGAATACCATCACGGACATATATACGTAAAAGAAAGTACTCCCGGGCAAGGAACAACCTTTCAAATTGATTTTTTCTAATCATAATTTTGGTATATACAATATAAAAACCTAAATTTCGCCCCGGTTATTGCGTTTTGCTCATGTTCCGACACGAACGAACCACTTCGCAAAGCGCAATCACGGGACGCATAATCATAAACTTTAAATCGCTTTAGTTTCCATGAAAGTCTACAATTCTCACGAAATCAAAAACATTGCACTTCTCGGTAACGACGGCTCGGGTAAGACCACACTGACCGAAGCCTTGCTTTTTGAGTGTGGTCAAATCAAACGGCGCGGACGCATCACCGCCAAGAACACCGTCTCCGACTACTTCCCCGTAGAGCAGGACTATGGCTACTCCGTCTTCTCAACCGTATTCCATACGGAGTGGGCAGGCAAGAAACTCAACATCATCGACTGCCCGGGTTCAGACGACTTCGTTGGCGCAGCCCTCACCGCCCTTAACGTAACCGATACTGCCCTCCTGCTCATCAACGGCAACTTCGGTCCCGAAGTAGGCACCCAGAACCACTTCCGCTACACCGAGAAACTCAGCAAACCCGTCATCTTCCTCGTTAACCAACTCGACAGTGAGAACACCGACTATGACCAGGTCGTAGAAAACCTGCAAGTCATTTATGGAAACAAAGTGGTGCCCGTACAGTACCCCGTACAGACCGGACCCGACTTCCACGAGCTCATCGACGTCATCCTCATGAAGAAACTCACCTGGAAGCCCGAAGGAGGTGAGCCAACCTTAGAAGATATTCCCGAAGCAGAAAAAGAACGCGCTGAAGCCATGCATCGCGCTCTCGTTGAGGCAGCCGCTGAAAACGACGAAGGGCTGATGGAGAAATTCTTTGAAACCGAACAACTCACCGAAGACGAAATGCGCGAAGGCATCCGCAAAGGTATGGTAACGCGCAGTATCTTCCCCGTGTTCTGCGTTTGTGCTTCCAAGAACATGGGCGTAGGACGTTTGATGGAATTCCTTGGCAACGTAGTACCCTTTGTTGACGAAATGCCTCCCGTTCATAACACGCGCGGTCAGGAAGTCAAGCTCGACCCCGAAGGCCCCACTTCCATCTACTTCTTCAAAACCGGCGTGGAACCCCACATCGGCGAAGTGCAATACTTCAAGGTGATGAGCGGTACCGTTCATGAAGGCGACGACCTCACCAATTCCGACCGCGGTTCCAAGGAGCGTATGGCACAGCTCTTTGTATGTTCCGGTGCCAATCGTGAGAAAGTGGAACAACTCTCAGCCGGCGACATAGGTTGTACCGTCAAGCTTAAAGATGTGCGCACCGGCAACACCCTCAACGCGAAGGACTGCGAAAATCGCTTCAACTTCATCAAATACCCCAACCCCAAATTCACCCGTGCCATCCGTGCCCTCAACGAGGCCGACACCGAAAAGATGATGGCTGCCCTGAGCCGCATGCGTCAGGAAGACCCCACGTGGCAAGTGGAGCAGAGCAAAGAGTTGCGCCAAATCCTCGTTCACGGACAAGGCGAGTTCCACCTCCGCACCCTCAAGTGGCGTTTGGAGAACCTTGACAAGATTCCTGTTGAGTTCTATCCCCAGCGCATTCCTTATCGCGAAACCATCACCCGTATGGCACGTGCCGACTATCGCCACAAAAAGCAGAGCGGCGGTGCAGGCCAGTTCGGTGAAGTTCACCTTATCGTTGAGCCCTACAGCGAAGGAATGCCTGATCCCACTGTTTATAAGGTAGGAAACCAGGAAATCCGCGTGGCCATCAAGGGTAAGGAAGAGATTCCCTTGGAATGGGGCGGCAAGCTCGTATTCATCAACTCCGTTGTGGGTGGTGCCATTGACGCACGCTTCATGCCCGCCATTCTGAAAGGTGTAATGAGCCGCATGGAGCAGGGACCGCTCACCGGAAGCTACGCCCGTGATGTCCGTGTGGTTGTTTACGACGGCAAGATGCACCCCGTTGACTCCAACGAACTCTCCTTCATGCTTGCAGGCCGCAATGCCTTTAGCCAAGCATTCAAAGAAGCTGGTCCGAAAATCCTCGAACCCATTTATGATGTCGAAGTCTTCGTACCCGCCGACAAACTCGGTGATGTCATGAGCGACCTCCAGGGACGTCGAGGCATGATTATCGGCATGAGCAGCGAGAACGGCTACGAAAAGCTCCAGGCCAAAGTGCCCCTCAACGAGATGTCTTCTTACGCCACCA
This sequence comes from Bacteroidales bacterium, assembly GCA_004552195.1. The sequence goes on along the minus strand of SFPC01000022.1, from coordinate 17,291 downwards.
CTCTTAGCTCACTCACCGGTGGCCGCGCTTCATTCATCATGAAGTTCGCCTCCTACGAACTCGTGCCCACCGACCTCCAGGCTAAACTTGTACAACAACACGAACAAGAACTCGCCGAAGAAAAGTAAATTCTAAGGATTTAAGAGCTTAGGTTATAAGGTTATAAAGCAACTCACAGAATGGCGGATATTAAGTTTCCCCGTTCTCACAGTTACTTTATAACCTTAAACCATATATACCTAATAGCCTTCATTTTTTCTCCCCCGTCTGTCAACCACGCCTTGCATAACCCCTCGTCGAAAGCAAAAAATGCCCCAATTTCATCTTTTTGTCATCCCCAATCAAGGCCGCAAACCATTTCATACACTAAATTTGCCATTGAAAACAAGCACCAAACACGGATTATAAACCCTGCCCCCCGAAAGGCGGAGGGCAACAAGACGAAAACTAAACATGGAACAGAACAAAAACATCGTTATGCTCCGTTATCGCATCGACCGATACAGAGCCATGGGCAACGGCACGATGTGCCAAACCCTCCAAACAGAATTAAACCGTTTGACAAAAGCCGGTAAAACGACCGGCTCCGCAACCGCACAAACTTATTAAGCGTGTAAGTACAGTAGTAAATATAATTAAGCCCGAAAAGTCCGAGGTTCAACCCCTAAACCCCTAAACTCAAAACCCCTAACTTTTCAGCTTAAAACTTAAAATTCAAGCTCAGCCCGGAGTGCGATATAAAAGTCGCATTCCGGGCTGAGCTGTACTTAGGTTCCGAGATAATGAATAATTATTTAATTGATAGGCTTTGAACTATGAACTTTAAGCTTCATGGGTGTAGCCCCACATTATACATTAAATCATTAAACATTAAATCCCCCTCTTCTCCAATTCAGCCGCCATCTGTCCTTGCAGCTCTCGTGCTTTTTCGGCAGCTACGTCTGCAAAGTTCACCGTTGAGTCAGCATAGATTATCCCTCTCGACGAGTTCACCAGCAGTCCGCAACAGTCCGTCATGCCGTAGCGGCACACCTCCTCCAAAGAGCCGCCCTGTGCCCCGACGCCCGGCACCAGCAAGAAATGGTTCGGCACAATTTCGCGGATGCGTTCAAACATCTTTCCCTGTGTTGCCCCCACCACATACATCATCTGTCCGTCGTCAGCCCATTCGCCCGAGCGACGCAGCACCCGTTCAAAGAGCGGCATCCCCTCTGCGTCTGCCACGAGCTGGAAGTCGTGCGATCCCGGGTTGCTTGTCAGAGCCAGTACGATGACCCATTTGCCCGGATATTGCAGGAACGGCTTCACGCTGTCCTCGCCCATATACGGAGCCACCGTGAGCGAATCGATGTCCAGTTCCTCGAAGAACGTGCGGGCATACATCGCCGACGTGTTGCCGATGTCGCCGCGTTTCGCGTCGGCAATGATGAAATGCTCCGGGTACTGCTGTTTGATGTAGCGCACCGTCTTCTCGAAAGCCTCCCATCCCTTCAGTCCCGCGCTTTCGTAGAAAGCCAGGTTCGGCTTGTAGGCCACGCAGTACGGTGCAGTTGCGTCAACGATAGCTTTATTGAAGGCAAAAATCGGGTCTTCGTCCGCTAACAAGTGTTGAGGAATTTTCCGTAAGTCTGTGTCTAACCCCACGCAGAGGAACGTCCTTTTCGTACGGATTTGGTGGATAAGTTGTTGTTTGTCCATGATGATTAGAATAAAAAACTATTTCCTTATTTATGTGGTGCAAAGATAGTGCAAGGCGAGAGCAGAGCAAAAAGTAAAGCCGAAGGATTTGCTTTTTCTATGCCGAGGCGCCGCCTATTTTATGGAAAGATAGTGCAAGGCGAGAGCAGAGCAAAAAGTAAAGCCGAAGGATTTGCTTTTTCTATGCCGAGGCGCCTAATTTATGCAAAGCCGTATAAAGTGAGAGAAATGAAAAAAATGGGAGTATGGTATGCCTTACCAAAAAGTCCGGGAGTTCTTTTTTCAACTCGCCGAGTCCGGCGAAATTGTCGGCGACTTGTGAAGAGAACTTCACGCAGTGTCCGACGTAGCAGACGAAGCAGATAAATCCCGCAGAGAAAGTCGTAACCTGTTTGGTAGATGGCTCTTATCGCGTGCGCATATACGTATTTTATTTCCCGAAAAAAGCATTCACTCCTTCACACAGAGTTCGTTCTTTGCTGATTTTCAATCGTTTTGAGTGTGAAGGCTTGGATTTTCAAGTGTTCACACTGGCGGTGAACGCTTGTGAAGGGTTGAAAAACAAAGCCTTCACACTGGAAATTTGCTAGTAATTGGGAAGAAAGCAGTATAAACGCCTCCTGTGGTGTGAACGCTTTGAAATCCAAGCCTTCACACTGGCGGTGAATGCTTGTGAAGGGTTGAAAAACAAAGCCTTCACACCGGACAATCGTTGGTAATCAGGTAGAAAGCGGTACAAACGCTCCCTGTGGTGTGAAGGGTTGAAAAACAAAGCCTTCACACTCAATCTCCCTGAAAATCAGAAAGAAAATCTCTGAATGTGAAAGGGTGAATGCTTTTTTTGCAGATAAAAAACGTATAGAAGGGCGTGAATCGTTGGGGTAGTAAATGGAAAATTGTTATGTATCTTTTGGTAGGTGTCATTCAACTCTCAAAACTTCTGTCATTTCATCATGATACGGCAAAACAATGGGGAACAACTTATTCTGCTTTCAAGTTATTTTCCGTTACTTCCTGTTCTGCCATCAATGCGAACATACCGACTTCGACATAACCGGCATGGCTCTCGGCTGCGTTCACACGTAGGCCGAGGCTGCCACGGCACGGCGATGGGCTTTACTTACGGGTTAGCCCGTCCAGATATTGCGTCACGTAGGACGCAGCAAAAGCATCGCCGGCCCCCAATGTGACAATCACCTCCACACGCGGTGTCGGCAGGAAACTCGTTTCCCTCTCCGTGAAAATATAACTTCCCTCCACGCCACACCTCTGAATCACCGTGTGCAACTTGGGCCAGCGTCGCAGCAGCTCGCGCCATTGCGCCTCCATGTCCTCCTACAGTTTGAATATGCTTTTATGTGGCCGCATACCGCCCGTTGGAGGCGAAAAGGATGTGCTTTTCCAATGTACGTGAAAAAAAACCGTAACTTTGCCCCATGTAATAATACTAATGATGTTTTTGCGCTCGCCGCGTGCGGATCGGCTTGTCTTGGCCCCTAATGTCTTAATGCCGGAACTGGGCGCGCAACGGGTGGATCCAGAGAATATATGCAAACCAATCCAAACAATGATATGATGCGCCAGCTCAATGCTTTCGCCATGCACCACGGCGTGGTGCTGGGGCTTTGGGGAATGCTGACGCTGACGGTTTTCAAGTGGTCTATGTACCACGATTTTTTCAGCACACTATTTGCCGTGATGCTGCTGGGTAGCCCTGTGATGTCCGTGGTGTTGACCTTGCTCTTCCGTCGTAGCGTTTCGCCCGGCGGTGAACCCTTCGGGTTCGGACGTGGTTTCCTGCATGCGCTGTTCACTGGTTTCTACGCCTCGGTTTGGGTAGCGCTGTTCGTTTTTGTTTATCTCCACTATTTTGACCACGGCACGCTGTTCGATGCCTATGCGCAGCGGCTTCAGGCTCCCGACATGAGGCAGCAGTTGAGCGAGTCGGGCATGGGGGCGCAAATCAACCTGATGACGGACGGCAAGGGCGTGGAAGGATTGGCGGAGCAGATGCGTCAAATCGGGGCTTCAACCTATGCCGCGCTGGCTCTTTACGCCGCGCCTATCGTGGGACCTGTGGTGTCCGTCGTGGCAGGTTTAGCGGCGTGGCGCAGAAGGGTTTCTTAATGGATAATGTACAATGTATAATGTCGGTTTGACGACCGACATACAGGACGAAGCAGAACCGCCGCCACCATCGGCGTAGCTTTTATTAGACATTTTACATTATACATTAACGGGGCCGCAGGCTTCATTATGCATTTTACATTATACAATATACATTAAATTTGCACATGCACGATTACGAATATGACATTTCCGTTGTTGTCCCTCTTTACAACGAGGCGGAAAGCTTGCCCGAACTTCGGGCGTGGATTGAGCGCGTGATGAACGAGCACGGCTTCAGTTACGAAATCATTTTTGTGAACGACGGCAGCACCGATGCTTCCTGGGAGGTGATTGAGGGCTTTGCGGCCAAGCACCCCGAGGTACACGGCATTAAGTTCCGCCGCAATTACGGCAAGTCGCCGGCCCTCTTCTGCGGCTTCAGGCAGGCCAAGGGGCGCGTGGTCATCACGATGGACGCGGACTTGCAGGACTCGCCCGACGAAATACCGGAGCTCTACCGCATGATTACGGAGGACGGCTACGACCTCGTTTCGGGCTACAAGCAAAAACGTTACGACCCGCTGTCGAAAACCATTCCTACAAAGCTCTTCAATGCCACGGCGCGCAAGGTGAGCGGCATCCACAACCTGCACGACTTCAACTGCGGGCTGAAGGCTTACCGCAGCGAGGTGGTGAAGAACATCGAGGTGTACGGCGAAATGCACCGCTACATCCCCTATCTGGCCAAGAATGCGGGTTTTGCACGCATCGGCGAAAAGGTGGTACACCACCAGGCGCGCAAGTTTGGCAAAACGAAGTTCGGCGGCCTCAACCGCTTTGTCAACGGCTACTTGGACCTGCTATCGCTGTGGTTCCTTAACAGCTTTGGGCTGAAGCCGATGCACGTGTTCGGCTTCCTGGGTTCGGTGATGTTCTTCCTGGGTTTTGTGGCCTGCGTGGTGGTGGGCGCGGTGAAACTGGTACATCTTTACAATGGAGTGCCGGCACCGTTGGTAACGTCATCGCCTTATTTCTTCATCGCTCTGACGATGATGATCCTCGGCACGCAACTGTTTGTGGCCGGCTTCCTGGGCGAACTCATCAGCCGTAATGCGGCAGGGCGCAACGATTACCAGATTGAGAAGACGATATAATGCATAATGTAAAATGTACAATGTATAATGAGGTCTACGACCGACATACAGGAACAGGACGGTGCAGAACCGCCGACTTCGTGGCCGCTGGATGCATTATACATTTTACATTATACATTAACATCGGCGTAGCCCTCATTATATATTTAACATTATACATTATACATTATACATTGATTAAACGTCTCTTTTTCCCTTTGGGGATGCTGACCCTTACGGCCTGTTCCAACATTGACTGCCCGCTGGACAATGTGGTGCTGATGCAGTGTAACCTCTACACTGTCGAGACGCAAGGTGCGTGGACGGGCACCGAGTCGGGCTCGCAGGCTATCAGGCTCACGGTGGGGGCTGTTGGCACCGAAGATGTGTTCCTCAGCGAGGCTCAGGAGGCTGCTTCTTTCTTAGCTCCTCTCAAAGAGGGGGCGGAAACCGACACGCTACTGCTGCTCTGGACCGCAGACGACGGTCGCGACGCGGTCGATACGCTCTTTGTCAGCCACAAGCCCCAGCCCCATTTCGAGTCGGTGGACTGTCCGGCCTCTGTGTTCCATACCCTCACGTCCGTACGCGCCACTTCGCATCCACTCTCGGAGCTTCCGCTCACGGTGGATAGTGTCGCACTGGTGCGCTCGATTGTAAATTATGATGACATTGAAAACATTCGCATTTTCCTCCGTTCTACTACTGAGCTGCGTTAACACGATGCAGGCGCAGGTGGCGGTGCAGCAGTCCGATACGGTGCGCCGTGATCGGGTGCGCGGCGTGCAGTATGCTTCGCCCGAGGAGGCTGCCGCAGCGTTGGCCGCCGAAAAGCGCGTGCCGTTGTGGGCCGGGGTGAGCGTTTCGGCGGACCTGTGTGGCGCGGTGATGGCTGCCTGTACGCCCTATGGCCAATACGAGGCGGCAGCGCGGCTGAATCTGCGCGGCCGCTATTTCCCCGTTTTTGAAACGGGCATCGGCGTGAGCGACCACCGCAATGAAACCACCGACTTGCATTATCATGTGCGTGCTCCGTATTTCCGTGCAGGTTTGGACTATAATGTGGCGAAGCACGTGAATGATGCCGGCAGGATTTTCGTGGGAGCACGTTATGCCTTCTCCACTTTCAACTACGATGTGGACGGGCCTGATCTGACCGACCCGTACTATGGCACCACGCAGCCTTTCCGCTACGAGGGGTTGCGCGGCACGAACCATTGGGCCGAGGTGCTCTTCGGACTGGAGGCCAAGGTGTGGGGCGTTGTCAGGCTGGGGTGGTCAGTCCGCTACAAGTTGCGTATATATAATAAGGAGTCGGCACTGGGCAACCCTTGGTATGTACCGGGCTACGGCAAGAACGATACGCACGCACTGGGCGGCACGTTCCAGGTGATAGTGGATATTTCAACTTTCGATAAGCATCGAAAGTGAAGGTTATAAGAGATTAGGTTATGAGGTTATAAAGTAACTGTCTGAAGGGCAGGAACACGCCAGAGTAACTTTATAACCTCATAACTTGGGAGCAAAGCGACCCTAACCTTATAACCCAAAAATCATAGCAAAACATCATGAAGAAAACAGCAGCATTCATTTTCCTCCTGCTCCTCATTGCGGGCACTGTATGGATTGTCCGTTTCCGGGGCACCTCGCAACTCCGTACCGCGCAGGGCGGCATCTTCGGCACTACGTACCACGTGAAGTACGAAAGTCCGCAGCCGCTCGATGCGGAGATTCTCGCAGAGTTGCAAAGGGTGGATGCGTCGCTTTCGGTGTTCAACCCGCAAAGCGTCATCTCGCAAATCAATGATGGCAGGCGTCAGCACGTAGATGCCATGCTCTACGAGGTGTTGCAGAAAGCGCGGCAGGTGAGCGAGGCTACGGGCGGCGCGTTTGACATCACGGTGATGCCCTTAGTCAACGCTTGGGGGTTCGGTTTCAAACACGGCAAGTTGCCCGTGCCCGATAGGGAAGTGGACTCGTTGCGCGCTTTCGTGGGCTACCAACGGTTGACGCTGACGGCTGACAGCGTGCTGTGCAAGGAAGATGCGCGCGTCAGCATTGACTGCGGCGCGATAGCCAAGGGGTATGGCGTGGACCGCGTAGCGCGTTTGCTCCGTGACCACGGCGTGCGCAACTTTATGGTGGAGATAGGGGGCGAGGTGGTGACGAAAGGGCGTAACCCGCAGACGGGCAATCCGTGGCAAATCGGCGTGAGCCGACCCGACGAGACCCAACAAGGGGGCGGCGAGGTGCAGACGGTGCTGAGCTTAGAAAACGCGGCACTGGCCACGAGCGGTAATTACCACAATTTCTACATTCGCGACGGCAAGAAATATGCGCATACCATCGACCCGCGCACAGGCCGCCCGGTGCAGCACAGCTTACTTTCGGCCACGGTGATGGCCAACGACTGTGCCACGGCGGATGCTTATGCCACGGCGTTCATGGTGCTGGGACTGGACAGCGCGATGCAAGTGGTGAGGCAGACTAAGGGGCTGAAGGCGTATTTTATCTATGCCGACGAGCAGGGCCGGCTGCTGACGGCCTCGCACCGTCTTCAACCATAAACTTTTTCAAAAAAGTTAGTCGCAGTGGAGCATTCATTTTCCAATCGTTTATTGCCCATCTCTTTGTTCCAGGGCTTCAGCCGGCTGGACTTTTTAGACATTGTAGAGCAAACGCCTTTTGATTTCAAAACGCTGAAGCCCCGCGAGTTGCTGTTTCATCAGGACGACGTGTGCTACGCTCTATGCATGGTGTTGGGTGGCGAGTTGATGTGTGAGGCTGAAAGTCCCGACCATGCTTACCGCTTGGCGGAGTATCTGCGTGCGCCGTGGATTGTAGAGCCCACTGCCTTGTTCGGCCTGCACAACCGCTACGCTCATACTTACCGTGCCCACACGGAGGTGCAGGCGGTGATGATTGACAAGCAGAGCGTGAGAAAACTGTTGGTGAATTACGAAGCGTTCCAAATCAACTTTTATAACCTGGTATGTACGCAGGCGCAACAGGCGCAGCTGGCGCATTGGCAGGCTCCGTCGCATAATTTGGAACAAGCGTTTTATCAGTTCCTGCTGCACCGTTGCCAACGTCCGGTGGGACGAAAGGAGCTACGCGTGAAGATGACGGACTTGGCCGAACAGTTAGACACGACGCGCCTGAATGTGTCGCACATGCTGTCGCGCCTGGCAGAGCGGCAGAAGTTGGAGTACAGTCGGGGATGCATCTATATTCCGGCCTTGGAAGGGCTTGGGGAAATGGGAGTTTGAGGGTTTAAAAGTTTTTAGTTTAGGAGTTTATGGCTAAACAGAGTTGAAAGCCAAAGACTTGAAGAGTTTAGAGTCCTAATGTCGTTGCGGCGTGCCCGAGCATCTGATAAACTATAAACTCTTCAACCATAAAACTCTTCAAATTTAACCACTATTCATCAAAGAACCGCAGTACGAACCTGAAGCCCCAGCCCACGCTGTGGTCGGGGGCGATGGAGAGAAACGCGCCCAGGTTGAGCAGGTGCGAGCTCACGCCGTAGCCCAACTCCGTGTAGAGCGGCAGGCGGCGCACGGTGAGCAGGTTGAGGTAGAGCCGCTCCGTCTGTACCCAGCGCGTGAGGGGGGCGAAGCGGCTGAGTAGCAACATGGGACTTTCGTAGGTGCTGGTGAAGCGGGCGTAGTAACGCGACTCGTTGTACCAACGGTTACCCAGCAACTGGAACTCGCCGGAGAGCTCGTCCGTCCAGCCTTCCGACAGATAGTCAAACTTGAAGTAATCGTAGTCTAAGAAGCAGTCGCGTCCCCGGTGGCTGAACATACCGGCACCGAGGCGGAAGAAGAGGTTGCGCATGGCGTAGAGATTGATGCGGTAACGTGCATCAGCCTCTATGCGTTCGTAGTGCGTTTGTCCTGTGCCCAAGGCATAGCCCCGTTCGTAGCTCAGCAGCAGCGTGGGCCAGCGGGAGTAAAGCGGGTAGGGGCGTCCCTTCTCGTCGCGGTAATAGTATTGCCCCGGTGTGATGGTGAGCTGGAGGCAGGGGGCGATGCTGGTGAAACGGGGCAGCATCTGCGCCTTCTCGGCCTCTTCGTTCCAGCGGATGAGCGAGCGTCGGTGGTAGCGCACGCCGGGGGAAATGCGGAAGCCGGGACGTGGCGATAGGCTGAAGTCGGCAGCCATGTAGGTGTCGCGGTAGTCGTGGAAGCCATACGACTGGATGATGTTCACTAACGAGTCGTATTTCTCTATCCCCTCTAACTTATCGATGAGGGCTTCGGCCTGCCGGTTGTTGTAGATGTGAGAGCCGCCGCCGGCTTTCAGAGAGAAAAAACCGTCCCATCGGGGTAGGCAGGCTAACTGGCAGGGCATTTGCCAATAGACCTGCTTCTGCTTGAAACTGTAACCCAGCCGCGGCGTGAAGTTGAGCATCGGCATACGGTCCGTTGCCTCGCGTTTCAGGCTGAGGGTCAGCTTTGTCTTGAGCGTCAGACCTTTTGAACCGCCCCATTCTACCATCGACGGACTGATGACGGGCGGCAACTTCAAGGTGGCGCGTCGGCCGCGTCCCCAAGTGATGGTGTGCGAGGAGAGAAACTTATCCTCCCACACCGACTGGCGGGCGGGATGGTATACCGCTGCCGGCGAAGCAATCGTGCCCGGCGATGGTACTGCGGCGTTGGGTGGCATGTCGGTCGGTAACGCATCGGTCAAGGCAGTTTGCGGAAAAGCTTCGGCATAAAGTTGTGCTTCGGCTGGGCGCAGGGCAGCGGGACGGATGGAGTCAAAATATGCCACGCTGCCCCGCACGGTTTGCGAGGTGTCGATGCGCACTAAGCATTGGCTTGTCAGGTCGTAAGCTGATGTCGAGGGAACAGCACTTGTCGTATCGGCTGCGTAGGTATAGCTGGTCGTGATTTCCGCAGTTTCGCTTACGACGTTGCCCAGCAGTTGGAATGCCGAAACCACGCGCATAGTAGCAGGTAAGTAACGGCCATAGCCCGTTGTGTCGGTACGCAATGTGACGGTGAAGTTGCGCAGCTGGTAACGGAAGTTCAGGCTGCATCCTGTGATGCGTCCCGTTTGCGGGTCAATGTCGGCGTAGCCGCCGGCCAGCCGGTCGTTGCGCCAGCGCGGCGTGATGCTGAGGCGCACGGTGGGCTGGGGAACCCCCTTGGAGCGTGTGTGGTGCAGTAGCCTGTAACGGTAGAAGCCGCGGTTGCGTGGGTGGAAAGGGTTGAGCACGCCGCCGTCGAAAAGCTGCGTGCCGTAGAGCTGACCGCTGAAGCGGCTTTGTGAAAGGAAACGGTTGGGGCTGAGGTAACGGGCAGTCGACGTGAACGCCTTCACCTTGCAGTCCACCTCGCCTTTTGGCCAGTGTTGCATGCTGAACTCCGCTTCCGTGAGGTAGTCGTTCGTGCCTTTTTCTAATCGCATCATGCCCGGCATGTAGCGCACCAGCTGTCCGTTGCGCTTGGTGTGCATCCGGTGGCGCATGTAGGCGTTGCAGGTGTAGGAAATGCCGCTGAGCGGTCCTTTCTCCGCCATCCCGAACAGCTTTTCCAGCACTCGGTCGCAGGTGTCGCGCTCCGCGCGGTCGCCTTTTGTCTGTCCCCAAGCAGGTAGTGCCGTCATGGAAAGCCAGAGTAAAAAGCACAGCCCAAGAACCCATTCCGGGCAAGTTGCGAGGCTGCATCTTGTCAGAAATGTTTCTTGGGCTTTCGGCGGGTACGGCAAGCGACCCGCGCCCATAGGCTGATGGTTCAATGCGATATTCACCGGCAGTAGGCTTTCCGGGAAATTGAAATCCCCATTATATATAAGCGGAGGGCAGTGTGCTGCGGCGTCAGCTGCGGCTCACCGCTTTGACTCCCTTCACAGTGCGCAGTTTCTTAATGAGCGCGTTGAGGCGTTGCGTGTCGTCCACCAAAACCGTGAGGATGCCTGAGAAGAGGCCGTCGTTGGAGTCGATGTTAATGCTTCGGAGCATGATGTGTTCCTCTTTGGAGATGATGGAAGTGATGTTGTTCACAATGCCCAAGTCATCGTTGCCAATCACGTGCAGCGTGATGGGGTAGGAGCCTTGTCCCTTCCCCGCCCAGCGCGCCTTGACAATGCGGTAGCCGAAGCGTTCGCGCAGGGCCGGTGCATTGGGGCAACCGGTGCGGTGAATTTTGATGCCGCCGCTCACCGTGACGAAACCGAATACCTCGTCGCCATAAACAGGGTTGCAGCAGCGGGCCAGCTGGAAGTCCAGCCCCTTCAGGTTGCTGCCAATGACCAGTTCGTCCTGGTCGCCTTTGGCTTTAGCGACGATTTCGCTTTCCATGGAGAAGTCCTCTGCCGAGCGAGCGGCGGCTCTTTCCGCTGTGCCCTGCTCCCGTCGTCCCAGTTCGGCGTAGGTGTCGAGCACGCGGTTCATGTCCACCTTGTTTTCTCCGATGGCCTTGAAGAAGTCTAAGCTCTCCTTGAAGCCCATCTTCTTCACCAGCTGGTTTACCAAGCTCTCCTCCCATTCAATTTTGCGGTTACGCATTTTGCGCTCCAGCGTTTCCTTCCCTAATGCGCTTTCGCGAGCCGAGAGTTCCCTTACCGCCGCCCGGATTTTGGCTTTGGCGTGTCCGGATTGCGCAATGTTGAGCCATTCCGCCTTAGGCGTTTGGTTGTTGGCTGTGAGGATTTCCACGGTCTGTCCACTTTCCAGCTGTTGACGTATGGAGTAGTTCTTTCCGTCTATGCGTCCACCCACGCAGCGGTTACCCACAGCAGAGTGAATGGTGTAAGCAAAGTCGAGCACCGTGGCACCGGTGGGCAGGCGGTAAAGGTCGCCTTTGGGAGAGAACACATAGACATCATTGGCCTTCATTCCGGAAGAAAGATTTTGCGCCAGCATCGAGTCGTTGCCCGTTTCGAGCGCCGCCCGGATGTCGGCCAACCAAGCATCCACGCCCCCGCCGCTACTCTTGATGCCTTTGTAACGCCAGTGGGCGGCCAGGCCGTGTTCGGCAATCTCGTCCATGCGTTCCGTCCTGATTTGCACTTCCACCCATTTATCCTCCGGCCCTTTCACCGTGATGTGCAGACTTTCGTAGCCGTTGCTTTTGGGCACGGTCAGCCAGTCGCGCAAACGTTTCAGGTTGCTTTCGTATTTGTTGGTAATCAGCGAGAACACCTTCCAGCACTGTTCCTTTTCTTTCTGCAACGGTGCATCGAGAATGATGCGGATGGCAAAGAGATCGTACACGCCGCTGAAGCCGCACTGCTGTTTCTGCATCTTCTGCCAGATGGAGTGGATGCTCTTGGTGCGCCCCTTCATGTGGTAGCGCAGTCCCTCGGCGTCGAGCATTTGGCGGATAGGTTCGGTGAAGCGTTCGATGTAGGCATCGCGGGAGCGTTTGGTGGCGTTCAGGCTCTCTTTGATGAGGTAGTAGGCATCGTGTTCCAGATATTTCAGGCTCAGGTCCTCCAGCTCGCTTTTCAGTTTGTAGAGTCCCAACTTGTGGGCCAGCGGTGCAAAGAGGTAAGCCGCCTCGGTTGAAACGCGCTTTTGTGCTTCTGTGTTTTCCGTCTCCTTAATGCGGCGCATGAGGCAAACACTTTCTGCGATGAGCAGCAGCACCACCCGCATATCGCCTGCCTGCGAAATAAGCAGGTTGCGGAAATTGTCGGTGCGCATGGCTTCCGTCTTCACCATCGTCTGGTCCACCCTGATGAAGCCCCGCAGCGTTTCGATGATATCCTTGTTGAAGAAACGTTCTGCCAGTTCCAATTGTTTCGTCTCTCTGATGACCGTGCGTAGCAGGCAGGCCTGCAGGGCGTGTCCGCGCAGTCCAATTTCCTGCGCTGCCAGCCTGATGGTGTCGAGTGCCAGCTCCACGCGGTCCTGTCCGAATTCGTCGTACATACATTCTGGCGCGGTTTGTGCCGCACTGTGCAGGAAGTCGGCCAGTTTGCGTGCCTCGTCGGGGGCCGGCCTTACGTTTTTGTCGTGGTACAAAGCCAGGAGCGATGCCATGGCCGCCTCGTGTCGCCGGTTGGCCGTTGTATTAGTTCCTGTGTACATGATAAATCTTGCGTTAGAGTATTTAGGTAAGGGAAACGGCTCTTCATTTATTGAGCCAATGGTCTATGAGCCGCCGAGCCAGGCTCACTTTTCCGGGAATGTCCGGCATGTTGTCGCGCCGGAACCATCCCCCCTTCTTCAGTTCCGAAGTTTGCAGCGTCAGCTCACCGTCGGCATACTCAGCGGTGAAGCCCACCATCAGCACGTTGGGGAAGGGCCAAGGCTGCGAGGCAAAGTAGCGTAGGTTACGGATGTGCAACCGCGTTTCCTCCCACACTTCGCGTTTCACGCACTCTTCAAGCGTTTCCCCGGTTTCCACAAATCCCGCCACCAGGCCCATGTAGTCCCGTTTGAACTTGTGGCTCTGCACCAGCAGGATTTCTTCATCATTGTTGCGTGTGATGGCCACAATGACGGCGGTGGCGAGGGAAGGCCACACCTCGTCGCCGCACCGGGTGCAGCGTTTGGAGATGTCCGTGTGCAGGTGCATGGGCGCCCCGCAACGTCCGCAAAAGCGGGTCGTATCGTCCCAATGCAGCAACTCGTGTGCTTTACCCGCCAAGCGGAAGAGCGCGTCGGGCAGCACGCCGAAGGTTTCTCTGAGCCCCATGAGCATCCAGTCCGGCGACTGAGGAGGCGCAACCAACCGTCCCGCATAGCAAGGCATACCTTCCCACTGTGGCAGCTTGAGCAAGGAACCGTCAGCCACGGGCACCCGGGGCAATGTTTCCGATCGGGGAACCTCAGCCCCGGTTGTCAGCAGCAGCTGGTCTTTGTGGAAGAGAAAATATACATTCATTTGAATTTGATAATTTCTAATTAGCCCGCGGCCATGGTGTGGCGGTACTGCTTCGTCCAGTATGAGGGTCGTAGACCTAATTAAACATTATACATTATTCATTAAAAAATGATTCATTTACTGCTCCGTGCATTCGCTCAGGCGGTGCGAAATGCGCATGGCACAGAAATGTGGGCCGCACATGGTGCAAAATTCCCCGTTCTCGTAGTGCGCTTCTTTATAATATTGCGTGGCCAGTTCCGGGTCGAGGCTTAGGTTGAACTGATCCTTCCACCTGAACTCGTAGCGTGCTTTCGAGAGCGCGTTGTCCCTGACCTGTGCGCCCGGATGCCCCTTGGCCAGATCGGCAGCGTGTGCCGCAATTTTGTAAGTAACGACACCGGTGCGCACATCGTCGCGGTTGGGCAGTGCGAGGTGTTCTTTGGGCGTAACATAGCAGAGCATGGCCGTTCCGAGTGCGCCAATAATCGAGGCTCCGATGGCTGAGGTGATGTGGTCGTAGCCCGGTGCGATGTCTGTAACGAGCGGTCCGAGCGTGTAGAAGGGCGCTTCGTGGCATTTCTCTATTTGTCGCTGCATATTCTCCGGAATTTTGTGCATGGGCACGTGTCCCGGTCCTTCGATGAACGCCTGCACTCCTTTTTCCCACGCACGGGTAACCAGTTCGCCCATGGTGTCCAGTTCAGCAAACTGTGCCTTGTCGTTTGCGTCGTTGATGGAGCCGGGGCGCAGTCCGTCGCCCAAAGATATGGCCACGTCGTATTGGGCGCAGAGGTCGCAGATGTCGTCGAAGTGCTCATAAAGGAAACTCTCGCGGTCGTTTTTCAGGCACCACTCTGCAATGATGCTGCCGCCACGGCTCACCATGCCCGTGGTGCGGCCTTGCGAAAGATGAATGTTCTTCCGGCGGATGCCGCAGTGGATGGTGAAATAATCCACGCCCTGTTCGCATTGCTCCACCAGCGTGTCGCGGAAAAGTTCCCAAGTGAGGTCTGCCGCCACGCCGTTCACCTTCTCCATGGCCTGGTACATCGGCACTGTGCCGACGGGTACGGGACAGTTGCGCACAATCCATTCGCGCGTTTCGTGGATGTGCTTGCCCGTTGACAGGTCCATCAGTGTGTCGCCGCCCCATTTGCAACTCCACACAGCCTTCTCTACTTCCTCTTCTATGGTTGAGGTCGTGGCCGAGTTGCCAATGTTCGTGTTGATTTTCACTAAGAAATTCCGTCCGATAATCATCGGCTCCGCTTCCGGATGGTTGATGTTGGCCGGTATCACTGCGCGGCCCGCAGCCACTTCTTGGCGTACAAATTCCGGTGTGATGTGTGTGGCAATGCCCAGAGCCTCACAATCCATGTTCTCGCGGATGGCCACATATTCCATTTCCGGGGTAATCACTCCCTGACGGGCCATGGCCAACTGCGTAATGTGTGCGCCCGCTTTGGCTCGCAGCGGCAGGTGGTGGTGTGCAAACCGAAGGTGGTCCAGGCTCTTGTCCGCCAATCGTTTGCGGCAGTAAGCCGAGGAAAACTCGGATAACTGTTCCACCTCTCTTTTCAGAATCCACGCTTCGCGCAAGCGCGGCAATCCTTTTTTGAGGTCAATTTCCGCCTGAGGGTCCGAATAGGGGCCGCTCGTGTCGTAAACCATCACCGGTGCATTCTCTTCAAAGTGTTTGTTCCCTTCAGCATCCTTGGTAACGGTGGGCGTCAGTTTGACCCGTCGCATGCCCACCCGCAATTCCGGGAATATGTTCCCGTGCAGGTAAATCTTCTCACTGCCGGGGTAAGATATTTTCATTTGATTGTCCATAACAAAAAAGAATATACAGTATTAACGTACCCGTTTCGGGGTAATTTGGTAGCAAGCTTATCAGTCCATTATTCGTCGGCATGGAGCAGCCGCCCGATCATGGCTGCCGGGTCGTTGGCGCGCAGTACGGTCCCGCTCACGGCAATGCCTTGAACTCCCGTTTCGAGCAGGGGCATCACATCGTCCGGACCTATCCCTCCGATAGCGCAAACCGGCAGGCGAACGTCCGCTTCGGAGAGTTGCTTCATGATTTGCCGGTAACCCTCTAAGCCCAACGTGGGTGCCAGTTTTTCTTTCGTAGTGGTAAAGCGGAAAGGACCACAGCCGGCATAGTCGGCTCCCTGTCTTTTCAGGCGGATAATCTGTTCCGCCGTGTTGGCTGTTCCGCCGATGAGAAATCCCTCGCCGAGAAAAGCGCGTGCCTCGTCCACCGGCATATCCTCCTGTCCTAAATGAACGCCGTCGGCTTCTATCTTTTTGCAGAGTTCCACCCGGTCGTCGAGCACGAAAACGGCTCCTGCTTCCCGACAAGCCTTGAGCAGTCGGCGAGCCACAGGTTCAACTTCTGCATCATCGGCCCCCTTCATGCGCAGTTGTATCCACTTGCATCCCCCTTTCAGGGCCAGAAGGGCCGAGTCTTCGTAAGTGATGTCTTCAAACGTGTGAGTGATGAATTGAACAGGTACCATGTAAATCCGTGTTGAGTCAGTCATGTAACAAACCTCCGCCTACAACCAGAGTAGGGCGGGGAGGTATTTCATTCGGCGAGCTTCCCTTCGCCGGCATTGTCCGGTGCAGGTTCGGAGGGTATATTCTCAGCACGTTCAAGCGAACGTACACCCCTAAGCTCTTTCAGAGGGCAAAAATAATGTTTGCAAGGGTAACGACCAAGTAAATAAGGCGTGTTTTCTGCCGGTTCAGCCTCCGAATGGAAGTTTGTCGCCCCTGTCCGCTACGGGCCAAGTTAGAAACAGGAAATCTGGGCATTAAAAAAGGAAGAGAATGGATTGATTGTTTGGATGAAAAATCCTTCTAAGTGGGGTTATATATACGTGTTTTCATTCTTTAAAAAAAGATTCAAACCTTCATAGTAGAACGTTTTCAGTTGATTTTCAATGACTTTGCATATGAACCTTTGTGGTGATGAAATATTCAAATCATTCATCAGGCTGCATATCGCATCCGGTGGGAAGGATGGTGAAAAAAGAGGGGGTGTGAAAGATGGCTGCATATCGTTATGAAGCGGATTTTAGACTGAAAATGGATGAAGGAAATACAAAACCAAACATTCATCTGTGAAATCATTGATTTTCAGAAGAAAAAAATACGGCCAATGAATGTTTGAAGCTTTTTTTTCGGGGGTAAAAAGCGTATATATAAAGGGATTCCAGTTTCGGAGGTTCCGAAACTGGAAGGTGATGAGGTCGCTTTAGTCAGGCTGAATCTCGGCATAGCTTGGGGCAAGCTGGGCACTGCGCTCGCCTTGTACAGCTCTTCTCCCTTTAGCTCTGTGCAAAAAGTCCGGGACTATTTTCTTTCACTCGCCGAGTAGGAAAAAATAGTTTGCCACTTGTGAGGCAATACTCCTCAACTATTTGTTTAAAAGAAAACGTGCGTTGTGTTGATATGCATGATGTTTCATGTAGTTTCACTGTCTTTATGACTAAAGGGCCTTGTCTGTTTTTTTATA
>SFPC01000097.1 GCA_004552195.1 Bacteroidales bacterium | reverse complement strand
TAAGTAGGTGTTGAAAATTAGTTTATATCATGTGTGCTCTATTGGGATGCAGTTAGTTTCTTTTTTTGAGATTGCTCTCCCCCGATAACGGGGGAGTTGGAGGGGGTGCATAGCGGGCTATGTGACCGAAAAAACAAGGAACTAAATGCGCCCAAGAGGGGACAGATGATCTATGCAAACTTTGATTAAACATATAAATATAAACTAATTTTCAACACCTACTTAAACCAGCATCTTTAAACTATAAATTTTAATTTTGAAGGTTATGAGATTGAAGGTTATGAGGTTATAAAGTTACTCATTGAGCTATTTTGACTGCGTCAAACAGTATTATTATTACTTCATAACCCTGGGAGCGAAGCGACCATCACCTTATAACCTTCAACTCTCGATATTTCTGAAAGTTGAACTATAAACTTTAAACTCATATACTGAGCTGAGCTCTAAGAGCAAAAGCTCTCAAGTCATGGACAAAATTCTCATCACCGGCGCATCGGGCTTCATCGGCAGCTTCCTCGTGGAACAGGCCCTGGAGCTGCAAATGGAGGTGTGGGCCGCCGTGAGGCCTACGAGCAGCCGGAAATACCTGCAAGACGAACGCATCCGGTTTATCGAGCTGGATCTGGGCCGCGAAGAACGGCTGAAGACACAGCTGATGGAACACGTGGAGAAACACGGCGCGTTCGACTACGTAATCCACGCGGCAGGAGCCACGAAATGCCGCCGGCCCGAAGACTTTGAACGAATCAACGCCGAAGGTACGCTGCACCTGGCACTGAACCTGCTCGAAACGGAGGCGTTGCGCCCCGGCGGACGCTTTGTGTTCATCAGCTCCCTCAGCGTGTGCGGCCCGATACACGAAATCGACTTCCGCTCCGTAAGCGAGGCGGACACGCCGCTGCCCAACACGGCCTACGGACGCTCCAAGCTGTTAGCGGAAAAGTATTTAAGCGAAATCCCCAACCTGAACTACGTGGTGCTACGCCCAACGGGGGTTTACGGTCCGCGTGAACGCGATTATTTCATGATGGCGCAGAGCATCCGCCGCCACATCGATTTTTCGGTGGGCTTCAAGCCGCAGGTGCTCACTTTCATCTACGTGGCCGACCTCGTGCAGGCGGCATTTCTGGCCTTGACTCACGGAACACGCGGAAAGGCTTATATACTCTCCGATGGCAAGAGCTACACCAGCCGCGCCTTCAGCGACCTGCTGCAAAAGGAGTTGGGCGTGAAGCACGTGTGGCACATCGTGGCACCGCTCTGGGTGCTGTGGTTGGTGTGCCTCATCGCCGGCAAGACGGCGGCATGGCTGGGACGCACGGCCACGCTGAACTTGGACAAATACCGCATCATGCGGCAGCGCAACTGGCAGTGCGACATCGAGGCTGCCCGGCGCGAACTGGGCTATTTTCCGCAGTGGCCGCTCGCCCGAGGGGTGAAAGCGGCGGTGGAATGGTACCGCCAGGCGGAATGGCTCTGAAACCGCCAACGACTACGCCCTACATTTCCCCTCAACCCCCTACCCCATTTTCCCTTCATCATTTTCCTAAACTTTCTGACTCTCATGGACGAACCCATACGCCGCAAACCGTTAGGCATAGAGCTGGTTACGCTGGTTTACACGCTCTTTACCACGGTGCTCATCTTTAACTATCAGCACGAGATGTCCGACCCGCAGCGACTGCTCGAAGGCCGCGCCTTCGTAGTGGCGGGCATGGCGTTGATATACCTCATTTACCGCGCCCGACCCAACGGCTACACGCTCCTGCTGCGCTACTTCTTTCCCTTGTCGCTGCTGGGCTATTGGTATCCCGACACGTACGAGTTTTGCCAGCTGTACCCCAACCTCGACCACGTGTTTGCCGAGGCCGATGCCCGGTTCTTCGGCTGCCAGCCGGCCATCAGTTTTTCGCAATGGCTGCCCCAAAAACTCTGGAGCGAGCTGTTCCACATGGGCTACTTTGCCTATTATCCGCTGATTGCCCTGACGGTGCTCTCGCCGCTCTTTGGCCACCGCGAACGCTTTGAGCGCACGGCTTTCATCGTGCTGACGTGTTTCTTCCTCTACTATGCGGTGTACCTGTTCCTGCCCGTGGCCGGTCCGCAGTACTACTTCCACGCCGTGGGCCAGGACCTGATACTGCAAGGCCACTTTCCGCACCTGAACGACTACTTCCGCTACCACACGGAGCTGGCTCCCGGCCCCGGCCCGCAGGGCTTCTTCCACGACTTGGTGGAGGCCACGCAAGCCTCGGGCGAGCGCCCCACGGCAGCCTTCCCCTCGTCGCACGTGGGCATGAGCACGGTGCTGCTCTTCCTGCTGTGGAAAGACCGCCGGTGGCTGTGCTACGCCGCACTGCCGTTCTATTTCTTCCTGTGCTGTGCCACGGTCTACATCCAGGCGCACTACTTGGTCGACGTGGTGGGCGGCTGGATTTCAGCCGTCGTGTTCTACTTCATCGCCATTGCCCTGTGGAACAGTAAAGTGGAAATCAAATTTGAGCGAAAGGCATAGCCTTCCGTACTCCCGCAGTTGCTCCGCCAAACGGCAACTCCGCGCTGCCAATATCTCCAACAGACTCATATTATTCACCTCTCCAAATACCAACATGAAAAAGATTTTCCTTACCCTCCTCCTCTCGGCTCCTGCCCTGCTGCTCGGTGCGCAGGAAGCGGCGAAAGGCGGCATCACAGCCGAAATGCTGGCCTCCTTCCGCAAGGCACAGACCACAGACAAGGCCGCCACGACGGCACTGCGCAACGCCCTGGCCGGAACATCCATCAACCAGCTGGCCACCAACCCGAACAATCCGGACGCCAACGACACGTATTTCTCCAACGAGGTGCCTTCCAAGGGCATAACAGACCAACAGAGCTCGGGACGCTGCTGGCTCTTCACCGGACTGAACGTGATGCGCGCCCAGATGATTAAAGAGCACAACCTGGGCGAGTTCCAGTTTTCACAGAGCTACTGCTTCTTCTACGACCAGCTGGAAAAGGCGAACCTCTTCCTCCAGGCGGTCATCGACAACGCCAACAAACCGATGGACGACAAGCTGGTGGAATGGCTGTTCAAGAACCCGCTGTCGGACGGCGGCACGTTCTGCGGCGTGATGGACGTGGTGACGAAATACGGCCTGGTGCCGGCCGACGTGATGCCCGAAAGCTACAACGCCAACAACACCTCGCGCATGGCATCCATCCTCTCGCTCAAACTCCGCGAGTATGGCCTCACGCTGCGCAAGGCTGCGGCGAAAGGGGAGAAGGCCGCCGCGCTCCAAAAGCGTAAGACGGAGATGCTCGCCACGGTGTACCGCATCCTGAGCATCTGCCTCGGCGAACCTGTGCAGCAGTTCACATGGACCATGAAGGGAGCAGACGGCAAACCCGTCGGCACGAAGGAATACACGCCGCTGTCGTTCTACAAGGAGTACATCGGCAAGGACCTGAAGAACGATTTCATCATGGTGATGAACGACCCCTCGCGCCCGTACCACAAAACGTATACCATCGACATGGACCGCCACAGCTACGACGGCGCACAGTGGACGTACCTCAACCTGCCGATGGAGGAAATCAAGCCCTTGGCCATCGCCTCCATCAAGGACTCTACGATGATGTACTTCTCGTGCGACGTGGGCAAGTTCCTCAACTCCAAAACGGGCGTGCTCTCGCTGCGCAACTACGACTATGCTTCGCTGTTCGACACAGATTTCCCCATGACCAAGGCGGAGCGCATCAGCACCTTCGCTTCGGCCTCCAGCCACGCCATGACACTCATGGCAGTTGACCTCGATGCCGACGGAAAGGCGAAGAAGTGGATGGTAGAGAACTCCTGGGGCGCATCAAGCGGCTATCGCGGCCACCTGATCATGACGGACGAATGGTTTGACGAGTATATGTTCCGCCTGGTGGTGGACCGCAAGTATGTGCCGGCGGAAACGCTGCGCCTGCTGGAGCAGAAACCCGTGCAGCTGCCTGCTTGGGATCCGCTCTTTGCCGGCGAAGAGTAACGGGAGTGAAGTTTCGGGAATGGAATAACACTTGCAAGAAGAATAGGGTACAAATTGCATGTGCTGTCCCAATACTTCGTTCTCTTTATACGTAATTTTATCCTCAAAAAAAGCATTCACCCTTTCACACAGTGCTTGTTTCCTCCTGATTATCAGTTAATTCAAGTGTGAAGGGTTGAAATTCCAAGTATTCACCGCATAAGGCGCGATGATACCGCATCTCCCTGACTTCCAACAGTTTCCAGTGTGAATACTTGTTCCCTCAATCCCTTCACAAACCTGCACCCCGGTGTGAAGGCTTTGAAATCAAACCCTTCACACTCAAAACGCATGAAAATCAGAAGGAAACAAGCTCTGTGTGAAAGGGTGAATGCTTTTTTGAAGAATAAAAAACGGTATATACGCGCGCGAAAAGCGCATGGAACCCGGTAGTTGTGTCGTTCCGACACAGGTTTCCCGCTTGATATGCGCACCACTGTAGCTGTGCTCTCCTGACACACAACGGTATGTAGCTATGCGAAAAGCGCATCGCACCCTGTGGTGGCATGGTCCCGACACAGCGCGCACATGGCACACGAGCGCAATAGTTTACTTCTCAAACAAACCACGGATTTGACTGCGTGGTTTACCCGCCTCGTTGACCAAGGCGGGCATGGCGTGAAGTGCTATTCAAAAGTAGCCGACTGTTTCTAACAACTCGGCGAGTAGACGACAACAAGTCCCGGACTATTTTTTCCTAATCGGCGAGAAGAAAAAAATAGTCCGGGACTTATTGTCAATAGTTTGCCGACACTGCGAATCAGCCCAGAAACGGCGTTTCACACATCGGCATAATAGAGTGGGGGAGGACGTTGCGGCCCACAGCCTCAGGCTAACGGATGTATTCTCCCCAATCAACGAGGCGCATATCGCCCTTGCGGCGGTAGGTGTCGTGCAGGGCAAAGGCGGCGGGCAGGAGATGGTAGGTGTGGCCGCCCTGACGGGATGCCAGACGGAGGTACTCGCGCAGGATGGGGCGGTAGTCGGGGTGCGCAATGGCGATGAGAGCCTCGGCACGCTCCAAAGCCGACTTGTTGCGCAGGTCGGCCACGCCCTGCTCGGTGACGATGACATCGACATAGTGCTCCGTGTGGTCCACATGGGAGCAGAAGGGCACGATGGAACTGATGCGTCCCTCCTTGGCCGTGGAACAACAGGTGAAGGTGGCGAGCATGGCGTTGCAGGTGAAATCGCACGAACCGCCCACGCCGTTGAGCATCTGCGTGCCGCCCACCTTGGTGGAATTGACGTGGCCGTAGATGTCCACCTCCACAGCGGTGTTGAGCGAACAGATACCCAAGCGCGCAATGATTTCGGGACAGTTGGATATTTCAGAAGGACGTATCAGCAAACGTCCGCGATAGGCGTTGATGTCGGCATAAAGCCGCTGCAAATGCTCAGGACTGAGGGTCAGGGCTCCTGTAGAAGCCGCCACCACGCGGCCTTCGCTGAGCAGGCGCATGGCTTCTTCTTGGAACACCTCGGTATAGATGTAGAAATCGGGCACTTCCTTACAACTTCCCAAAGCACCCAGCACGGCATTGGCTCCACTGCCTACACCGCTTTGCAGGATAAGTTTTTGGGACCACAAATGGCCACGACGCAAATTCCACACCAAGAAGTCGGCCGTATGGTGGCCTATCTGCTCGGTGTCGGGGGTTGAGGGCGACATGGCGCGCGCTTCGTCGGGAAGGTTCGTGCGTACGATGCCACGGATGTGTCCGGGCTGCACCTCGATATAAGGAACGCCGATGACCTCGACGGGCTGCGTGATTCGGATGGGTGCGCGGAACCAAGGGTCTTCTATCTCGTAAATGTCGTGCATCCCGATGATTTTTCCGGAATGCCACTCGTTCAACTCTATGAACACGCCTTTCTCGGCCAGTCGGCAAATGGTGGGGGCTATACCCACGCCGGCAGTGAGGTAGATGCGTATTTTGCCACACACCTCCTGCACATCGCAAGCTTCGATAATGCCCCACGTGATGCGGCCTGTGAGCCCCTGCCGCAAGTGTGCGGCATTGTCGGAGAGATTAAGGTCGGTATAGCGCACGCGTCCGCTGTTGTAAGCGCGTCGCATTTCGGCGTTGACGCTCTGGCACCGATGGAGGCACCCGTGACAACGTCAACCTTGAACGGCCTGCCCGCCTCATGCTCTTGACGTGCCCGCCGCGCGAGTGCCGGTGTGATGACTTTCGGAGAACCGGCGGGGCCAAAACCTCCCACGGCCAGGAGGTCGCCATGACTAATCAGGGCGGCAGCTTCGGCTGCAGTAATTTCGGGAATGTTCATGGGCATTATACAATATAATTTGGGTTGTCCTTTTCTTTACCGCGTGCAAAGATAGTGCAAGGCGAGAGCAGAGCAAAAAAGGAAAGCCCAAGGTTTCCTTTTTTCTATGCAGAGCCGAAGCTTATCTTATCCAAAGATAGTGCAAGGCGAGAGCAGAGCAAAAAATATATTTAGCTGATAAAAGAGAAAGTCATGATAGATTAAAAAGAAGAAACGCATTGTCAAAAGAAACTTCTTCAAACAATTTGTATTTTTGTAGCCTCATCAATAATACCCTATAAGAAAAAATGAAAGCAAAGCCTTTTATCAAGTGGGCTGGTGGAAAAAGCCAACTCATTGACCAACTGGATGATCTGTTACCAGCTGACTTTGATAAATGGAAAGATGTAACATACATTGAACCGTTTGTTGGTGGAGGAGCCATGCTTTTCTACTTATTGCAAAATTATCCACAAATAAAAAGAGCTATCATTAACGATATAAATCAGGATCTGATTACTTGTTATCGAACTATACAGCAAAAAGTTGAAGTACTCATTGACTCTCTGCAAGAAGTTGAACGAAGATTTTTGGCACTGCCATCACATGAAAAGCGTAAAGCGTTCTTTTTGGAAGCAAGGGATCGTTACAACGGCAAGAACCTTGAAGACATAAAGAATACAACTCTTTTCATCTTCCTAAACAAAACCTGCTTCAACGGACTTTACAGAGTAAATGGGAAAGGTAAGTTCAATGTGCCCTTTGGCAGATACGAACATCCCATAATCTGTGATATCCACACGCTCCGCTTAGACAGTAAGTTACTACAACAAGTAGAAATATTGGATGGTGAGTATGAACAAGCATTCAAATATGCACAAGGTCATACATTGTTTTATTTAGACCCACCATATCGTCCCATCAGCCAGACTTCAAGTTTTACGGCTTACTCAAAACAATCGTTTGATGATGAAGACCAAATACGACTAAAGAACTTCTGCGACCGCATAGACAAAGCTGGTTTTCATTTCATGCTCAGCAATTCCGACAGCAGCATAGCTGAAGGAAGGAAAAGCTTCTTCGATTTACTATACGATGCTTATAAAATCGAACGAGTATGGGCACCAAGATGTATCAATGTAAAGTCTGACAAACGAGGCAAACTGACTGAAATACTGGTACACAACTACCACAAAACAAAAGCAATGCACAAGGCGCACCCTGTTACATCAGAGAAACCTTCATTCCCTTATACAATCAATCCCATTTTCACCTAATGTCATGAACAGAAGTTTTGAATATTTCTTCAACACCCTACGAGTAACGAACCGAGTGATGAATTACTTCTTCTGTGATTTCGAGAAAATCAAGGAAAACGTAAACGAGATAAAACTTGATTTAAACCTATTAAATGCACTGCTCCATTCGACGGACATAAAGAAAACCATTGGTGACATTTTTTCCCGGTACGGCCAAAAACCTTTTGAGGTATTAC
>SFPC01000096.1 GCA_004552195.1 Bacteroidales bacterium | reverse complement strand
TTGAAGGTTGGGGATAAGGTGTATAGTTACTTCTTTTCAAGAACCATTAAGCAACGCCGTTTCACAGTAGTTGCTATCTATGATACGCACATGAGACAATTTGACAATACTTATGTGCTGACAGATTTATACACTGTAAACAAGTTGAATGGTTGGGCTACTGATCAGAGTAGCGGATTGGAAGTTCATTTGTCTTCCTTTGACGTTTTGCCGGATGCACAACATTGGTTGGTTCAGCATGTGGGTGGAACTCACGACCGGCTGAATCGTCCTTACTCAGTGGTAAGTATTCATGAGAATCCGCGAACTGCTTCCGTACTCTCCTGGTTGGGATTGCTCGACTTCAACGTGATGGTTATATTAGTAATCATGGTTTGTTTGGCGGGCTTCACCATGGTGAGTGGATTGCTCATACTGATTTTGGAACGCACGGTTACCATTGGTGTGTTGAAAGCTTTGGGAGCAAGCAATGCCCGCATTCGACATACATTCTTATGGTTTGCTTCTTTCATCGTGGTGCGGGGCATGCTGATAGGAAATGCCATAGGTTTACTCCTGATGTTTTTGCAAAAACAATTCGGATGGGTGCGTCTGAATCCCGAAACGTATTACATAGATGTGGTTCCCGTGGAACTAAACGTGGCTTGGATTTTAGGAATAAACGTGGCTTCGCTCATTGTTACCATGTTGGCGCTTGTGTTACCCAGTTTCCTCGTTTCGCGTGTGCAACCGGCTAAAGCCATCCAGTTTGATTGAAAAAGTGAGTCCAACTTCTGACTTTTAAGAAGTTGGACTCACTGCTTTATCCGTTGTATGGAGTGGGAAGACTTGGAAAAGGCTTAGTTAGAGCACGCCTTGGGCCATCATGGCCTTGGCCACTTTCATGAAGCCGGCGACGTTGGCGCCTTTCACGTAGTTGACGTAACCGTCGGGCTGGGTGCCATACTTCACGCAGTTGCGGTGGATGTCCTCCATGATGAGGTGGAGGCGGTGGTCCACTTCTTCAGCCGTCCAAGAGAGACGCTCGGAATTCTGGCTCATTTCCAGACCAGACACGCTCACGCCACCGGCATTGGCGGCCTTGCCCGGAGCGTAGAGAATTTGTGCTTCCTGGAACACGCGGATGGCGCCGGGCGTACAGGGCATGTTGGCACCTTCGCTCACGGCAATCACGCCATTGGCCACAAGGGCACGTGCGGCCTCTTCGTTGAGTTCGTTCTGCGTAGCACTGGGGAGGGCGATGTCGGCCTTTTCAAACCAAGGCTTGGCTCCTTCCACATACTTGCAGCCGTAGTGCTCGGCATACTCGCGGATACGGCCACGATAGAGGTTTTTTAGCTCCATGATGTAGTCAAGCTTTTCGCGGTCGATACCGTCGGGGTCGTAGATGTAACCGTCGGAGTCGGACATGGTGAGCACCTTACCGCCCAGCTGGAGTACCTTCTCTGCGGTGTACTGGGCCACATTGCCGGCACCGGAGATGAGCACGGTCTTGCCCTTGAGGTCGATGCCGCGCGTCTTAAGCATTTCCATGAGGAAGTACACATTGCCGTAACCCGTGGCTTCGGGGCGGATGAGCGAACCGCCGAACTCGCGGCCTTTGCCCGTAAAGGTTCCCGTGAACTCGCGGGTGAGCTTTTTGTACATGCCGAACATGTAGCCTACTTCACGGCCACCTACACCAATATCGCCTGCAGGCACGTCGGTGTCGGGACCAATATGGCGGGCGAGTTCAAGCATGAAGGCTTGGCAGAAACGCATTACTTCGGCATTGCTCTTGCCGCGTGGAGAGAAGTCTGAACCGCCCTTTCCTCCGCCCATGGGGAGCGTGGTCAGCGAGTTCTTGAAGGTCTGTTCAAACGCGAGGAACTTCAGGATGCTGAGATTGACGGAGCTGTGGAAACGGATGCCGCCTTTGTAGGGGCCGATGCAGTTGTTGTGTTGCACACGATAACCCATATTGGTCTGTACTTCTCCCTTGTCGTCCACCCAATTCACGCGGAACTGGTAGACACGGTCGGGGATGCAGAGGCGCTCGATGAGCTTCACCTTCTCAAATTCCGGGTGCTTGTTGTACTCTTCTTCAATCGTGGAGAGCACTTCTTCGACTGCCTGATGGTACTCGGGTTCGTTGGGAAAACGGAGTTTAATCTCGTCTAATACCTTTTGTGCTTGCATTAAAGTATAGAGTTATATTTTTGTTTGTTAAGAAATTTGGCCGCAAAAGTAACAGAAACACATTAATAAGCCAAATGTTATTTGCAGAAATTTAAACTTCACTTCACAAATTAAGCATTTAGATAATTATATAGATAATTAGAGCAGGACAACGCCTTCTTTGTTTATCCCGTCCGTTTTCACCACGATGGGATGGTCGAAATGGACCAGACGCAGGTAGCTTGTTTCCTTTTCGGCCGGCTGCTGCGCGAGGTAGTCGTAGCGATAGAGACCGTCACCCTTGTAGTCGTCGATGGTGTAATAGGCTACGCCAAAACTGGTGAGGTTTTGGAAGAAGTGAGTTCCCTGGCTGGGATCGACGCGGTAGTTGCTGAGCCCCGCCTCCACGATTACTTTTGCACCGGAAATGTGGGGCCACTTCACGGGTATGCCCAACCAGGGGTCGCTACTGCCCCAACGCCCGGGGCCGACGAGCACATAGGGGCGGCTTTCGGCCACCATGCGCCGGTTGAGCTGCTCGATTTCGTCGGCAACGGCCGGATTGTGAGAGGCGGAGAAGTTCTCCGTTTTCACATAGATGATGTCGAAAATGTCCGAGAGAATGCCATGGCCGATGGCGTGGTGGGAATGGAGTAGCGCCTTTTCGTCGGGTATCAGGCTGAGGTCCTCGTCGAGCTGGAGGCGGGCGGCTACCATGGGGCGGATTTGCAGGGTATAGAATATACCCGTGCGGTCGGGAAGAAGTTTTACGGCAAACTCCACTTCCACTTCACGACGCATCTCCTCACGCCCATAGCGGAGGAGCTTCTGGAGCAGTTCGGGGAGGGGGAACACGCCGTGTTGCAGGACACCGCTGAAGGTTACGACCTTGCGGCCGCCTTCGTAAATGCCATCGCGGATGACCATGTCGTAGGGGTCGTAGGTGGAACAGGTGAAGCGCATGGCCCCGTCTTTCACCGCTTCGTTCACGGGAAGCTTTAGCAGGTTGAAGCCGTCGTCAACCTGGAAATTGGTGGGGCAGGTGGTAGTGTCGAGAGCGTAGAAGCGTGTCTGCGTTTCGCGCAGGGCAATGTCCACCTCGCTGGTCTGGAGCACCTTGTTGGGGTATGCGGGACACACACGCAGACTGAGGCCACCGTCCACGATGTACTTGCCCAAGCCGAGGGCCAGGTTCACAATGCCGTCCTCCGGGGCTTCGTCGCCAATGGGATAATAGTTCAACGAGCGGCCCACTCCGGAAATGTGGGGATAGTAGCGGCCGTCGTAGGCTGAGCCCACCACTTCCTGGAGGAGTACAGCCATCTTTTCCTGGTCAATGACGTTGCGCGTGGCTGCCATGTAAGCCTTGCTGTCCTGATAGAAGACTGAAGCATAGACTGCCTTGATAGCATTCATCAGGAGTTCGAGTCGCTGCGTGATGTCCGCCACAGGGGGAATCATGTAGGTAGAATAGATACCGGCGAAGGGTTGGTAATGGGCATCTTCGAGCAAGGAGGAAGAACGGATGGCGATGGGTTCATTGACCACCTGAAGATAGGCGATGAGGTCTTCGCGCAAACGCTGGGGGAAGGTGGCACTGAGAAAGGCTGCAAGTATCTCTTCGTCGGGTACATCGGAGAGTGCAATGGGATAGAGGTCGCTCTGCTCCATGAACTCGTCGAACAGGTCAGTACAGAGCACGACGGTCTTGGGCAACTGCACCGAGGCGCCGGGGAAGTCGTTGAGGTCGGGATGGCGCAAGATGATATGGTCGAGGAAAGCCAGGCCGCGCCCCTTTCCTCCCAAGGAGCCGTCACCGATGCGGGCAAAGTTGCTGTAGCGGTCGAAGCGGTGGCGGTTGAACACGGCCACCACGCCCTGGTTCTTCATGCGGCGGTAGCGGACAATGGCATCGAAGATAATCTGGCGGTGGGCATCAATGTCCTGAAGCGAGTCCCACGTGATGTCGCGCAGGAACTCGGAGATGGGAAAGAGAGCACGAGAACCCAGCCAGCGCGATACGTTGTTGTGGCGAATGTGGTAAAGGAGCGACTCCTGCGGGAGCGTGAAGATATTGTCCTGTAAATCCTTGAGGTTGCGGATGCGCACCTCTTCGTGTCGCGTGCCCGGCTTGCGGAAGATGAAGTCGCCAAAACCGAAATTGCGGAGCACGAGCTGGCGGAGGTCGTCTGCGGGATTTTTCGAGTTCTTGTCGATAAAAGAGGCGCCACACCGCTGTGCATACTCGCGCTTGTCGGTTTCGGAGCTCTGCATGATGAGTGGCAGGTAAGGGTCGGCCTCGCGCATCTTGCTGAGCAGGCGGAAGCCGGCCTGCTCATCGGTCTTGCCTTCCCGCGGGAAACGGCAGTCACTGATAACGCCGAGCGTGTGAGTGCAGTAGCGGTTGTAAAGCGCCCAAGCTTCTTCATAGTTGCGGGCGAGAACAATTTTGGGTCTGCCGCGCATGCGCAACATTTCGAGCTGGGAATTGAGGGCTTCGGTGGCGAACTCAAGGCTTTGCTGGAGCACGAACTTGTAGAGATTGGGCAGAATGGAGGAATAGTGGCGAATGGAGTCTTCAACCAAAAGTATCATTTGCACACCGGCCTGGAGGACATCCTGATCAAGGTTCATTTTGTCCTCTATGAGCTTGATGATGGAAAGCAGCAGGTCAGTGTTGCCTAACCAGCAGAATACATACTCAAAGATACTCAGATCCTCATTCTGCATGCGCTGTGTGATGCCGTGGCTGAAGGGCGTGAGCACGATGAGGGGCACCTGCGGGAAGCGTTGCTTGATGTCGCGGGCAATGCAGAACACATCGTTGTCCTCAGCTCCGGGCATACAGATGACGAGGTCGAAGCTGGTGCGCTGAAGTTCGGCTTCCGCTTCTTCGGCAGAGGCTACCTGGAAAAAGCGGGGCGGGAAGCGGAGCCCCAGTTTGGCATATTCGTCAAATATCTTTTCGTCCACACGTCCATCATCCTCCAGCATGAAAGCGTCATAGGGATTGGCAATGATGAGAACGTTGCAGATGCGCCGCATCATGAGATGGGTGAAGGAGGTATCCCTCAGTATGGGACAGGCTTGCACGTATTCTTGTGGCATGGCAAAGCGCGCCGGGCGCGCAGTTTAAAGTGAAACCGAATGAGCTTGATTATAGGGGGAACAAGGCTGTGTTCGGCTGCGCGAAGGTTATAAGGAATAAAGTTTAGTAGGTGTTGAATATTAGCTTAAAGCAAATTTCAACACCTACTTAATACTTTACGGTATTCTCCACCTTTCCTTTTCTTTGAGGAGTGGGAACAATATTTCTTCGTGTGAGCTGTCAGCATAGGTAACTTTCAGAAACACTTGTGCCCAACATTTGTCCGCAGACAGTTCTGTGCGCACTGTTTCGACATGAGCTACGCCGCCTTTGTTCTTGATGACCGTTTCTTGGTGATGCTTGAGCATTTTCTTCACGCCTTCTTGATAAGCCGAAGTGGTTCCATCACACGATTGCATGGCCTGGATGTAATCCTCATAGCGACCTTGCGTCGGAAGCAAGTAATAATGAACAGCAATCGTATCATCTGGAAGAGCAACATCACGATTGTCTTGTCCGTCGTTCTTTCCGCATGAAGCCAAAGTGAATAGGGTGAAGCTTAGTCCAAAGCAAAAATGAAGGAAACGCATGACTGATATTTCCGGAGCCATAGTTGCTTACACTATTTCTGTCTGATGAAAATATTGATGGGGGTACCGGTGAAGTTCCATCGCTCCCGGATTTTGTTCTCAAGGAATCGGCGGTAGGGGTCCTTGATATATTGCGGCAAATTGGCATAGAACACAAATGAGGGGATTTGTGTGTTGGGCAGTTGGGCGCAATATTTGATTTTGATGTATTTTCCTTTGATTGAAGGAGGGGGATAGGCCTCAATGAGCGGTAACATCTCTTCGTTGAGCTTGGAGGTGGGTATACGGCGTTTTCTCGATTGGTATACCTCGCTGGCTGTTTCCAAAACTTTGAAAATCCGCTGTTTTGTTAGTGCCGATGCAAATACGATAGGAATGTCTACGAAAGGAGCCATGCGTTGACGTATGGTGTTTTCGTAGTGCAGGATGGCCGTGTTAGATTTGTCTTCTATCAAATCCCATTTGTTCACCACCAC
>SFPC01000021.1 GCA_004552195.1 Bacteroidales bacterium | reverse complement strand
TCTTTGCCATGAAGGAGGGTAGTTTTGTTTGCAACCACTAAGGTACACTTTTTACATAGTGGAAAACTACCTCCTTCATTTTTATTTAGGACACTATTGCGAAAAAACAGCACTTTTCCTTGCGCTTCCTTGGCTGGTAAGTGAAAATGGCCTACTTTTGCACCGCTTTTCCCCTCGGCCGCTTTCGGGATGCAGAGTTCCCCGTTATGCCGGGGTGGGACGGACAACAATTACTTTAATTATCCATTCAAGAAAATGGCAGATTTAATTAAAATTGCTGAAGAAGCTTTTGCCACCGGTAAGCAACACCCCAAGTTCAAGGCTGGTGATACGATTACTGTGGCATACAAAATCGTCGAAGGCAACAAAGAGCGTATCCAGTTGTATCGCGGTGTTGTCATCAAAATCAATGGTCATCAGGAGAAGAAGCGTTTTACCGTACGCAAAATGTCCGGCTCTGTCGGCGTAGAGCGTATCTTCCCCCTCGAATCGCCCAACATCGAGAGCATCGAGGTGAACAAGGTAGGTAAAGTGCGCCGCGCAAAACTGTACTACCTCCGTGCCCTCACCGGCAAGAAGGCACGTATCAAGGAAAAGCGCACTGCTGTCAAGAACGACTAATTGCTGGATTTTCCACAAGATCCGGAATAAAAAGAGGCAATCACCTGAGTGTGAAAGTCTCTTTTTTGCTTTAACAACAATTCATCCCTACGCCATGCCAAACGGTTATCCTGAAAACAAGGGTCATAAGGGCATCGTCTTCCCCTCGCCCATCTTCGGTCCCATCCACAGCCGCCGCCTCGGCGTTTCGCTCGGCATTAACCTGATGCCCGCCGACGGAAAAGTCTGCACTTTCGACTGCATCTACTGCGAGTGCGGATTCAACGCCGACCACCGCCCACGACTCCCCCGCCCCACGCGCCAGGAGGTGGCCGACGCCCTGGCCGGGCAGCTGCGCCGGATGCTGGAAGAAGGCACGCGACCCGACGTGCTCACCTTTGCCGGCAACGGCGAGCCGGCAGCGCACCCCGACTTCGCCGGCATTATTGATGATACCCTGCTACTGCGCGATCAATACTTCCCCAAGGCCAAGGTCAGCGTGTTGAGCAACGCTACGATGACCCTGCGACCCGAGGTACACCGGGCTCTCAGCCGCGTGGACAACAACATCCTCAAACTCGACACTGTTTCGCCCGACTATATCCGCCTCGTTGACCGCCCCACGGGACGCTACGACGTGCAGGCCATCATTGATGCCCTCTGCGCCTTCAAGGGGCACGTCATTGTGCAAACCATGTTCATGAAAGGGGAACACGGCGGGCAGAGCGTGGACAACACGACCGATGCCTACGTGCTACCCTGGATAGAAGCCCTCCGGCGCATTGCACCCGAGCGCGTGATGGTCTACACCATCGACCGAGCCACTCCGTCTCCTAACCTGCAGAAGGCTACGCCCGAAGAGCTCGACGCCATTGCCGAAAAGGTGCGACAGACAGGAATAGAGGTGGAAGTGGCGTACTGAAAAAAGATGTAATGAATAATTGTTTAATGAATAATTATTCATTACCTCATGGTCGTAGACCTAATTATTCATTAAACAACTATTCATTACCTCATGCTCATTGCCCTTAGCGGCGGTGCCGACTCCGTGGCCCTTCTCCTGCTAATGCTCGAAAAAGGCCGGGTGGAGGCGGCAGCCCATTGCAACTTCCGGCTGCGCGGCGACGAGAGCGACCGCGACGAAGCCTTCGTGCGCCGACTCTGCCGGGAACGCGGCGTGCCCCTCCACGTGAAACACTTCGACACCCGCACCGAAGCAGCCCGCACCGGCGAGAGCATTGAGATGGCCGCACGGCGGCTGCGCTACGAGTGGTTCGCCGAACTTTGCCGCACCCACCATTACGATGGTATTGCCGTGGCTCACCACCGAGACGACCAGGCCGAAACCCTACTGCTCAACCTTGTGCGCGGCAGCGGGCTCCACGGCCTCACCGGTATGCAGCGACAAACAGTTGCCGGCGTGGTGCGCCCCCTGCTGCAATGGTCGAAAACGGAAATCCTGCAATACCTCCGCGAGAAGAACCAGACCTACGTCACAGACAGCACCAACGCCGACACCCGTTACAAGCGCAACCTCGTCCGCCACGAGGTCATCCCCCTGCTGCGGCAGCTCAATCCGCGCGTGGTGGAAACACTGTGCGAAACTGCCGACCGGCTTGCTGAGGCCGAAACCATCTACCGCTTGGGATTGGAAACGCTGCGCAATCATTTGGTGATTCCCCGGAGCGAAGGTAAAGGCTTCAACATCCCACAGGACGGCCTGCTCCAAGCCCCCGCACCGCGCACCCTGCTCCACGAATGGCTCAGTCCCTACGGTTTCACGGCAGCACAGTTTGATGAGGCGTTGCAAATGCGCACCGGCGCACTGCTCCAGACTGAAGGCTGGCTCCTGACCCGCACAGCCGACGCGCTGCAACTCACTCCAACGCCCCCGGCAACCACCGCTCCCCTGCGGCTGCCCGAAAACGGCGGAACGGTCTTGCTCAACGGAGGCCACCGCCTGCACCTGCAACGTCTGCCGCGCCACGCGCTGGACGCTATCCCCCGCGACAGCCACATAGCCTGCCTCGATGCCGACAGCCTCAGCCTCCCCTTGGAATGGCGCGCCCCATTGCCCGGTGAACGGTTCCGCCCCTTAGGGATGCAAGGCAGCCAAACGGTCAACCAGTACCTCACCAACCGCCACCGTTCCCGAACAGAGAAAATGGAAGCCCGGGTGGTGGCAGACTCCCAAGGTATCCTGTGGCTTGCGGGAGAGCGCATCGCCCACCGCGCAGCCGTCACCCCCACCACGCAACACATACTCCTCATAACACTCGAAAGCCAATGAGAAAACTCCTCCCCATCCTCCTACTCACCACCCTCGTGTCCGTCCTCACCGCCTCATGTGGCGAGGACCGCAGCGGCGAACAACCCTTTCCCCCTACGGTGCAAACCCTGAGTGCCGTGGCCGAAGGACCACGCGCCACGCTCACCGGTCTGGTTACCGCCTCGCCCAACAGTTCGCTCAAAGCCTGCGGTTTCAAGTATGGCAACGACACGCTGCGCGCCGAGGTCCAGGCTGCCGAACCCCTACCCTCCTTCTCCGCCGAAACCGACTCGTTGGGAGCAGGCCGCTACTTCGCCGTGGCCTACGCCCAAAACGGCATGGGCACGTCCTATGGCGACACGCTGTATTTCACGGTAAGCGACGTGGATAATGAATAATTATTTAATGAAAGATTGGCTGCGGCTCGGCAATTCAAGTAAACTTGATTGCACTCACCTTGCACAATCTTTCATTAAATAATTATTCATTACCTCATATATCTCTTCCTTAAGTCCATGAAAAAGCTTCTCCTCATTGCATTTCTCTTCATCATGGCCTCGGCCCTGTGCTCCTCCCTGTGCAGTTACCACCGCGCCAAGGCCCGGATTGAAGCCGACGTGAACCAGGCATTGCGCCAGACTTTGGCGAAAATGCCTTGCGAAGCAGTCAGTGCCGACACCATCCGCTGCTACCGCAACTGCCTGACCATCAGCGAACTGAAGGACACGGCGGGTATAGCCCTGCGGACTGTGCGCCGGAGGGGCAGGTTGGCCACCGAGATGGTGGCACAGGCCAACTGCAGCTTCGCTACGGTGTGGCGGCTGTCGGACCAGCGGGCTTCTGGCTCGCTCCTGTTTGTCGGCCTGCTGTGGATGGCGGGAAGCTTCTGGTACATGCGGCGCAGGCCAGTGCTGGCACCGCAGGGCGTGTGCTACGGCGGAATAGTGTATGCGAATGACCGCTTCACTACCTCTGAGGGCGTCCCGATGGTGCTTACACCGATGCAGCACACGCTGCTGGAGATGTTTATGAATGCCGAAGGGCACACCCTGTCGAAACAGGAGATTTGCAGCCGCCTGTGGCCAGGAAAACCCGATGCGAGCGCCACGCTCTACACGCTGGTCAAGCGTATCAAACCTGTCATTGAGGCAAACAGTCAGTTGAGGATAGAGTCGGACAGAGGGCGGAGCTATTCTTTGAGAATCAAGTAGTTTGACAAATGTCAGACAAATGTCAGGGAGATGTCAGTGTGGAAACGCTGGCATCTCCCTGTCGCGTTTCTACTTTTGCAGCGGTCAACCAACATGGCGATGCAAATGAAACAAACGCTCTCACTCTTCGTTCTTCTCCTTTCCTTCCTCAACGGCTACGCACAGGATGAGGAAACGGCCGTCGCGCTGGGCGAAGCCTCGGTAACGGGGGCCAAGGTGGTCAGCAAGGCCGACGGCATGACCGTTTATCCCACTGAAGCGCAAAAGCAGGCTTCGACCAACGGTTACACGCTGCTGCAAAAACTGTCGCTGCCCAACCTGCGCATTGACCCTGTGCAGCACACCGTACAGGCTGCCGACAACCGGGGCGACGTGGTAGTGAAAATCAACGGCATTCAGGCGGGCATCCATGAGCTGCTGATGCTCGACCCGCAGCTTGTGAGCAAAATCGAGTATGTCGACACACCTGGATTGCGCTACGCCGACGGCACGGCCTATGTCATCCACATCGTTGCCCGCCGGAGATATAGCGGCTATACTATAGGCACCGACCTGTCGGCCTGCGCCACATCGCAGCAGGGCAACGGCACCGTGTTTGGCAAGGGATGGATGGGCAGGAGCGAGTTATCGGCGTCGTACGGTTTCAGCGGAAACCGCTCAGAAG
Source organism: Bacteroidales bacterium (assembly GCA_004552195.1). The sequence goes on along the minus strand of SFPC01000021.1, from coordinate 17,385 downwards.
GGGCTCTGTCGAACCAGACAGCCGACTACACCCTGACCGACGGCACGGTCTACACCATAAAGCGGGACGACATGGAGTCGCTCAGCCAGTCGCGGCAACACAACATGCGGGTGGCCTACAACCTGACAGACTCCACCGCCTTTGTTTTCCAAGCAGCACTGAGCGGCACGCTGGGCAACACGCCCCACAACAACCGCCTCACCGCCATCACCGACGGTACCCGAAATTATGTGTCAACCAGTCGCGACAGCAGCCGCTTCCGTACGCCCGTCGTTGACCTCTACCTTTTCCGCCAGCTCACTCCGCGCCAGTCGCTCACCGCCAATGCGGTCGGCACCTATATCAAGACCCAATCCGGTCACTACGACAACAAAGCCACCGTCTACCACTACGACGTGAACGGCCAAACTGCTTCCCTGCTGTCCGAGGCAGTCTATGAAAACCGGCTGGAAGCTTTCACCCTCTCGGCGGGGCTGAACTTCCGGTACAAACGGACGCGCAACGAATACGGAGGGGATGCCTCGGCATTGACGCGCACGTCTCAGAATGACCTGTATGCCTTCGGCGAAATCAAAGGTGCCTTCAAGGGCTTGCGCTACGTGCTGGGTACGGGCTACAAACGCCTGCACTACCGCCAAAACGGACATCACTACGACTTCCACTCCTTCCGTCCCAAACTGACACTGGCCTGCCACATCACGCCCACCGCCCAAGTGCGCTATTCCTTCCAAATGCAGGACAGGGCTTCGCGCATAGCCATGACCAGCGAGGCGGTCATCCGCACCAACAGCATGGAATCGACCGTGGGCAATCCCGACCTGAAGCCGTCGCACGATTTGGAGCACACGCTCGGGCTGAGCCATAACACTTCGCGTTGGCAAACTTCAGTGCGGGTGTATTTCAAGCAATGCCTCAAGCCCAACATGGCACTGTATGAGCGCACGGCCGACAACCAGTTTCGTTACACCCAGACGAACCAAAAAGAGATTGACCTGCTGCACCTCATGGCCTATGCCGCCTATTGGCTGCTGCCAGAGAAGCTGCAGGTGGCGGCCTACGGTGGCATGCAGCGATGCTTCAACTACGGCCATGACTACACCCACTGCTATACGTCGGGCTTCTATGCCGGCAGCCTGACCGCCTACCTCGGTCCGTTTTCCTTACAGGCTTACACAGACAGCGGCAGTCGGTGGTTTGAAGGTGAGGCCAAAGGCAACAGCAGTGCCGTCACGTCATTCACCGCCTCCTATACCCACAAAGGCTGGCAGGTATCGTTGCTGTGGCACAACCCATTTGTCCGGAATCTCAAGACATCGAGCGGCGAGGTGTTCAACTGCAACCTGCACAAACTCACTACCGACTACAACCGCGATCTGGGCAACCGGCTTATTCTCAACATTTCCTGGAAACTGAGTAAAGGGAAAAAGCGACAGACGGCCGACAAGACTATCCACCTGAAGGACACGGAGGATGGCATCATCAAATAACAAAGGCCAATACTTACACCGACAAGACAATGTATAATGAAGCCGTTCATCAATTTATAATTTATAATTTACAATTTATAATGAAGCCTGAGCCCATGAAGTCGGCGGTCCTGCATCGTCCTGTATGATGGTCGCCAGACCTAATTATAAATTATACATTATAAAATGAGGAACGTCGCCAGATCTTCCTGTCTGATTTTGACAAGCTCTTGAATGCCTTGAAATAAACGAGGAACGACCCCGGGAAAGCAAAGGAGTGACAGCTCCGGCCATCTTGCCGCCAGCTTATACAAACGGAAAAGAGATTTTGTCCGCACCAGACAAAACCTCTTTTCGTGTTGGGGTACCCGGACTCGAACCAGGAAAGGCAGGACCAGAATCTGCAGTGTTACCATTACACCATACCCCAAACAAAGAATATGAATGTTTGTCATCCCGACAAACGCACAAAGAAAAGAAAAAAAGAAAAGTTGGGGTACCCGGACTCGAACCAGGAAAGGCAGGACCAGAATCTGCAGTGTTACCATTACACCATACCCCAAACTATCGGGCTTCCCGAAGCACCCCCTCGGGAATACGGCTGCAAAAGTAGGGTTTCCCGAGCAAGCGAGCAAATTTTTTGCCACTTTTTTGTCGTTTCAAAGCAATATTCCTCCCAGAGCCGCTACAAGCGGGGACTCGGACGGTCGGTTGTCATGCCCTTTCCCACCATATACTCCGCCGATTGCAGCTGGCTGAAAGCATGGCGCTTGAGCCAATCAAAACGGGAATCTGGAGCCACCGCCACCGGGCGCCCTGCGGCATCGAGCCGATAACAATATTCACTGCCACTCTCCGCATTGAACACATACAGATGGCTACTGTCCCGAGCCGCAATCGTCTTGTCCGCCGTGTAGAACACCGCCTCGCGGCTCTCGCGCAGCAAATCCACGCCGAAGTTATTCTGCACGTAGGGTATGCGCAGCAGGCCGAGCACGGTGGGGCCTACATCCTCCTGCAAAGCAAAGCCGTCAATCCGCTGCGGCGAGACTCCCGGACGGTAAATAAAGCAGGGCACGTGGTTGTACGACTCGGGCAGTTCGCTGTCAGCCTGTCCCACAAGTTTGCCGTGGTCGGCGAGGAAGACAAACAGCGTATTCTCAAACCAAGGTTCGTGGGCTGCCGCCTCCATGAACCGGCCGATGCAGCGGTCAGCGTAGCGTACAATCTGCTCCTCCGGCTTCAGTTCCGGCAGGGCAAACTCCTCCGGCACCACATAGGGCGGATGGTTGCTGATAGTCAACAGCGTAGCAAAGAAAGGGTGCCCCGTGCGAGCCCGTTCACGCATCACAGGCAGGGCGTAGCTGAAGAGGAAATCATCGGGCACGCCGAAATGGTTCACCACCTTATCCGCCGGATAATTCTCCTGCGCATAGATTTCGGCATAACCGTTGGTGCGCAAAAAAGCATTCATGTTGTCATACTGACTCTCGTGCGTCATGAAGAACATGGTGGCATAGCCATTGTCGTGCAACACCGTAGGCAACCCCGCATAGCGCGGCACGTTGCTCCCCTTCATCGCGTTGCGGAACATGATGGCGGGAAAACCGTAAAGCGTGGCGTATATGCCGTGGTTAGTATGAATACCGGCAGAATAGAAATTGGGGAAACAGAGCGATGCCGCCGCCAGCGAGTCGATGCAGGGCGTAAGGCCGGCCTTGCCGCCAAAGCTACCCGTCAGCTTGGCCGACATCGACTCCATGAGCACCACCACCACGTTCTGCCCCGTAGGCCGCCCCTCCGGCGTTACCCTGCGCGCAATGGGCGAGAGCCCGTCCATCCCCTTTCTGCCCAACCACTGCTGCACCATCCCCACGGCGTCGGTGGCCGGCATCAGGCTGAGCGTGCGGTTTTCCGGACGCAAGTCGTCTAAAGTGCTATAAAGCAGACTGAACACCGGGTTCACCCCCATATTGTTCAGCACCACATCGTTGCAGAAATAGGCCGCACTCACTTTGATAGGATTATACCCCAACCTGCCGCGTATGCCCAGCATACAGCCCGCAGCGAGCAGCAGCCCCACACCGGCCGCCACGCCGCGCATCCGCCATGTCGGTCGCCGCAGCGGCACAGCGCCGGCCACCATCCCCTTCGTAAAACGCCGTCTGAGCCACCGGAGCAGCAGACCAAAGCCCGCCGTCGCTACTGCGAACAGCGCGATGTAGCCCCACCACGCCGGCTCACCGAAAATCATGCCGAGCGTCTGCGTGCCATACTCCGCCCAATTCCAGATGGAAGCATTGAGCGGTTTGCTGAAATAAGCAAAATAAGGGATGTTCGCCGCGCAGGCCATGAACACCAACGTATAGAGTACACCGCACCAAACGTTCACGGCGCGGTACAACGCCCCCTCCCGCCGACCGCCCGCCACGGTGAAGCCCCACGTAAGGAGCAACGCAGGGGCCAGGATGTAACATCCAATCACATTGTCGAACCACACTCCGCGAACGAAGGCTTCCGCCACATAGCCCGCCGACGCGGCAGCATCGGGCGAGGCCACGGACTTCATGCTGAGGTAAAACACCACGCGCAGCAGTGTCATGCCCACGAGAGCCGCTACATGCACGGTGAAGAGGTAGAGATAAGGTTGGAGTATCTTTCTCATAGAGCAATAAAAATCGATTTTCCATTCCCCACGCCAGAAGCATTCGGCGGACGCACCGCACCACACGCTTCGGGAGGGCGGTGCAAATGTAGGCATTGACATCTTTTAAAATGGTAATAATACCCGAAAAATAATTCCCTCGCGTGCGGAACTGAGGCATCTCATGGCTTTGCGCAGGAAACAGCTGCGGCCCAAGATGGAGGAACTGACGGCGTTCATTGACGAAACGGACAAGCTTATAAGGCAGGTGGCCACGGTGGACATCATGGATGCCGAGGACACCATCCACATTCCCGTGCAGGATGCGAAGCACATTGCCTATGACATCGCGGAAAGCACCTCACTCACCCTCGGCCTCGACTATCAGCACATCTACGGCCATGCCTGATACACCGACCGGACGACGGGCGAGGTACTGGAAACGCCCAACAAGCAAAGCGGCGAGGAGCGCAATCATGAAGTGGCGGGATATGTGGACTTGCGCAACGACATCTGCCCCTGGTTTACCGCCGAGGCCGGTGTGCGATTTGACCACCACACGGTTACCGGGGGTGAGTGGGTGCCGCAGGCGGGCATCGCCCTCCGCCTCCTCCCCCAAGGCGAACTGAAGGAGATGGTGGGCAAGGGTTTTCGCAATCCCACCATGCGCGAACTGTACCTCTACCCTCCTTCCAACACCGGTCTGCAACCCGAACGGCTGTGGAGCTACGAGCTGTCGTGGACGCACCGCCTTCTCCCGGGCCGCCTGCATTACGGCATCAACCTCTTCTGCATCCATGCCGACAACATCATCCAGACGGTGAACAAGCTGAATGTCAACACGGGCGAGCTGAAGAACCGGGGCGTGGAGCTAAACCTGCTATAGCTTCTCCCACAAATCCGGGAGTAGCTTCCCACAAATCCGGGACTTGTTTTGTCTACTCCAGGACTTGTGCGAAATAGTCGGCGACTTTTGAAGAGAACTTCATGCTATGTCCGGCTGGGCAGACGAAGCGGAATAATCTCACTGAAAAAGCGCTAATCTGTTTGGTGAAGGCTCTCTTTACGCGCGCGTATATACGTAATTTATTTCCCGAAAAAAGTATTCACCCATTCACACAATGCTCGTTTTCTTCTGATTTCCAACGCTTTCAAGTGTGAAGGCTTTGAATTCAAAGTGTTCACATGGGCAGGAAAGCATTCACAAAGCATTCACACCGCTCGGTGAACGCTTGTGAAGGGTTGAAATACCAAGCCTTCACACCGGAAAGCCATTGGAAATCAGCAGAAAAAACGACAAAAACGCCACAGTGGCGGTGAACACTTTGAAATCAAAGCCTTCACACTCGAATCCTCTGAAAATCAGGAATATAAATCCTTCATGTGAAGGGGTGAATGCTTTTTTTGCGGATTAAGAATGCGTATAGAAGCCTGCCTTTGTCTGTATGCTGGTACGATCTTTCCGGCCGCCGCATAGAAAGCGCGTCCTCGCAACATGGCATATACCTGAGACAGACCCAGTATGCCAACGGGAGTGTGGTTTGCGAAATAATGAATGCCCGCTGACATACTGATGTCCCATGTTGCTTATGTCAAAATGGTAAGCCCGGAGCACTGCAATTACAAACTTTAGCTGGAAAAGTGATGAGTTAAGAGTTTAAGCGCTGAAAGTTGAGGAAGGATTTGGCTGTTATAAAATTATGCCTTACTTTCGCCCCAGAAATTATGGTAAATGTTTTTAAATGGTGGGGTACGGTCGTTGTGAAACGCCCGTGCCTGTTTTTTTGTCTTTTTTTGTTCTCCTCTCTCTGTTGTCTCTGTCGAATGATTGTTCCCTCCCTCGCTCTGTGATGAAAAAAATGGTGAGCGGTGGGGCGCCCGTGTTTTGTCTTTGTCCACGGAAAAAAGCGATGACCGGGGCCGCACGGTAGTGGTGCGGTCCCGGTCGTCAGGAAAAATGAAAAACCCAAAGTTTGTTTTCTTAGAATGATGCAACACCCAGGTTGCGGTCAACCAATATGCCGTCGATGGCCTTCAGGTTGTACTTGCCTGCTTTCTTAGCGCGGAACTTGATAACGAAGAGGTTGTGGTCGCCCTCTTCGAGAAGGACTTGGTTGCCCCGGTTGACGAAGGTGGGATAGAGTGCCTTCTGGCCGTTGGTGTGCAGACGGTCGTAGGTGAGGTTCACCATTTCCTTCATGTCAAGGAGTTCGGTGCCGACGTATTCAAGTTCATCGGTGCTATACGGCAAGGCGAAGCTGAGACCGTTGACGTAATGCAGGCCCTTACCGCTGACGGTAACCTCTACCATGTCGCCGGCCGCATAAGTCTTGCGGTTGGGGGTGAGCAGGAGGGAGCCGGCCACCTTGTCGTTGGCGTTGCTCACGCCGCCATCAAGTTCGGTGGTGACGCAGGAGATGTCGTAAGCATCGATAAGGCCGTTCTGGTTGATGTCGCCGGCTTTCACATAGTCAAAGTCACCGTCGCCCTTACGCAGACCGGTATAGTTCATGTAAGAAGTGAGGTCGTTCTCGTCAATGCGCTTGTCCTTGTTGATGTCGCCCTGGATGAAGCTTTCTGAACCAGCCACCTTGAACACGTACATCTCTAATCCGGATCCGAAGTTGCCTACGGCCTTGTCAATGTGGATTTTCACATAACGTGCTTGGGGATTACCCTCGAAGCTGAAAGTTTTCTCGGTGGCATCCTGTGCCCAGGTGAAGGCTACGGGGGCGCTCCAGTTCTGACGGTCGATGCTGTAAGAAACGCTACCATTGAGCAAGGTGCCGTTGCTGGCATCTATGCGTGGCAGATAGGCTATGCGGTCAAGCTTGTTGACAGAGCGCAGGTCAAGAACCATATCGAAGGGAACAGCCTCGCCCTTGCCATACTTGGTGTGCCAGCCTGTTTTGGTGTCAAAGTCGAAGAGATGGTCAACACTCCAGCCGGCTTCGTCCTCACAGGTCAGCTGTGCCCTGATGTCGCGGATAGCAAATTCCAAGGGATTGCTCTTGGTGGTGCCATTGACATTGCTCCAATCGGAATAGCCATCCTTGTTCACGGCACGCACCTTGAAGTTGTAAGAAGTTTCGGCTTCAAGTCCGCCAAAGGTGAACTCGTTCTGCGTGATGGTGGAGTAGAGCATACCGTCGAACTCCACTTCATAGAAGTCGGCATTGGGCACAGCCTGCCAGGAAGGCGTGAGGGCAAAGGGAGTGCAACCTTCTTCGCTTACCACGGCTTTCGGTGCGGTGAGTGCGCCGCTGTGCTGGCGCAGACGGTCGGCGGGTGCAAACTCGAAGCCCTGGACAAACACCTCGGTAAGGTCTGCCGTAACATCGGCCTTGGCCAACTTCACCAAGAGTTGAGGATTCTTGACGATTTGCTTCTTGGCGAACTCGGAGCCTGGAGTGGCAAAGCGGTTGAGGTTGGGCTTCTCGTCGTAGAAATATACGTTTTCGCTGTTGGCAAAATCGGAAGCCGAGGTAGCTGCGCGCAAAGCCACGCTCTTCTTTCCCACCTTGGCAGTAACCTTCTTCGGCGCGTTGCTCACATTGATGCGCAACTCGGTCTGTTTCATGGGCTCGAAGCCTTCGAACTGGCCGGAAGTGGGATTGATGGTCACGGTGAGCTTATCGCCTTTGAGATAAGTGCTCAGATGCGTGCGTGTGCTACGTCCGCTGAGGTATTCCTGCGTAGTGCCATCGTCGTCGTAGTCCACGAATCCGGCATAGCCATTATCGGCATAGATTTCATACGCACGATAGTCCTTGCGGATTTGCGAAGGATTATTGTTGGGGTTCGTCATGGGGATGATGGCATCAGCCTTGACAAACACGGGGAGCTTCCACAAGGGGGCATCGTAGCAGTTGATGATGCGTCCGCCTTCATACACATCGCCGTTGAAATAGTCCACCCATTTGCCTTCGGGCAAGTAGATGTCATGGCGCACGTCGTTACCCTCCTTGTCGGCCTTGGTGTCCTGATAAACGGGTGCCACGAGGAAATAGGGGCCAAACATAAACTGGTACTGAGTGGCCGATCCTAAGGTGTAGTCGTTGGGATAGTCAAGGAACATGGCACGGATGATGGGCATGCCGTCGACAGCGGTGCGGGCCACGCTGTAAGCATAGGGAATCAGCTCGCTCTTCAGTTTGAGATACCAGCGGTTGATGCTCGTGGCAGGTTCGCCGAGCACTTCGGGGTACTTGGGGTTGGAGCCCCAGCCGTCCATGTTGAGTTCCATGGGGGTAAAGGTTTTCCACTGGAACTCGCGGACATTGACGGGCACGTTCTTACCTCCGAAGATACCGTCGACATCGGAGGTGATGTTGGGCTGTCCCGAGAGGCCGGAACCGATGAAGGTGGGGATGTGGAAACGGATATATTCCCAGTCGCCACCGGTCTGGTCGCCGCTCCAGATGCCGGCATAGCGTTGCGTGCCGGCCCAACCGTCGAGTGAGATGATGAAGGGACGGGCATTGGAACCGTAGTAGGGCATGATTTCGCCTACGTCGGCCACGCCGTTGAGACCGAAGCTATAGCCGGCTCCGACCCAGGCAACGTCGGTCTTCAACACGCGTACACCGGCATCGCGCACTTCCTTGACGATGTCGCGCTGGAGGAGGGCTTCGATACCTGCCTTCGGGTGGAGGTCACTTTGCGTCCAAAGTCCGATTTCCACACCCTTGGAACGGGCATAGTCGCCGAACTCTTTCAGGTTCTGGATGTTGCCGTCAAGGGTGCCGGTCTGTCCGTAGCCAGCACCGTAGCCGTCGTTGGGAAGGAACCAGCCGAGGGGCATGTCGTTACGGAAGTAACGGTCAATGGCAGCCCGGGCAGAGAATTGGTAACCGCTCTTTTCACCGTTGAGACTTTCCTTGACACCGCCGTTATCCTTCTGGCTTTCGTTGTAACGCTTGCCGTCCTCATAGAGCATGAAGCCGTTTTCGGCGGGTGTCCAGTAGTCGCGGTTGTAGGCGTTGAGGTGACCTTGATAAAAGCCGAACTTGGGGAGCAGCACGGGGTTGCCGGTGAGCTGGTAGAAGTCGTTGAGCAAATCTACGGGCTTGGGGTTGACCATGAGGAACACGTCAAGATAATTTTCCTGATGGGAAAGGATGACCTTGCCCTCCTCGGCTGCGCCGAAATCGTAACGTCCAGGTTTGAAAGTGTTCCACAGGAGTCCGTAGCCTTTCGTACTCCAGTAGAAGGGTGTGGGCGATGCCACGCCGCCGTCCACCCAGTTGTTGGTGTTCTCTATGGCGATGGCTTTGCCTTTGTGCGAGAAACGTCCGTTCTGCACGCCGCCGCCATAGAAGTATTCGCCGGTGTGGGCTTTGAAGGTCAGTGTAGAGCTGTTCTTGTCGAAGCTGACAGGTTCGAGGCTCTCCACAACGGTTTCTCCCGTCTTGATGTTTTTCACGGACATCAGTCCGCTCTGCTTGTCGAAATGGACCTCCACAGCGGGCGTGGCCACGACTATTTCCTTGGCCGTTGTGTTGACTTCGACCTTCATGGGCGAACGGCGCGCCTCGTCCACCAGGATTTTGGCCGGCGGCGTGGCTTGCGGGTCGCGGATGATGCCACCGTTGTCGTCGCGGAAGAGGCGGAAAATGTTTTTGCCATAAAAGTCGAGCGTGAGCATTTTGCCGTCGGCATAGGTCAGCTCCACGGTGGTGGGATTTATTTTCTCGGCCTTGCTGATGGTGGCTGATACCGGAGCCTGCAGCTCAATGCCTGTGGCCAAAGGTACAGCCTGCAAGGGCAGCGGCGAATAGACCAATGCACAAGCGGCTAAAGGCCAAACCCATGCACGCGCGGCGCGCGTTCCTTGCTTCGATAAAGTTTTTTTATCCATAGCGGTTAGGAAGTGATATGATTTATAATGTAAAATTTGCAAGGTATAATTAGGCCTGCTGCCATGTCAACCGTGTCGGGGAAGTCATTTCACCAGCACCTTGTTGCCATTGATGATGTAAAGGCCAGGCTGCGGCACACGTTGGAGCTTGCGTCCTTGCAGGTCGAAGATGCCCTGCACGCCGGATTTTTTCTGCTCATTGCCGGCAATTTGGCCGATGCCCGTTTCCTCAGGAGCATAAGTGGCTACGACGTTCACGTGTCCTTCCACAACGCCTTGATAGTTCTCGTTTCCCGTCACTTCCTTCAAATTGTAGCTTTCAAAGGTGGGGAACACCAAGCTGTGGCTTTCTCCGGCCTTGAACAAGGCTTCTTCGCGGCCCAGCTCATTGCCTTCTTCGTCGACGCAACGGACGGTAACCTTGAAGTAAGGCTGCACATAGTAGCGGTAAATCTGGATAGGGTGTCCGGTACCACCGTCCCATCCCACGAGGTTACCGTTCTCCGTGCCGTCCCAATACTGGCCGTTGGAGCATTTGATGTTCCACGAATTGCCATCGGCGTTGGGTGAGAAGGTGAACACACCTGCTGTGGCCGAAGCGACGGCTGCCGTGGAGCGTTGCAGGGCGGGTACATAGAGGCCGTAGTATTCATTCTTCACTTTGAAGTTGGAGCCAGAGGCTTCGAGCGTCCATGTGGCGGAGGGGTCAAGCCCTTCGGCCGCCAGGGCGCGGTTGATGACCTTCGTGTCGTCCACGATTTTGCGGTAACCCCTGCGTGCTCCGCCATTGGCATCGGAGTTGTCATAGAAGAGGTAGCTGTTGCCGGCCTTCAGGTTGGCCGTTACCAACTCCGCCGCCTGACGTACGCCGGCATAAGCGTCGGAAGTATAAACAAATTCGATGACACGGTCGGCTGTGGGCGTAATCACCGTACCGTCGGCCACCTCTGCACTTTCATATTGGTAATACTTCACATCGGGAGCCTGTACCGTCAGACTTTGGCCTACGGGAACAGTTTCCTCCGTTTCGTCGACAATGGCACCGCGCTGGTCCACCACGCGCAAACGTACGGCATAGGCAATGCGTTTGTAAGTAACGGTGTACTCTCCATCGGCTGTCTTTTCAATATTCTCCACCTCAGTATTCTTGAACACGGGGCACAAATCTGCGGTCGGGGCTTCCAAGGCATAGTCTACGCTGCGTTGGAAGGTGCCTAAATCTGCTCCCCTATCGTCTACGCAACGGAACGTCACTACCTGCACGCGCCGGGGCTGCCAGCAGGCACCTTGCAGACGGGGAGCGTCATACGTGGCACCGTTGATGGTAGAGCCGGAATTCACCTTGCCGCTGGGCAGGGGGAAGAGGCTGTGCGCATTCACCTGCAGGCGATAGTCATCCGTTTCGGGCTGGTAGCTCAGGAGCACATCGGCGGCGGCATCAGCCACGGTGACGGGGAAACCTTCGCGCTCTACATAAGCTGTCGTGGTGCTGATGTAACGTCCCGTGCCGACATTTTGCAACTGCAAGGTCTGGGTGCCTGTGGCTTCGTTAACGGTGGAAGATGTCACCACCCAGGCATTGGCAGCGAAGGCATCGGTGCTGTGTGTGAGACTTGTGCCATTGTTGTTGTCGGTCAAGGCTGTATGGCCGTAACCTTCCACGCTGTTACTGAACACGTAGGTGGCATTTTCCACCAGTGGTTCAAAGTTGATGGGCGTATCGCCACCGGCATCGTAGTTTTCCATTGGGGCAAACTGCCATTGTCCGCCACCGCCGTCGTTGGGCGCACTGTACACGTTGACGGCGAGCCCTTGGCCGGTCATGGAAGAGTTGAAGTACTGGCCTGCCACTTGGTCGCTGGCGATAGAGTAATAGTAGTTGCCGCCCACCTGTCCGTAAGCGCCGGTTCCCAGCTCGAAGTTGTAATGCTTGGCCACCGGGTCATATTCCCAACGTCCGGAAGTATTGTTGGCGGTAGGAACGGGATTGACCGAGCCTTCGGGAACGGCCTTGCACACCAAGGCGTACTTGCCGGGATGGGCGGGGTCCTGCTCCAGACTCCACCACTGGTAGTCATAGTTACCGTCAGCTTCGGCTGCCTGGGCATTGGTCCAGAGCCGTCCTGCGGCAGCGTTCTTGTCGGCATAGGTGGTGAGCAGCGGTGAGCCTTCGGCCAGCAGTTCGATGCAGCGGTCCTTACGTGTAGCATCCGTTCCGCCGGATATGAGGCGGTAGAAGTACTGCTTTTCGGCCGTATTCACATGGGGCATCACCTTGTCGCTGCCCCCTTCTTCCACGCCGAGCATATGGTATTTGCAATATTTATAGTTGCCATAGTTGAGTAACAGGGTGTCTGCCGACATACGCTGCCGGAAATCCTCGAAGTTGCGATTGGCCTGCGGTGTCCAGCCTGCTTCGGCAATGGCAATGAGACGGGGCAGCGCGAGCCATTCCATGTAGTCGCGGTCGCTCACGTGCTCGGTCCAGAAAGTACCCTGCACGCCATAGTCCGTTTCGGAAGGAATGGCCTGATTGTACGTTTTGCGCACATCGTCGGAGCCGTCGCCGGCACCGGGAGGATCCTGTGCGGTGTTGCCCTGTTTGCGGTTGATGTAGTAGGGGCCCCAAGGCGTATAGATGTTTTTCAGCCCCAGCTCGGCCGCCTTTTTGGCAGCGGCTTCGGGTCCGGTCCAACAGTAGACCAGAGCGTCGGTCGATTTCACAGTTTCCGTGTCGGCGTTGCCTGCCGTGATAGCCTCATTCCACACGGCCAACTTGCGCCCTTTCGACTGCACGAAGTCGGCCATCTCTTTGATGAAATGGCTTTGCAACTGACGGTAATTGGTAAGGCCCAACTCCCGGTAACGCGCCTGGCATTCGGCATTGTTCTCCCATGCCGTGGTGGGACATTCGTCGCCGCCGATGTGGATGGTTTCATAGGGGAAAAGCTCTATCAGTTCCTCCAGAATGTCCTTGGCAAACTGCACGGCTTGCGGGTTAGCTACGTTGAGGATGTCGCTCGAAATGCCGCCGTCCGACCATATCACGTGGTTGCCGTTAGGATAGCAGCTGTATTCGGGATAGGAGGCCATGGCTGCCACGAAGTGGCCGGGCATGTCGATTTCAGGCACAATCTCAATGTGAAGTGCTTTAGCATAGTCCACCACTTCACGTATTTCTTCCTGGGTGTAGAAGTAGGGACCGTAGGGCTTGTTTATCCAATATTGCGTACAGGTGTACAAATCGGTGAACCGCGAATTGGGCGCGATACTTCCCACAGAAGTCAGGCGAGGATATTTCTTAATTTCCACGCGCCAACCCTGGTCGTCACTGAGGTGCCAGTGGAAACGGTTCATCTTGTAATAGGCCATCACGTCGAGCATGCGTTTCACCTCCTCCACGCTGAAGAAGTGGCGCGAAACGTCGAGCATGAAGCCACGGTATTCAAAGCGCGGGTCGTCCACGATGTTCACCACCGGCAGACTGTAAGCCGTCACGTTGGGGTCGGACACACCGGCCATCACATGGGGCGGCAGCATTTTCTTGATGGTTTGGAAAGCATAGAACAAGCCGAGCGCTCCCTTGCCTTTGACAGAAACTTGGTCCTGCGTTACTTTCACGTTGTAAGCTCCGTCCTTACGGGTCGAAGTGGTGGTCAACAGACTTACCTGCATCAACGCCGCGTCGTCGTCCTCGGCCACCGTAACGGTGGAACCGGTTGCTACGTTATAATCAGCGACAAATCTGTCCACCTCTTTCCGCTCAGCCTCATCCAATCCTGTGCAACTGACCACAAAACGTTCGGGCAGGTTCAAAGAACCTTCCCCCACTGTCATCTGTTTGGGTTTGGGAGTCAAGTTGACAAATGTTTGAGCGGAAGCCATGCCTAATCCAATAACTAAGCATAACCAAAAACTCAGTAACCTGTACTTCATCATGTTATTCATTGTATTAGTGTATTTAGTGTATATTAAGGTCATTGCGATGGGGGGCGTTTGAAACGCGGCACACCCTATTATGCCGTGCAAATATAATGCAAGGCGAGCGCAACGGAAAGGAAAAGGCGTTTTTTTCTTTCCATCAGCGCTCGCCTTGCACTCACCTTGGCTCTGAACGAAGCGACTATATGCCGGAAAAAGGTCAATCGTCGCCCGAACGGCCTAAGAATATCATGACATAGTAAACCAGCGTGGCCAAAGAACCGAGGGCGGCCACCACGTAGGTATAAGCGGCGGAACGGAGCGCGGCTACGGCCATGGGGTGGTCATAGGCCGAAGTCAGGCCGGCCCGCTGGAGCCAAGCCGTGGCACGGCGCGAAGCGTCAATCTCCACCGGCAAGGTGATGAAACTGAACAGCGTGGTTATGGCAAACAACGCAATGCCCAACAGCAGGATGCCGGGAAAGGACTCCACCAAGAGGATGCCGGCCAGCAGCACCCACTGCACCCATGTGGAAGCAAACGATACCACGGGCACCAGTGCGGAACGCATACGCAGCGGTGCGTAGCCATAAGCGTGCTGCACGGCATGACCGCACTCGTGGGCTGCCACAGCGGCGGCGGCAACGGAGTTGCTGTTGTACACTCCTTCCGACAAATTCACCGTGCCGTTGGTGGGGTTGAAGTGGTCGGTCAAATTTCCCGGCACACAGGTTACGCTGACATTGTATATCCCGTTGTCGCGCAACATTTTTTCCGCCACCTCGCGACCCGTGAGTCGGGAGGCCAAGGGCACCCGGGAGTACTTCTTGAACTTTGACTGCAAATTGGCCTGCACCAAAAAACTAATAATGGCAATGCCGATAAATAAAAACAGATACATGGATTTGCTATTTATGTAGTTAATAGGATTTTCTTCTCACTTTGCTTTTGAGAAATTCCATACATTCCTCGAGAATTTGCGCGCCCAGAAGGCGAAGCAGCGCGTAATAGACGCCTGCCGCCACGGCCACCTTGACCGCCAACGAAAGGAGTGGCATTTCCCTGAAAGGCAGCGCACACAGCCAGGCGGCCAGCATGCTCACAGCGGCTATCACGGCGAAAGGCACCACATCGCGCAGGGCATCGCGAACAGGCAACCCTATCATGCGGCCCACAAACCAATGCCACACGAAAAGCCAAAGGGTGTTGACCCCTACATAAGCCGCCACCATGACTTGCACGCCCCAGGGATGCAATATGACCAAAAGCAACAACTGTGCCAGACACAGCACGATGGTGTTCCACATATAGAGCCGGCTCTTGCCCTGACTAACCACAAAATTGGAGTAAAGGGAGGCTATAGGCAGAAAAGCACCGCCCACACACAGCAGCTGCATCAGCCGCGCGCAGGGCAACCACTTGTCAGTGATGGTGATGGTGATGAACTCTGCTGCCACCAAAGCCAGCCCGAAGAGTGCGGGACACGACAGGAAAGCGGTCAGACGGAGCATCTTGCGAAACACCCGCCGCTTGCGCTCACCCGCCTCGTCGTCCATGCGGGCAAAAAGCGGCTGCGTCACGCTCCACACCATGCCGGAAAGCATCGTGTGTCCCATACCCGTCCACTTGTTGGCCTGGTTGTAATAGCCAACGGTCACCTCGCCGTAAAGCCGTCCGAAGGCCAGACTGAAAAGGTTGTTGTTGAGATGGGTGAAGATGTTGGTGGCCAACAGCCGCGAACTGAAGCCCAGCATACCGCGCAACGGACGGAGGTCTATGCGCCACGAAGGATGCCATCCGGCAAACCACCAGCTGCCCACGGTCAGCATACTGCAAAACGTGAGGTTCTGCACCACGATGCCCCAGTAGGCAAAGCCGTTCCACGCCAACATTACGCCCGTAATGCCCGAAACAATCAAGGCAGTCATGGAGAGCAAAGCCGTTTCCCGAACCCGCATGTTGCGGAACAACCAGGCACGGGGAGCGGTATTGAGGGAGGAAATAACAAAGCTTAAAAATGACAATCGGGCCAATGGCACCAGCACCGGCTGACGAAACCAGGCCGCAATGAGTGGAGCACAGGCAAAAAGCACGGCATAGACCGTCACACTGCACAGTACGTTGAACCAGAACACTGCATTATAATCGGCTACCGTGGCTTCTTTCTTCCGGTTTAGTCCACTGATAAGCCCGCTCTCCTGCAACGCCGAGGCGATGAGGGTGAAGATGGTGAGCATTCCCACCAAGCCGTAATCGGCCGGAGAGAGCAGTCGAGCCAGAAAGATGCCGAACACGAGGTTCAGCAGTTGCTGTGCTCCATTGCTGATACCGCCCCAGAGCAAGCCATTGGCAGTTTTTTCCTTGAGAGTTTTTTCAGCCATGACATCAATAAAAAAAGTCCGGGTTTCTGAAGCTTTGTGAAGGAAGCCCGACCGAAACCATCGGTGCAAAAGTACGACATTTCTGAAAGTCAGCAAGCGACAAGCTGTCATATTGCGGCCGCTCGCCTTGAATAGGATGAACAAATTATGGCAGACTCACTTTCCCGATTCACTGCCGCCTACCAAAATGGGAAACCTGTTGAAAACAAAATGAGGATACCCATTAGTTTTAAGTTATCGTGAGAATAATGAATAATGTACAATGTATAATTACCTACGGGTATGATTTCAGCGTAACATCGGTCGTAGCTTTCAATATACATTATTCATTATTTAAGTTTCGGCAGTTAATAAACGAGTGAACTTATAGGTAAAAAAGGCATTGGTTTCTTGCCTACATTGCAAGAAAATGAGTACCTTTAATGTGCAAAACAAAAGCCTCATTATGCCAATGCCAATGCACAAAGCTATAGGATTCCTTTCAGAGATAAGAAGTGCTATACGCCTTGGTTAATGAAGCTGACAAGCTTGCACATATCTATGAATTATACCAATGGAAAATGGAAAGTTAGGAACTTCCGAAACTTAAATGAATAGCCTAAGGATTTTCATTTTTTCTGCTTATGTCATTCTGCATGGCGCATCCAAACAGATAAGCCATAAGGAAGAAAAATGCAGTTTCCGACAACGAATACTTGCGTACGAGCGAAATTGTAACGACCTTTGCGACAAGTATCATCATCGACCGATGCCGTACTTCTAATTCAAGCATCACTAACCTATGGGACCGAAACAACTGAAGCGACTGCCGGTTGGCATACAGACTTTCTCGGAGGTAATAGATTTGGATTGCCTCTATATAGACAAGACTGAGTATATCTGGAACATGATACATCTCAGCAAGTACATCTTTCTGAGCCGACCACGTCGGTTCGGCAAGTCGCTGCTCGTATCTACTCTCCAAGCATATTTTGAAGGAAGGAAGGATTTGTTCAAGGGACTCTTCATAGAGGGTGTGGAGAAGGAGTGGACGGAGTACCCTGTACTGA
This sequence comes from Bacteroidales bacterium, assembly GCA_004552195.1. The sequence goes on along the minus strand of SFPC01000021.1, from coordinate 64 downwards.
GATTTGACATGAGCTTGGGCAAGCACATGAAAAAGGCACAGCTGGAACGCTATCTTGGCAATCG
>SFPC01000095.1 GCA_004552195.1 Bacteroidales bacterium | reverse complement strand
TTCGGTTTATGAAAATCTTTCAAAGAACGTTGCTCAACTTACTCGGCGGTGTGCCTTGTTTCGTTTAGCGAGTGCAAAAGTACGGCAGGGTTTTGAAACTGCAAAGACTTTACACCATATTTTTTCAAAAAAAATTAACAAGAGAAGATTTTGAAAGGAATAGATGGCAGAAACGGGCATTAACTTGGACTTTAGGGAGCAATAGAGAGCTATAGAAGACGATAGATTGCTATAGAAGGCTATAGATAGCAATAGGAAGCTACAGGAAACGATGGCAGATGATTGATGGCCGCAACAAGTCGGCGACTTGTGCGCGAAAAGTCCTGGACTATTTTTTTCTAATCGACGAGTAGAAGAAAATAGTCTGGGACTTTTAGGATGGTGTTGTCTTTTACCAATGAGCAACTGCGACTGAACCATCAAGCTCGCGCGCGTAGATACGTATACAACAGTGCCCGGTAGCGTTGCATCGACTCTCAACCATCAAACTCTCGCGCGCGTATGTATTATATGGTTGGGTGTTCCAAAACCAAACAAAACAATGTCATCAAACTCTCGCGCGCGTATGTATTATATACGTATTTTTTTCCTCAAAAAAAAGCTTCAACCATTCACCAACCAGTATTTTTCAGCTGATTTTCAGCACTTTTTGGTGTGAAGGTTTGGGGTAAAAAATCTGTCAAAGGTTTCACTTCATTCATCGGCCATTATTCTTTGATTTTACATCTATTTAGATTCTTGTCACCTTTTTGTCGCCCCTTGGTTTGTTTAGTAGATTATAAATAAAACCATTCACCGGACTGCCGGGCATTTATATTTTTTGCCCATTATGCAATGAATGAAATGTGAAAGGTTGAAGGGGGAATGTGAAGGGTTTATTATGAAAGCATTCACCTTTTTTCTTATTGAAAATCAGTTCAAAACACATAGGATGTGAATGAATGAATGATTTTTTAGGGTAAAAAATACGTATAATAAAGAGCTAAATAACGAAAGCAAAGGGAAGGATGAAAGTTTATATTTTTCATGCCGAGCCGCCGCCTATTTTATAAAAAAAAAAGACCTCTCCCGACACCCAAGCCGAGAGAGTTCCTACCTATAAAAGGAATGATAAAATAAAAATACATTTACTTGTTGAGCTTCCAGGCAGCTCCCTCTTTCGTATCCTTCACCTCAAATCCGAAAGAAGCCAGGTCGTCGCGGATTTTGTCGCTTGTGGCCCAATCTTTGGCCGCTTTGGCCTTGGCACGCAGGTCGAGCAAAAGGTCGATAGCCTGTGCATAAGCTGCCTCGCGTTCGGCGTTACCACCCTCAGCCTCGCTCTTCAGACCGAGTATGTCGCAAACAAAAGTCTGCATTGTCTGTTGCAGAGCCTCCAGTCCCTCGGGCGTAATGGTCTGCGTTTTGTCGGCCAACTGGTTGATGGTGCGTGCGGCATCGAAGAGGTGACTGATGACGATGGGCGAATTGAAATCGTCATCCATGGCTTCGTAACACTTTGCAGCCAGTTCGTTGGCATACTCTTCGTTCAGTTTACCCTGTGCCGTCGGTTCGATGCGTGCCAGCTGTGCCATGGCGTCCATCAGGCGGTCGAAACCCTTTTTCGAGGCTTGCAATGCCTCGTTGGAGAAGTCCACCGTGGAACGATACTGCGCCTGAAGGATGAAGAAGCGGATTGTCATGGGCGAATAAGGCTGTTCCAGGAGCGGGTGGCTGCCGGTGAAGAACTGTTCGAGCGTGATAAAGTTGTTATAGCTCTTGCCCATCTTCTTTCCGGCAATGGTAATCATATTGTTGTGCATCCAATACTTCACCATGGGTTGTCCCTGCGAGGCCACGGCCTGTGCAATTTCGCATTCGTGGTGCGGGAACACCAGGTCCATTCCGCCGCCGTGGATGTCGAACTGCTGTCCCAAGTACTTGCGTCCCATGGCCGTACATTCGCAGTGCCATCCGGGGAAACCCTCGCTCCAGGGCGACGGCCAGCGCATGATGTGTTCGGGCTGTGCCTTTTTCCAAAGCGCGAAGTCCACCTGGTGCCGCTTTTCGCCCACGCCGTCCAGCTCGCGGCTGGCATCGTGTACATCCTCCAGGTTACGTCCCGAGAGTACACCGTAGTGATGGTCTTCGTTGTACTTCACCACATCGAAGTACACCGAGCCGTTCGATTCGTAGGCATAGCCATTATCCATGATTTGCTTTACCAACTCCTCCTGCTCGATAATGTGTCCTGTGGCGTGCGGTTCGATGCTGGGCGGCAACACGTTGAGCTGCTGCATGGCCTGGTTGAAGCGATTGGTGTAGTACTGTGCCACTTCCATCGGCTCCAGCTGTTCGAGCCTTGCCTTTTTGGCGATTTTATCCTCACCCTCATCGGCATCGTGCTCCAAGTGGCCCACATCGGTAATGTTTCTGACGTAGCGCACCTTGTAGCCCAAATGTTTGAGGTAACGGAAAACAAGGTCGAAAGTGATGGCCGGACGCGCATGTCCCAAATGGGCATCGCCGTATACGGTGGGGCCGCAAACATACATCCCCACGTGTCCGGGATTGACGGGTTGGAAAAGTTCCTTGCGCCGTGTAAGCGTGTTATAAAGGAATAAGTTGTGCTGCATAATCTGTTGTAATATTTTTCGGGCGATTTTTGGAAATACAGCCAAAGCGTTTTGTCCAACGCACTGGCAGTTCCGCCCCTTGTTTTGGCGCAAAATTAGTGCAAGGTCAGAAAAAAGGAACCATTTGCCTTGATATTTCTTCCTATATATATAGGTATAAGCTGTAAAATAGGGAAAAACCGAAGCATTTCGGCAGAGTTCGGCGGCTTTTTCTTTTTTTCATCAGAATAATTTGCCTGCTTCGGCTATTATACCCACATTTGCAACACAAAGAACTAACCTTATAAACACAAATCCAACAAATCCAATGAGTACATTGACCCTTGCCATCGTCGCAGTCTTTGTTATCGGTTATTTTTTCATTGCCATCGAAAGCGTTACGCGGATCAACAAAGCTGCCATCGCCTTGCTGATGTTCGTAGGCTGCTGGACCATATTCATGTGTGACCCCTCGGCCTACATAGCCTCCGCTGTAGGTTCGCAAACCGCCCTTGAAGTGAGCTCCGTCATTGAGCATCACCTCGGCAGCACCGCCACCACCCTTTTCTTCTTGATGGGAGCCATGACCATCGTGGAACTGGTAGACCAGAGCGGCGGTTTCAATTTTGTGCGCAACATGCTGCGTACCAAAAGCAAGCGCAGCCTGCTTTGGCGCATAGCCTTCCTCACCTTCATCCTCTCCGCCATTCTCGACAACCTGACCACGAGCATCGTGATGGTGATGATACTGCGCAAACTCGTTGCCGACCACAAAGACCGCATCATCTATGCTGCGTTGGTCATCATTGCGGCCAACTCCGGCGGAGCCTTCTCGCCCATTGGCGACGTTACCACCATCATGCTTTGGAACAAGGCACTCATCACCGCGCCCGGCGTGATCAAGGAGATATTTGTGCCCTCATTGGTTTCCATGCTCATTCCCGCCTACGTGCTCTCGCTCCACCTGAAAGGCGATTTGTCATACAACGACAAGCAAGACTCCCACAGCACCGACACCGGTCTGACAGCCCGGCAGCGTAAAATCGTGTTCTTCCTGGGCGTGGGCGGCCTCATCTTCGTGCCCATATTCAAGAGCATCACCCACCTGCCGCCGTTCATCGGCATCCTGCTCGTACTCGGCGTTCTATGGACCGTAACGGAAATATTCTACCGCCATCTCGCCCACGGCGGTGACCACGGCGGCACACAGAAGCGCGTCACCAATATGCTCTCGCGCATCGATATGAGCACCATCCTCTTCTTCCTGGGCATCCTCATGGCAGTGGCCTGTCTGGAAGTGATAGGCGTGCTGACGCAGCTCGGCATGGGGCTGAACGAATGGTTCAACGGCAACCACTTCATGGTAACAGGCATTATCGGTGTGCTTTCGAGCATTGTCGACAACGTGCCCCTCGTGGCCGGTTGCATGGGCATGTACCCCATGGCAGCAGCGGGCGACTTTGCGCAAGACGGCATCTTCTGGCAGTTGCTGGCCTACTGTGCCGGCGTGGGCGGTTCCATGCTCATCATCGGCTCGGCGGCCGGCGTGGTAGTGATGGGCTTGGAAAAAATCACCTTCGGCTGGTACATGAAGCGCATCACGTGGATTGCATTTCTGGGCTACTTTGCCGGCATCCTCTGCTACTATCTGCAACGCATCGTGCTGGGCATCTAAAAGTACAACGGCCCGTTTGAGTCACAGACATCCTATATCTGTTTTCTTTAGTTCTCCTATATATTTTGGTGTGTAGCCATCGGAATGACGAAGTTGCGGAAACTTCTTTCCGATGGCTACATTTTTGTTTTTCAGAGCTCACCTTGCACTACCTTTTCATAAGATAGGCGGCGGCTCGGCTGAGAAAATGAAAAACCTGCGGATTTTTCCTCTTCTCTGCACTCGCCTTGCACTACCTTTTCATAAAACAGGAGGCGGATCGACTGAGAAAACATTACCTTTGCAGCCCGAAAATTCACAACTAAATGGACTTTTTGCACATTGTTACGCAAATGCTGATGATATTCGGCATTGTGCTGGTTGGGTTGGCCTCGGCCAAACGAAACCTCTGGGCGGGTGAGCTGGATCGCAAACTTTCGGTGTTTATCCTCAACGTGTCGATGCCGGCACTCATCCTGGCCTCGGTGATGGGGAAGGATTTGGAATTTGAAGCCTCCGAAGTGCTCACTCTGAGCCTGGTGGCTGTGGTAAACTACGTCATCCTCATAGGCATGGCCTGCCTCATCCCCAAAATATGGCACGTGAACCGTTCGCGTCAGGGGCTGGCGCGTTTCATGTTGGCCTTCGGTAATGTCAGCTTCATAGGCTATCCCGTATGCGACGCCGTGTTCGGCCCCAAGGCGGTGTTCTGCGCTTCCGTACTCAACATTCCCTTCAACCTGCTCATTTTCACCATTGGCGTGTCGTTCATCAACGGCGGCAAAGCCCGCTCTGCCTTTTCGCCCAAGCTGGTCTTTTCGCCCTGCGTGGTGGCCTCACTCATCGCGGTGGTCATTGCCTTGATGGGCATCAGCGTACCAGCGCCGGTGGGTCAGTGGTTCCATCTGCTGGGCGACCTCACCACGCCCTGTGCCCTGCTCATCATCGGCTCCAGCCTGAGCCACATTCCTGTGCGCGACATGTTGGGCAACCGCTTTGCCTACGCCATCAGCCTGCTCCGCCTCATCGTGTTGCCGTTGGTGGTGGGCGTGGTGCTGCGCCTGATGGGAGTGGACCGTTTCGTGGCCAACGTGGCCGTGGTGCTGAGTGCCATGCCCATAGCCACCAATGGCATCATGATGTGCCTGCAATACGGCAAGGACGAACGGGTGATGACGCAGGGACTCTTCCTTTCCACACTCTTCTCCGTGGTCACCATTCCGCTCATCGCTTATCTCACCCAACTGTTCTAAGCTCATGCACACATTTCTCATTATTCTTGGCATTTTGGCCGGCTTTGCCGCCGGTTATGCCCTGGCCTTGCTGCGCCACCAGCGCGAAACGGTCAAGGCGAAAGCACTCCTGGAGGCCGAACGCACCCACAGCGAGGAGGCCATGCGCAAGCAGGCGGCGGCACTGCGGGCGGAATTCAAGGCGATGTCGGTGGAGATGATGCGCACGCAGGGCGACCAGCTCCGCCAGCAGCATCTCAACAGCCTGGAGGCGTTGCTGAAACCCCTGGGGCACGACATTGAGCAGTTCCGCACGCAGTTTGTAGCGGGCCACGCCTCGCTGGACCGTTACATCAAGGACTTGGTGGCGCAGACCAGCTCGCTGGGACAGGAGGCGGACAACCTGGCGAAAGCTTTGAAGGGAAATAACAAACTGCAAGGCAACTGGGGCGAGGCGGTGCTGGCGAACTTGCTCGGGGCGTCGGGGCTGACCGAAGGGCGCGACTACACGCTGCAACAGCACGTGGCCGACGGCAAGGGAAGTACGGCCATCCCGGACGTGGTGGTACACCTGCCCGAAAACCGCCAGGTCATCATTGACTCGAAGGTATCGCTCAAAGCTTTCACCGACTATGTGGCGGCCACGGATGCCGCCGCACAGGAACGCTTGCTCAAGGAGCACGTGCGCAGCGTGCGCCAACACGTGAAGGAGCTGGCTGCCAAGGATTACCACAAGGCGGTGCGCGACAGCATCGGCTATGTGCTGATGTTCATCCCGGGCGAGGCGGCTTATATGGCGGCGGTGCAGGCTGACCCGCAGTTGCCGGCCGATGCCTATGCCGCCCGCATCATCCTCATCAACCCGACCAACCTGCTCATGGCCTTGCAGCTGGCGCACAACCTGTGGCAGAGCGAACTGCAAAGCCGCTCGGTGAACGAGATTTAC
>SFPC01000094.1 GCA_004552195.1 Bacteroidales bacterium | reverse complement strand
GAGGAAATGTTCACTTCCATGGAGGGCTACGGCTTGCTGGTAAATGATGTGGCAAAAGCCTCCGGACTTCGGTACGACTACGGGCCGGGCACCATCACCTATTCCGCTGCGGTACTGATTGACTAGAAAAGGGATTGTTTTAGGGACAAAGGAGAACGCAAAATGACACCAAAAGAAATATTTCTGGAACTGTTGAAGAAAGAGGGGCGGCCGGAGCGCCTGCTGGACCAGTATGAAGCCCTGCAGATGGCGCTGGGGGATCCGGTGAGCCGGTACCTTCGGGCCGGTCAGGTTCGGGGATCTCGGACCATCGACCGCTGGGGCGTGACCATTCTTTTCCCGGAAGATGCGCCGGGCACCATCCCGTATCACTCGGAGGAAGCCACGGTGCTGAAGGACATTACCCGATGGAAAGAGGAGGTCCACGCACCGGATATTAAAAGCAACTGCCAAGAGGGCTGGGAAGAATACCGGAAGGCCCAGAGAGAAAAAGCGGGCGATCGGCGTCTCCTGGCGGGTTTTATGGGAACCGGCATCTTCGAGCAATGCCACTTCCTGATGGGGTTCGAAGACACCCTGACCAATTTCTACGAGCACCCGAAGGAGATGCACGAGCTGATCGACTACATCCTCAGTTACCGCCTGGAATATGTTCGGATGCTGATTAAGGGGTTGCAGCCGGACGTCATCTTCTCCCACGACGACTGGGGTGCGAAAAACCAGCTGTTCATGAAGCCGGAAATCTGGCGGGAATTCTTTAAGGAACCGTATCGGAAGTTCTACGGAGAGATTCGGGATGCGGGATGCATCGCCATCCACCACTCCGATTCCTATCTGGTGCCGATTCTGGATGATATGGTGGAAATCGGCATTCAGTGCTGGCAGGGAATCCTGCCGGAGAACAACATCCCGGAAGTGGTGCGCCACCTGGACGGCCGAATGATCGTCATGGGCGGCGTGGGCGCTGAGATAGACCGGAGCGATGCCACGGAAGAGGAAATGTTCTACGCACTGCACACGGCAGCGGCGGACTTTGTCAACTCTAAACCGCTGGGGCTCGACACGCCTTGCGGAGAAGCAGGCGGTGGTTTATCGGAAGGACAAGCACAACGCATTGCCATCGCACGGGCTTTACTCGCAGGTGGCCGTATCCTGATATTGGATGAAGCGACTTCAGCTTTGGATCCTGCTACTGAACAACGTGTTTTACAGCAGATAGCCGGCAGCTATCCGCATCACACCACCATCATCATCACCCACCGGCCGGAGGCACTCAAATATGCCGACCAATGCCTCAGGCTATAATTATTGTTATCAACTCCAAGCTCTCATGCGCACACTCCGCAAAATATTTCGCTTCATTGTCTGCTTCATTTTGAGCGGCTATATCCTCTTGTTAGCCGTACTCAACTATTCGCCTCTACAGCAGGCCATGACGCAACATTTGGCTGAAACACTGGCCAAAGAACTTCATTCAGGGGTACACATCGGCTCGGTACAGGTGGGACTGTTCAACAGGGTAATGCTTCAAGACGTGCGCATCAATGATCTCAAAGGTACCCCTATTTTACAAGCCAGAAGCATGTCGGCCAAGATTGAGTTGCGTACCCTGTTCAAAAAGCAGATTTCGCTACGCACCGTTTCCTTGCTCGATGCTACGGTCAATTTATATAGAGAAGCGAAAGACAAACCTGCCAATTACCAGTTTATCATCGACACGTTTTCTTCTAAAAATCAAGAAGAAGAGTCTACGCCATTAAACTTACGCATCAACTCTCTTATCCTGCGCCGCGTCAATCTGCGCTACCACGAGTTATACGAGCTCTCCACACCCGGCAAGGTCAACCTGCACCATCTTGACATTCAGCAGCTCAATGCGAACATCAGCCTGAAGAGCCTCCGTCCAGAGTTGCTGCAGCTACGTGTGCGTTCGCTCTCCTTCTCGGAACAAAGCGGTTTTTCTCTGAACAATTTGAGCCTCAAGCTCTCAGCCGAGCCAGGCAAGGCCATTTTGCAGGACTTGGAAATCGGGATGCCCCATTCTTCCTTACAAATGCCCCTCCTCACGGCTACTTGGCAGCCTCAGCAAGACGGAAGCATCGATGGGAAAACACTCCGCGTAGAAGGCGGTTTCAACAATGCCACGATTTCCACGGCTGATCTGCAATGCCTGCCGTTGCCTGAACATCTTTTGACAACTAAACGCTTTGACGTGCAATGCACCACGGTATTTCGCATCACTCCCGGACAAGTGGAAGTTACGAAACTGAACCTCCAAGAAACGAACGGCTTGTTTGCCTTGGCAATGAGCGGGAACACCTCACGTAAAAGCAACCAATGGGAACGACTACAGCTGGACTTGAACAGTCTGCAACTGGCTCCGCAGTTCACCCTCTGGCTCGCTGCTTCTTGTTTCCCCAACAATGCTGTTTATACCCAAGTTGCCACACAAATAGGAAAGCTACAGGCCAAGGGAAAATTGACTTTTTCTTTGCAAAATAGGATGCAGGGAGAACTACAGCTGCAAACGGATGCCGGAATGGCTACGGCCACAGCCCGGCTTGAAGGCCATGAAGCTGAAGTGGAAATGGACCTGACGCAACTGGCTGTCAGCCAATTGCTTTCCCGCCCGGAACTACCAGACTTGCTCTCGTTGCAAGCCCGAATGCAGGCCTGGGGTATCTCACTTGCTTCTCTTTCTCAATGGCAACAAACGCTGAGAAACGCCCGGATAGAGATAAAAGTGCCGCACGTCGCTCATCAAGGCCGCCACTACGGCAACATCGAGGTGCAGAGCCTCTTCACCCCGGGGCAGTTGCAAGTCCATTTCCGCTCCGCCGACCCCTCACTGCAAATGCTGGCCTCCGCCCAAATGTTTCTGAAAGGGTGGAAAATTGACGGAGGAAGCATTGACCTGCAAGTACCTCATGTCTCTCCGGGATTGTGGGGGATGCAAGGCGATTACGGGAAAGCACATTATTCAGGCAACCTCCGGGCTTCGTTACAGAACATCTGTTCGGGGCATTGGAATGGCGATTTAAGGCTCACCGACTTCTCTATGACGGGTTCGCAGAAAGGCGATTACAGGCTGAACTCATTGCAGGCAAAGCTCTCCTCTCTCCCCGACGGAAGATCCTGCGTAGAACTGCAAAGCGATCTTCTCGATGCCACGCTCACCGGTTCTCCCGACTTTGCACAAGCGGTACGAGGGTTGCAGACACTTTTGTATCAAAATCTGCCGGGACTGCGCTCTCCGGGTTCACCCTCCGGACAAACCGGCGCAGCCACAGCCGCCAAAAAGGAAACACCGAGCGGCTGGCAAATCCGGGCAACGCTTCGCCCCACGGACATGTGGCAAAACGTGGCAAACATCCCCTTAGTCATTCAGTCGCCCATACAGGTGGAAGGCACGTTATCAGGCTTCGAGGGACGCACCTCGCTGTCGGTAGACACGGACAGCCTGACTGTTGGCAACCAATTTTTTGGACGCACGAGTATTTATTTGTCCGGCCACCACGATGGACTGACGGGCTTGGTGAAGACGCAAAAATCCTTCGGCGGCCACATCTTTAATTGGGCTTTGCGACTGCAGGCCGCCAACGACACTCTGCACAGCCTTCTTTCGTGGCAGGCACAGCAACAACCTCAAAGCTATAACGGCACTTTCCGCGCCAGTACACAGTTCAGCCGGCAGACCAACGGCCACTTGACTTGGCAAACGGACATCCACCCCACCCATTTCCTGCTTTCCGACACCATCTGGAACATCGCTTCGGGCCATTTGGCCATCGGCGACGGTGCATTGTCGTTCCAAGGTGTCAGTCTGAGCCATCATCCGCAGTCGCTCACCGTCGACGGTCGTTTGATGCAGGGCAGCCGCGACTCCATCGTGGCCCATTTGCACGAAATGGACGTTGACTACATCCTCAACCTCATCGACTTCGATGCCGTGGAGTTTGGTGGAAGAGCCACGGGACAGGCCATCTTCAACAAGTCAGGTGGCGAAACGCAGCTGCACGCCAACCTGCACATACCTGAGTTCCGATTCAATAAAGGTCTGATGGGAGATGCCCAAATCAAAGGCAACTGGAATCCTACGGAAAACCGCATCAATCTGGAGGCGGACATGAAGCTGCCGGGTGGACAAGGCTACGGCACCAAGGTCAACGGTTTCGTTTCACTCGCCGAAAAGGGGCTCGACCTGCACATGCAGACCAACCACACCCGATTGGCATTTCTCCGCCGATACACAGACGGCATTTTCTCTCACCTCGACGGTGAGGCTACAGGCAACCTCCGGCTCTTCGGCCCGTTCAAGAAACTTGACTTTGAAGGAAAACTCACAGCCAACGCACAAGCCCTTATCCCTTCTACCGGAGTAACCTACCGCATCAGCGAGGGCACTGTGGAATGCACGCCGGGACAATTTGCATTCCATGATTTCCGAGTAAGCGACCTGACACACGGCTCAGGCACAGCATCTGGTTACCTGCGCCACACGCATCTCAAGAACCTGACCTACGACTTTACCGTCAACGCGGAGAACATGCTGTGCTACGACCAGCCCTCTTCACCCCTGATGCCGTTCTACAGCACCACCACGGGCACAGGGCAAATTCACTTGCAGGGACAGCCCGGCATTTTTGCAGCTGACATTCGCATTCGTCCGCTCTCTCCCACCACTTTTGTCTACACCCAAGGAACGGCTTCGTCGCTTGACCCCGCCGACCGCATGATTCGTTTCCACGATGCCACGGAGCGCGACCTCTCATCTGGCTGGCAGCAAACTGACTCTGCCAACGCTTCGGCCACCACCGGGCAACCGCTTCATACCGCCGAAGAAGACATTCCCCAAGAGGCTGAAAGCGACATCTACCTCAATTTCCTCATCGAAGCCACGCCGGGAGCCGAACTGAAAGTCATCACTGATCCGCGCTCGGGCGACGCCATTACGGCTTACGGCTCAGGCACGCTGCGTGCCACTTATCACAACAAGGGCAACTTCGAAATGTACGGCACCTATACCCTCCAGCGTGGCACCTATAATATGTCTATTCAGGACCTGATACGCAAGGGTATGGCTTTGCAGCAGGGCAGCACCATCACCTTCGCCGGTAATCCTGCCCAAGCCGACCTCGCGCTCAAAGCGGTCTACAGTCTTAGCGGCGTACCCCTGAGCGACCTCAACTATGCCGCCGGTTTCGGACAACGCACGGCGCGTGTGGACTGCATCCTCAACATTGGCGGACAAGCCAATGCTCCGCAGGTGAGCTTCGACATCGACCTGCAGGGCATTTCGGACGATGAGAAACGCATGGTGCGCCAGCTCATCGCCACGGACGAGGACATGAACCGCCAAGCCATCAGTCTGTTGGGCATAGGCCGCTTCTACGCCGCTGGCTCCACCGAGACAGAAGGTGCCACAAGCGGACAGAGCACAGCAGCCATGCGTTCACTGCTCTCCACCACGCTCACAGGACAGCTCAACAGCGTTATCTCTTCTGCACTTGGCAGCCGTTCGCATTGGAGCTTCGGCACCAACCTCACGCCGGGCACCATGGGGTGGAACGACCTTGAGGTGGACGGACAGTTGCAGGGCCGCCTCTTGGGCGACCGCCTGCTCATCAACGGCAACTTCGGTTACCGCGACCGCCCCACTTATACCTCGAATTTTGTGGGCGACTTCGACATACGCTACATCCTCACGCCTCACGGAGGGGTCAGCCTGCGTGCCTACAGCGAAACGTCCGACCGTTATTTCACCCCCTCCTCCCTCACCACCCAGGGCGTGGGCATCACGTTGCAACGAGACTTCACGCGCTTCGGCCAACTTTTCCGGCGCATACGGAAAGATAAGAAAAAGCCCTGACGACCGATGACCCTGCCTTCCCCCCTTAGCTCCATCTTTTGTGGAGGGAGCATAGCGGGCAATGAGACAGAAATAACAGGTTATCTGTCTCCCGGAAACAGGTTTACTACCCAACATTCACGCTTCCTTTATTGTATTCGTCACTCCATTTCATTTGGAGTTGGGGGTGACATTTTGAAATTGTCTCCCTTATAATTTAACCTCAATCGGTCATTAGGATTATTCTTTGCCGTACAACACTGAGAAATCCTAATGACCGATTGGGGTTAAAAGAAAGTAGTCTTACAACAAGTATTAGTCTACTTGTCTTTTTCAGAATGATATTTTAAAAAACAAACCACTAATGTTTTCCTTTTGTGGATAGTAATCATTGAATTTTATATTTTCGTATTGCATATTTCTTCGCATTTTATAAATGTCCATGTTTGAAAAAACATATCCTAAAGATACACTTATGTTGTCGAATGACGCATATATGCCAACACGAAAGTTAAAGGCGAGCCATTTTCCCTTGTTACAGCTAATTTTCGTATCTGAGACAGGAATTCCTACAGCATTTGTATTTTCGATATAAACTTTATCATATGGAACATTTAGCATCATGCCTGGTTCTGTTATGAATCCAAACTTTATATCTTCTGTTTTTAT
>SFPC01000020.1 GCA_004552195.1 Bacteroidales bacterium | reverse complement strand
TGCCAACACGTTCATCTTCCCGTGCATCGAGGCCGGCAACATCGGCTATAAGATCGCGCAGCGGCTGGGCGGGTTCGAGGCCTATGGCCCGATTCTTCAGGGTTTGAACGCGCCGATCAACGACCTGTCCCGCGGCTGCAACGCCGACGAGGTCTATAAGATGGCGATTATCACCGCCGGTATGGCATAATTCAACGCATACAAAACGCGCCGCCTGCAATGCAGGCGGCGCGTTTTCATGTTGGGGCAGGCGCACCCCATGGGACTCCTGGAAAATCCACGGGATTGCCACGCCAGTGTGCGCACTGGCTCGCAATGACGCGTCTTTTTAGGGCCGCTGCGGCGGGGAGAAAAAACAGGACAGGGTCAACCCTGTCCTGTTTTTTGGGTTTTTACTTGTTGATGAGCTTGCTGAAGCGCATGAAGATGGCCGCGGCCTGTGCTCTGGTGGTGGTGCCCTTCGGGTTGTTGCCGCGGAAAAGTCCCGGACTATTTTTTACAAGTCGACGAGTAGAAAAAAATAGTTCAGGACTATTTTTCACGATGTCGCCACTCGTAAAACCACCCGTGGGAGGATCGTGACCGAATAACCACACCAAGAAACATACCATAATCAAAAATTAGGTTATATTTGCGGCAAGTAAACGAATTACGAGGGTACAAACCATGAACGGCCGAAGCCCCATGACCGCAGGGCACACTCAATGCCACGGCCGGGACTCAGGACCGCCAACCTTCATCACCCCAACAAAAAATTGACCAACATGAGCTTTTCTCAAACCAGCATGGAGATTTTCCTGCGCTCTGTAAACGACTATCACCTGACGGACAACGTGGATGCCCCCGTGCAAAACCCCTACGAGGCGGGCACCATCGAACACTGCCTGTACCTGAAAAACTGGATTGACGCTGTGCAGTGGCACTTGGAGGACATCGTTCGCGACCCCAACATCGACCCCGTCGAAGCCCTGAAAATCAAACGCAGAATTGACAAGTCGAACCAGGACCGCACGGACCTCGTGGAGCGCATCGACAGCTATTTCCTCGAAAAGTATGCCGCCGTGCAGTGCCTCCCCGATGCCACCATCAACACGGAAAGTCCGGCGTGGGCCATCGACCGCCTCTCCATCCTTGAACTCAAAATCTACCACATGCGCTGCGAGGTGGAACGCCCCGACGCCGAAGAGGCTCACAAGGCACAGTGCCAAAAGAAACTCGACGTGCTCTTGGAACAGCAGAAGGACCTCTCCACGGCCATCGACCAGCTGCTCGACGACTTTGAGCACGGACGGAAGTACATGAAGGTGTACCGCCAGATGAAGATGTACAACGACCCCGCGCTGAACCCCGTACTTTATCAGAAGAAATGAGGATCCTGGTCCTGAGGTTCTCCGCCTTTGGCGACGTGGCCATGACCGTGCCCGTGGTGGCCTCGGTCGCTGCCGCCTGGCCCGACGTGGAGTTTGTCGTGGCCGGCCGCCCGTTTGTCAAACCGCTCTTCGACCGCCTTGCCCCCAACGTGCGCTTTGAGGCCGTAGACCTCGGGCAGTACAAGGGCCTGACGGGACTGCTGCGGTTGGGATGGACGCTGCTGAAAAAGTATGGTTTCGATGCCGTGGCCGACCTCCACGACGTGTTGCGCACGAAAGTGCTGCGCACCTTCTTCCACCTGTGCGGCGTAAAGGTGGCCCACATCGACAAAGGCCGCCCCGAAAAACGCGCCCTGACGCGCAGCCGCCACAAGGAGGTGCGCCAGTTGCCCACCTCGTTCGACCGCTATTTCTCCGTGTTCGCCCGACTGGGCCTGACCGCCGAACCGTGTTTCCACAGCCTCTTCCGCGAAGGGCGTGGCGACGCTTCGCTCTTCAGCGAGGCGGCCGGCGAGCCCGACGGCCTGACGTGGATCGGGCTGGCCCCCTTTGCCGCCCATCAGGGCAAGGTGCTGCCGGAACAGACGGTGGAGGCGTTGCTCCGCGAACTGGCCTCCCACGCCGACTGGCGCGTGATGGTCTTCGGCGGCGGCGAACGCGAACGTCGGTTGGCCGAGGGCTGGGCCGAACGTTTCCCCAACGTCAGTTCCATGGTGGGCCGACTGAAACTGCCCGCCGAACTCTCGCTGATGAGCCACCTCCGCGTGATGGTGTCCATGGACTCGGCCAACATGCACCTGGCCTCGCTCGTCGACACCCCGGTGGTGTCGGTCTGGGGAGCCACGCATCCTTACGCGGGCTTCATGGGCTGGAACCAGCGCGAGGAGCTGGCCGTACAGACTGCCCTGCCCTGCCGCCCGTGCTCCATCTTCGGCAACAAGCCCTGCCTGAGAGGCGACTACGCCTGCCTCCACAGCATCACGGCCCGACAAATCGTGGAAAAAATCGAAGCGGCACTGACCGCAAAAAGATGGAAATAACACACTTAACCCCTTAGCTTTTTCCCCGAATGATAGCTATCGTTTGCAACATCGACGAGCATTACACGGACCACTGCATCGTGATGTGTACATCCGCCATCTGCAACAACCCCGGCGAGGAGCTGCATTTCTACATCATCGCCGAAAACCTGCCGAAGCAGCACCGGCAACGGATGTGCCGGGAGTTGGAAGCACACGCCGGCGTGAAGCTCCACTTCTGCCAGGTCGATGCCACACTGCTCCGCCATTGCTCGGTCAAGGCGGACAGCTATATTTCCATGGCCACCTATTACCGGTGTTTTGTGGCGACCTTGCTGCCGCAGGATGTGCATAAGGTGATATATCTCGACTGCGACCTCATCGTTCACGGCTCGCTGCGTCCGCTGTGGGACACGCCGATGGCTGACTGCGTTGTGGCGGCGGTAGAAGATATGTGGAGCGGAAAGGGGCATTGCCAAAGGCTGCACTACCCCGAGGAGTTCTCCTATTTCAATGCCGGGGTTTTGCTCATCAACCTGGATCTGTGGCGCAAACGGGGCGTGGAGCAACGGTTAGCCGACTTCTTCGCGGCACATGGCCCGGAACTCGTCTACTACGACCAGGACGCGCTCAACGCGGTGCTCTACGGCGAACGCCTTCTGCTGCCTTTCCGCTGGAACATGCAGGATGGATTCTTCCGCCGCAAGCGCAGGATGCGTCCGGAGTCGCTGCCGGAACTGGAGAGGGAGATGCCCCAAGCCGTCATCATCCACTTCACCGGAGACAAGAAGCCCTGGCAATATGCGTGCCGCCATCCGTACAAAAAAGTTTACCAACATTATCTTGACCTCACCAACCGGCGCGGCGAACGCCCCAAAGCCTCCCTCGCAGCCCGGCTGAACCGCCCCTTCCTCATACTCCAGGAAATGCTGGGGCTGAAAAACGGCTACCGAAAACTCCCCTCGTGACATGAAAACGACACTCCTTATCTCCACCTATAACCGCCCCGACGCGCTACGCCTCTGTCTGCTCAGTGCCTTCCGCCAAACGCTGTTGCCCGACGAGATCCTGGTGGGCGACGACGGCTCCACAGAGGAAACGGCCCACCTCATCGAGGAAATGAAGCAGCGCTCGCCCGTTCCGCTCATCCACGTGTGGCAGGAGGACAAGGGCTTCCGCTTGGCAGCCGTGCGCAACAAGTGCATTGCCCGCGCCTCGGGCGACTACATCGTGCAGGTGGACGGCGACCTCATCCTCCAGCCGCATTTCATCGAGGACCACTTGGCTTTTGCCGCCCCCGGCTACTACGTGAAAGGGGGCCGCGTGAACATCACCGACCGGCTGACCAAAGCACTGTGCGCCTCGGGCGAGCTTCGCAACCTCACGTTCTTCACGCCCGGCCTGATGCGCCGCGTCAATGCCGTGCGCTGCCTGCCCCTTGCGCGCTACCTGAGCGAACGCCGGCGGACGGCACCCGGACTCGGCTGCAACCTGAGCTACTGGCGCAAGGATGCGCTGGCCGTCAACGGCTACGACGAGTTTTTTGAAGGATGGGGCGGCGAGGACTGGGACTTTGCCGTCAGGCTCCTCCACTCGGGGCTGAAAAAACGGTCGCTGAAATTCGCCGGCATCGTTTTCCACCTCTGGCACAACGACCTCTATATGCACAACAAGGCCAAAAATTTCAAGTACTATTATGAGGTGGTGGACAACACCCAGCGCGTGCGTTGCGAACACGGCGTGGAGCAATATCTCCAGGAGGCGCAATGAAAGCCGGAAGAGCTTTATAGGCTTTGATAGGAAGCTATAGGATTTCTATAGAAAGCTACAGATTGCTATAGAAAGCTACAGATAACTATAGAGCTCTATAGCTTTCCATAACCGCCGACAGCTTTCCAAAGCCGCCAACAGCTCCCCATCCCGGCGCGCCCTTTTTTCCAACTTCTTCAGCTCATGAAAATCATCCTTTCCGAAGCTTACGCCGCCTGCCGCAACGAGGTGGAAAGCCTGCCCCACACGTTCAGCGCGCAGGGCCGGGTGCTCCACAGCGGCCGCAACGAAGTGCGCTTGGTGGAGTGGCACGGGCGGCCCTTGGTAGTGAAGCGTTACAAGAAGCCCAACGCGGTACAGTGCTTTGCCTATTCCGTTTACCGCCCCACCAAGGCGGCACGGGCCTTCCGCTTCGCCGCACGCCTCCGCGCCATGCACATCGACACGCCGCGCGAGGTGGCCTACATCGAGTGCCGCTGCTGCGGACTCATACGCCACTGCTATTTTGTTTCCGAGCCCTGCAACGACCCCTCCGTGGCCTCGCTGCTGCCCGTCGACCGTCCGCACGACGACCTCTTGGTGAAGAGCCTGACCGCCTTTCTTGCATCGCTCCACCGGCAGGGCTTTCTCCACGGCGACCTCAATCTCAGCAACATCCTGTGCCGAACGGAGGCAGACGGCCACTTCCATTTCACGCTCATCGACACCAACCGCTCACGCTTCGTGGCGGACCCCGCACCCGACGTGTGCATCGACAACCTCAAGCGCGTGACGCACCAACGCCCCCTCTTGCAAAGCATTGCCCGGGAGTATGCGCGGCTGCGCGGCTGGGACGAGGAAGACACCGTCGGGAAACTCACCGCAAGGGTCGAGGCGCTGGAACGGAAGGAGCAGATGCGTAAAAGGTGGAAGAACTTTTTCTAAGAAAACAGCATATCATCGGTTATTTCTTCTCATGTTTACTATCAGCAACGACCATCTCAGCGCCACAGTGAGCGAGATGGGCGCAGAGCTGCAAAGCCTGCGCGATGAACAAACGGGCCACGAATTTCTCTGGCAGGGCGATGCCCGCTGGTGGGGCGGCCGCTCGCCCATACTCTTCCCCATCGTAGGCGGACTGTGGAACGGCTGCTACCGGCTCGACGGCCGCGAAACGAAATTGCAGAAACACGGCTTCGTGCGCCGCCAGCTCTGGCACTGCACGCAGCACGAGGCGGACCGGGTGCGCCTGGAGTTCGACGGCAGCGAGGCGGACTACGCCCTCTTCCCCTTCCGTTTCAACCTGGCCGTTACCTACACGCTCGAAGGCCGCCGCCTGAAAGCGGAATTTGAAGTAAAAAATCTCGACGAACGCGACATGTACTTCCAGCTCGGCGGCCATCCGGCGCTGAACCTGCCCGGATGGCAGGAAGAGCAGGAGGTGGACGGTTATCTCCTGCTGGAAGGCAAACCGGAAAGCGTGCGCCGTGCCGGAGAACAAGGATGCCTGGAGCCGGATAGCCATCCCGTGCCGCTGACTGCCGACGGTCTGGTGCCGCTGTCCGTAGCCACGTTCGCCCATGAGGCATTGATTTTCGACAGGCAGCAAATCCATGCCGCCACCTTGCTCGACCGCGACCGCCGTCGCGTGGCCCGCGTGGAGAGTTCCGCCCCCGTGTGGCTCTTCTGGAGCCCCCAAGGCGTCCACACGCCGTTTGTCTGCTGCGAACCCTGGTACGGCCTCTGCGACCCCATCGGTTACGACGGCGACTTTGCTGACCGCAACTACACGCAATGCGTCCAGTCCGGCCGCACCTGGGAAGGCGGGTTCAGCATCGAAGTGTAGGGAAAAGAATAAGGTTATAAGTTTTTAGGTTATGAGGTTATAAAGTTACGGCTTCAAGATACAGACTCTTTGAAGCCGCTATAGTAACTTTGTAACCTCGTAACCTAAAAGCTTATAACCTTTTATTGAAAAAGACATGACGCAACAAGTAGACGCAGCGGCGGACAGCCGCAGACAAGGCATATACCGCGTGACGCTTTGGGGCAGCGCGGTGAATTTCCTGCTCGTGGTGTGCAAATTCGTGGCGGGCGTGTTGGGCGGCAGTGCGGCCATGGTGGCCGATGCCGTGCATTCGCTCTCCGACTTCGTGACCGACGTGGTCGTGTTGCTATTTGTGCGCCTCTCGGGCAAGCCCTGCGACGTGGACCACGAGTTTGGCCACGGCAAATACGAAACCCTCGCCACCGCCCTCATCGGTCTGATGTTGGGCGGCGTAGGTCTGGGCGTGTTGTGGAGCGGCGGTTTGGAAATTGTGAGCTGGCTGCAAGGCGAAACGCTGCGTGCGCCGGGCCTCATCGCCTTGGGCGCCGCCCTCCTGTCGTTGCTGTCGAAAGAGTTGCTCTACCAGTGGACCGTGCGTCAGGGCCGTAGGCTCCGTTCCGCCGCCGTGGTGGCCAACGCCTGGCACCACCGCAGCGACGCCCTCTCCAGCCTCGGCACCACGGCGGGTATCGGCGGCGCCATCGTGCTGGGCGAGGCATGGCGCGTGCTCGACCCTTTGGCAGCCGTCGTGGTGAGCGTGCTCATCCTGAAGGTGGCGATGCAACTCTTCGTGCCGAGCATGGAAGAGCTGCTGGAAAAGTCGCTGCCCGACGAGGAGGAAAAAGAAATACGGGCCGTCATCCTCGAACAACCGGGATGTACCGACCCGCATAACTTGCGAACCCGCCGCATCGGCAACTACTGCGCCATCGATGTCCACTTCCGCATGGACGGCCGTACCACCATCGACGAAGCCCACCGCGCCACGCGGGAAATTGAGGACCGCCTGCGCGAACGCTTCGGTTCGCAAACGCTCATCAACACCCACGTGGAACCGGTGAAGCCTCCCGTGCGGCGGGAGGCGGAGTAGCGGGCCTCAACTCAGCCCGATGATTTCGCCGTCGACGTATTCAATGTGGTTGGCCTGCGGGTCCTTGGGCAGACCCGGCATTCGGAGAATGTCGCCCGCGATGGCCACAATCATCTCCGCCCCCGCGTTGATCACCACGTCGCGTATGAGAATGTCAAAGCCCGACACCGCGCCATACTGCTTGGCATCGGCCGAGAAAGAGAACTGTGTTTTCGCGATGCAGACGGGAAAGTGCGCCATGCCGTGCTGTTCGGCCAGCCGGATGCGGTTCAGCGCGGGACCTGCGAAGCTCACGCTCGCCGCTCCATAGATATTTTTTGCCACCTTCTCGATTTTTGTGCGGATGGTGTCGTCGTCGTCATAAGTAAAGCGGAGTTGCGGTTGCGAAGGCCGATGTTCGATGGTGTCGACCACGAGGCGCGCCATTTCCTCCGCCCCTTTGCCCCCCTGGGCGTAAGCATGATTGATGACAAAGGGCACTCCCAGCTCCCGTTCGCAGTAGTCGCGGAGCAAGTCCATCTCCCGGTCCGTATCGCCGGCGAAATGGTTGAACACCACCACCACTGATTGTCCGAAGCCCTGGAGATTTTTCACGTGTCGCTCCAGGTTGGCCAATCCCTTGCGGAGCCCTTCCTCGTTGGGCTCTTTTATTTTTTCCAGCTCCACGCCTCCGTGCATTTTCAGTCCCTGTGCGGTGGCAACAATCACCGTCAGGTCGGGCACGAGGCCCGATTTTCTACACAGGATATTATAAAATTTCTCCGCCCCCAGGTCTGCGCCGAAGCCCGCCTCGGTTATGGTATAATCCGCGTAGCTCAGTGCCATGCGTGTGGCGAGCAGCGAGTTGCACCCGTGCGCAATGTTGGCAAAAGGTCCGCCGTGGATGATGGCCGGCGTATTCTCCGTGGTCTGCACCAGGTTGGGCTGGATGGCATCCTTGAGCAGCACCATGATACTGCCCGCCACGCCGAGGTCGCGCACGGTAAATGGGCGCCCCTCGTAGGTGTAGCCCAAGAGAATGTTCTCTATGCGCCGGCGCAGGTCGCGTTCGTCGGACGCGAGGCAGAGAATGGCCATGAGTTCGGAGGCCGGTGTGATGTCAAAGCCGCTCTGCTGCGTCAGTCCGTTGGTGGCGGGTCCGAGTCCCGTAACGATGGAGCGCAGCGAGCGGTCGTTCACGTCGAGCACGCGCCGCCAGATCACCTCCTTCAGGCCGAAGCCCTCCTTCTGGTGTTGGTAGAGATAATTGTCGAGCAGTGCGGCAATCATGTTGTGGGCCGAGGTGATGGCGTGGAAGTCGCCGGTGAAATGGAGGTTGATGCGCTCCATGGGGAGCACCTGAGCGTAGCCACCGCCGGCGGCACCGCCTTTCATGCCGAAGCAGGGGCCGAGCGAAGGTTCGCGCAAGGCGACACAAGCCTTCTTGCCGATGGCGTGAAGTCCGAGGGCGAGGCCGATGCTCACCGTGGTCTTGCCGATACCCGCGCGGGTGGCGGTAATAGCGGTGACGAGAATGAGTTTACCCTTGCGGTCGGTGCGCAGAAGGTCGAGGGGGAGTTTGGCAATGTGCTTGCCGTAGTGTTCCAGGCTGTCGGTGGGAATGTCAAGCATGGCCGCCACGTCCTCAATGCGCTTGAGCGGCGTTCCATGCGCTATTTCGATGTCCTTTTTCATGCAGAATGGGATTAAAATGAGCGTAGTTGATAAAATATATCCTTTTATTATTGACGACAACCAGAAACAACAAAAAACAACCTTTTAGAAGAAAGAAGTTGTCCTGAGTTGTCTAAGTTGTCGTCCGCTTTTGAAGAACGATAACCAGGGACAACGAATAGCAACTCCTCTCTTTAGAATAGTTGTCCTGAGTTGTTTTTGTTGTCGTCCCATTTAATCATCACCGCCCGTGCGTCAGCTGAGAGCGTGATAACGGTTGTGGCGGCTGAAGGCTATTCCTCCTCTACCCCGGCAAAGAGGTCGGGTTCGGATGCGTCGGTCGGGTCAGCGGGCGATGCTTCGAGGGCCTCCGCCTCGTTGTCCGTTTCCGCCGGTTCCTCCTCCGGTTCGGGCTGTCGCAGGGGTTCGAGTTCCTCGATGCTTTCCACGGTGCAGGTGGTGAGGCGTTTGCCCTTCGCCTTGAAACTCTTGCAGCCGATGAAGTCGGCCACTTCCACCTCCAAGGGGTCGCGGAA
Source organism: Bacteroidales bacterium (assembly GCA_004552195.1). The sequence goes on along the minus strand of SFPC01000020.1, from coordinate 13,408 downwards.
TGCGTCGGGACCGCCGTAGGTGATGCGCAGGCGGGGGAAGACCACGTCGGTGAGGAGCACGAAGCGCGAGGCCGGGTTGTCGCCCATGAAGCTCTGCGGCCGCTGCTGCGGGGCACGCTCCAGGGTGAACCGCTTCACGTAGGGGAAGCCCTGCTGGTCGGCATCGAAGAGCACCGCGCTCCACACTTTGCGCTCATTGAACTTCTCTATGCGCAGAATGCCCTGTTGCTCGTAATGGTTGTTCGCGTCGAAATTCGTGGTGTAGAACCGGCCGTCGGCGAGCACCACCAGCACGAAGTCGCCCGTGTGAAATTCGCCGAGATACTGGCCGCGGGAATCGTAGTTGAGGCGGCTCACATCGTGGTCGAACCACACCTTTCGTCCGCCCAGCGTCGAGGCGCCGTGCGCCTTGAGCGTGATTTTGTGTACGTCGAGCCTTGTGAGCAGGTTGCCCCGGCTCTGGCGTCCCTTCACGAGAATTTCGCCGAAGTCCTTGTCGAAACTGATGCGTTTGAGCTTCGGGTTGGGCCGGAAGGTAACCTTGATGGTCTCGGCCTCGCCGTTGGGGTTCGCCGTGAAGTAAATGACGCGGCTGCCCGGCGTTCCGGTGGTGAGGTCGTACTCGCGATCGTGGGTGATGGCCGTCACGTTGAAACGTTTGATGAAGCAGGCGTTCGTTTCGCCGTCGCGATAAACGGCATTGTAGATGGTGCGCGTGTCGCCCTTTTTGAAGATGGCGATGTGGATGATTTCCACCTTCTTCTTGCGCTCTTTTTTGGAGCGTTCGGTGTCGCCGATGAACACCTTGTCCTGCACGCGCGTCACCTTGTACGTTCCGTCGCGATAGAAGATGATGACATCGTCGATGGGCGAACAGTTTTCCACGAACTCGTCCTTTTTGAGCGAGGTGCCCATAAATCCGTTTTCGCGGTCGATGTAGAGTTTCTCCGTAGCCTCGATGACTTTGGTAGCCTCGATGTTGTCGAAAGAGCGGAGTTCGGTGTGGCGGGGATGTTCGGCGGCATATTTGTCGTAGATGAGGCGGAACCAGTTGGCCGTCACCTCCACCATGTTCTGCAGGTCCTTGTCGATGCGCGCCACCTCGTCCTTCATGCGTGCTATCAGCTCGTCGGCCTTCTCCTTGTTGAACTTCAGGATGCGTCCCATCTTGATTTCCATGAGGCGCAGGATGTCGTCGCGCGTCACTTCGCGGTAGAAATCCTTCTTGAAAGGTTCGAGGCGCGCGTCGATGTGTGCCACGGCGGCATCCATGTCGCGAGCCTGCTCAAACTGGCGGTCTTTGTAGATGCGCTCCTCTATGAAGATGCGTTCGAGCGAGGCGAAATGCAGACTCTCCATGAGCTCGCCGCGACGGATGAGGAGTTCCTTTTCGAGTAGGTCGCGCGTGGTGTCCACGGAGCGTCGGAGCACATCGCTGACGGTGAGGAACTTCGGCTTCTTGTTGTCGATGACGCAGCAGTTGGGTGAGATGCTGATTTCGCAGTCTGTGAAAGCGTAGAGGGCATCGATGGCCTTGTCCGAGGAGGTTCCGGGCGTGAGGTGGACGAGGATTTCCACGTTGGCCGCCGTGTTGTCGTCGACCTTGCGGATTTTTATTTTTCCCTTCTCGTTGGCTTTGAGAATAGAGTCGATGAGCGACGACGTGGTCTTGCCAAAGGGAATTTCGCGTATGGCGAGCGTTTTGTTGTCCAACTTTTCAATTTTCGCCCTCACCTTCACCGTTCCGCCTCGCAGGCCGTCGTTGTAGCGCGACACGTCGATGGAGCCTCCGGTCTGGAAGTCGGGATAGAGCTGGAAGGGTTCGCCGTGGAGGTAGCTGATGGCGGCCTGGCAGAGCTCGCCGAAGTTGTGCGGCAGTATTTTTGCCGAAAGGCCCACGGCGATGCCTTCTGCCCCCTGCGCCAGGAGGAGGGGAAATTTCACGGGCAGCGAAACGGGCTCTTTGTTACGGCCGTCGTAGGAGAGCTTCCACTCGGTGGTCTTGGGGTTGAAGAGCACGTCGAGCGCGAATTTGGAGAGGCGGGCTTCGATGTAACGCGGCGCGGCGGCACCGTCGCCGGTGAGGATGTTGCCCCAGTTTCCCTGACAGTCGACCAGGAGGTTTTTCTGTCCGAGCTGCACGAGCGCATCGCCGATGGAGGCGTCGCCGTGGGGGTGGAACTGCATGGTATGGCCCACAATGTTGGCCACCTTGTTGTAACGTCCGTCGTCGAGCCGCTTCATGGAGTGCAGGATGCGTCGCTGCACGGGTTTGAGGCCGTCGCCGAGGTGTGGCACGGCGCGTTCGAGGATGACGTAGGAGGCGTAGTCAAGGAACCAGTTCTGGTACATCCCGGTGAGTTGGAGGTTGCCTTCAGCGTCGCGTGTGTCCTGCGGCTGATAGTCGGTGTGTGCGGCCTCCGTATCGGGTATTTTTTGTTCGTCGCTCATGGTGGATAGATTTGTACGGCAAAATTAAAGAAAATTTTTCAACTGCGGCGATTGTCCCGTCGCGTCGGCTCGCCATGGGCCTTATGGGGCGCCACAAGTGGCGACATCGTGAAAAAAAGTCCTGGACTATTTTTTTCTACTCGCCGACTTGTAAAAAATAGTCCGGGACTTTTTCACGACGACAATCCGAACGCCGCATGAAGCCTGCGGAGGGTTTGAAAAATGACGACAACTTGGACAACTCAGGACAACTGCCCTAAAGAAAAAAGTTGTTACTCGTTGTCACATGTTGTTGTCCATAAAAAAATGACGACAACTTGGACAACGGAAGACAACGCTATGGCAGCATAAAGTTGTGTTCAGTTGTTCCAAGTTGTCGTCAGATACGAACATTGAGCGGAGGGTTGTTGCCCTACGCGGAAAGGGGCGTTATTTCTTTGCGGGCTGTGGGTTCGTCTTCACCTTCAGCACTTCCACTTTGAAGATAAGGGTAGAGTTGCCGGGGATGGAACGGCCTGAGCCACGCTCGCCGTAACCCAGTTCGGCAGGGATGTAGAGGTTCCACACCGAGCCTTCGGGCATGAGGCAGAGTGCTTCGCGCCAACCCTTGATAACCTGGTCGGGACGGAAGGAGGCGGGCTGGCCGCGCTTGTAGGAAGAGTCGAACACGGTGCCGTCGATGAGCGAGCCTTCGTAGTGTACTTCCACTTCGGAGCTGTCGGTGGCCAGTGCGCCCTTGCCTTCATCGAGCACGCGGTACTGGAGGCCGCTGGGGAGGGTCTTCACGCCCTTGAGCTGCTTGTTGGCTTCGAGCCAGTCGAGGTTGGCCTGCTTGTAGGTTTCCATCTGGTGCTTGAACTGCTGTTCCACTACCTTCATGGCGCTGTCGGCGGAGAGTCCCGTTTCGCGACCCATGGCACTGAGGGCCAGACCGCGCTCAAACTCCTTGGCGTCGAAATAGGTGGAGTCCTCCTTGCCGCAAGCCTGCTTGTTGATCATGGGGTGGTTGCGCTGGTTCATCTCGGCGATGCGCAGACCGGCAGCCACGGCGACAGCTTTCTTGCGCTGGTCGTCGGTCATGGGAGAGGTCATGGCCTCGATGGCGTAGCCTACGTAGGCAGTGTCGACACCCATCTGTCCGGTGAGGTACTGCTTGAGGCTGGGTCCCTGTGCCACACCCATGGCGAAGCTGAACGTCTTGCTGTCAACGGCGGCGGGGATGTCGGACTTCTTGGCGGGGGTTACTACGGCAGCCTTCTTGGCGGCCTTTTTGCCCTTCTTCTGGGCGAGGGCGGGATGGAGGGCTGCCGCAGCGAGAAGCAGGCAGCCGATGGTTCTGAGTTGCATTTTTTTGAACGGTTTATGGGTTTAGTAGTCTGTCAATGCCTGACCCTGTCCGCGGGCCTTGGACCGTGGCTCGGGGGAGCGCAGGTCGCTTGGCTGGCGGGCAGGGCCGGGCTTGTGTGTGCTTGTTTGTTTCACCGTTTCCGGGCAATGGTTATTTCACCGTGCCGAGGTTGGTGATTTTAAAGATGAGTGCGGAGAAGGGAGGGATGGGGCCTGTGCCGTTTTCGCCATAGCCCACTTCGGCGGGAAGGTAGATTTCCCACGTGGCACCGACGGGCATCTGGGGAATGGCGATTTGCCAGCCCTTGATGACGTTCTTGAGGTCGATGGTGGCGACGCCGCCTTCCTGACGCTCAGAGCTGTCGAACACGGTGCCGTTGACGAGCTTGCCTTCGTACTTCACCTTCACGCTGTCGGTAGCTTTGCAACGCTCCGTGCCGCTGCCGGCCTCGATGACCTTGTAGAGTACGCCTTCGGTGAGCTTCTGCACACCTTTTTCCTTGCTCTTCTTGGCGATGAACTCCAGTCCTTCCTTGCGCTGCTTGCCGAACATGTAGGCAAGGATGCGTTTGTTGGCCTCTTTCTTGTCAATGAGTTTGCCGTCCACCTTGAGCGTGGTCTTGCCCTTGGCCTGTGCCATGAAGCCGGCCACGAAGTTCTTCACGCTCACCTTCTTGGTGGAGTCGCCCTGGAACACCTGCTGCTCCATCATGGGGAGCTGCATCTTAATCTGCATACCTGCCTGCAGACCGAGGTTGTAGGCCATCTTCTTCTTGTCGTCGGCGGCCTTCATGCCTTCTGCGTAACCTTTGAGGAAGGCGTCGACATAGGCAGAGTCGCTTCCTTGCTGCTTGAGCATGTTGGCGAAATCCTGCTCGTCGGCCGACATGACCATACCCATTTCGTAGCTGAGGGTGTCGACGTCGGTTTTCAAATTAGCCTTGGGAGTGCCGTTGTTGCAGGAGCTCAGGAGAGCTGCTGCGGCGAATGTTGCTGCTAAAATCTTTTTCATTTGTATGTTTGTTTGATGTTGTCCGTTTGAAAAGCCGTTGCGGTCGGCGGTGTCAGCGAACGACTTCGATGAGTTCCACGTCGAACACGAGGGCTGCATAGGGCGGGATGGACTGCCCTGCACCGCGCTCGCCATAGGCCAGGTGGTAGGGGATGAAGAAGCGGTACTTGGCACCTTCGGCCATGAGTTGCACGCCTTCGGTCCAGCCTGCAATGACGCCGTTGAGGGGGAACACGGCGGGCTCGCCGCGACGGTAAGAGGAGTCGAACACGGTGCCGTTGGGCAGGGTGCCTTCGTAGTGGCACTTCACCTTGTCGGTGGCCTTGGGCTTCTTGCCCTCGCCTTCCTTGAGAACCATGTACTGCAATCCGCTGGGCAGCACGGTGACACCTTCCTTCTTGGCGTTCTCGGCCAGGAAGCGTTCGCCGTCCTCGCGCACGGCCTTGCCGGCCTCGGCCTGCTGACGCTGCACGAAGTCGCTCACGAGCTGCTGTGCCTCGGCATCGGTGAGGGTGGTGGCGGAGCCTTCAATCACGGCGGAGGCTGCCTGTCCGAACTGTGCGGCATCGAGGCCCTTCACGCCCATGCCCTTCAAATTATGCCCAATGACCATGCCCAGGGCGTAGCTGAGTTTTTCCATAATGTAGGATGTTTCCTTATTATATAATGTGTAAAATCGTTGATGCTAAGCCAATCAGGGCGCAAAAGTACAATTATTTTTGAAGGGCAAGGCTTGATACTGACGATTTTTCCTAACTTCGCCCCGTTGGCGAACCCTTCGTGGCCGAATGGCGGCACCGGGCCGACGCCGGCGACAGAATGATTATGAAGAAACTGGTTTTTCTCACCGGAGCGGGCATGAGCGCAGAAAGCGGCTTCAGCACGTTTCGCGACAAGGGGGGGCTGTGGGAACGTTACCCCGTGGAACAGGTGGCTACGCCCGAAGGGTGGCAGGCCGACCCGAACCTCGTCACTGACTTCTACAACGGGCTGCGACGACAGCTCGTGCTGGCTAAACCGAACCGGGGACACGAACTCGTGGCGCAGCTGGAAAAGGATTTTGACGTGACGGTCATCACGCAGAACGTGGACGACCTGCACGAACGCGCCGGCAGCACCCACGTGATCCACCTGCACGGCGAACTGATGAAGGTGAGCTCCAGTCGAGAACCGGACAACCCGCGCTACATCCGCACCTTGCCGCCGAGCCACACGCAGGTGGCTCACGGCGAACGGGCTGCCGACGGCTCGCTGCTGCGGCCCTGGATTGTATGGTTCGGCGAGGCGGTGCCCAATCTGGAGGCGGCAGCACACGAGGTGGAACGGGCCGACGCATTCGTCATCATCGGCTCCTCGCTCAACGTGTACCCGGCAGCGGGCCTCGTGCGCTACGTGGGAGCGAACCGACCGGTGTTCCTCATCGACCCGAAACCGGTGAAAGTGCCCTCCGGAAGGGAGGTGGAGGTGATAGCGGAACCCGCATCGGTCGGGATGCAGACACTATGCCGCCGACTGGCGGAACTGGACGCCCTATCCTGACCCCGAACCGACCGGCCGACACACGCAAACCGGCTTCGGCAAACGCCAAACTGCCAACCCAACCAAGCACAACGGACATAACGCCGAAAAGTTTTGCTTATTTATTTGGAAAAGTGAACGAAGTTTTCTTACCTTTGCCCCCAAGATTGAGTGAGGGGCTTTCTGAAAAGTTCCTCACTTCTCTTTATTATCACTCAACAACAACGAATGATTGACAAAAGCACAGTAGAAAAACTGGTTAACCAATGGCTGGAAGGAAAGGAGTATTTCCTTACAGACCTCACGGTTAGCACCGACGACCGCATCGTGGTGGAAATAGACCACGAAGAGGGCGTGTGGATTGAGGACTGCGTGGAGCTCAGCCGCTTCATAGAAAGCCACCTCGACCGCGAACAAGAGGACTTTGAACTGGAGGTGGGAAGCGCCGGCATCGGACAGCCCTTCAAGGTGCTGCGACAGTACGAAATTCACCAAGGCGACAACGTGGAGGTGCTCACCACGGAAGGGAAAAAGCTCAAAGGTACGCTGCAAAACGTTACAACCGAGGGCTTCGACCTGACTTACGAAGAAAAAGTGCGCGAAGAGGGAAGCAAACGACCCAAACTCGTGGAACAAAACGTGCACCTGGACTTCGCCAACGTGAAATGGACCAAATACTTGATTGACTTTAAGTAAAAAAATTATCTCCCCAATATTCTATATGGCCAAAAAGAAAACGGAGACCGCGAGTCTCATCGAAACCTTTGCGGAGTTTAAGGAAGACAAGAACATTGATATCACCACCATGATGGGGGTGCTCGAAGAAAGCTTCCGAAGCGTGATTGCCAAGCTCTTTGGCTCTGACGAAAACTTCGACGTAATCGTAAATCCCGAAAAGGGCGACTGCGAAATCTACCGCAACAGAACCGTTGTCAACGACGACGAGGTGACTGACCCCAACAAGCAAATCGCACTCAGCGAAGCGCAGAAAATTGCTCCCGACTACGAAGTGGGAGAGGACGTGGCACAGGAAATTCACTTCGCCGATTTCGGACGACGCGCCATCCTCACACTCCGACAAACGCTGGCCAGCAAAATACTGGAGCTGGAACACGACGCATTATATAATAAATATAAAGACCGGGTGGGACAACTCATCACTGCCGAGGTGTACCAAATCTGGAAGTCGGAAACGCTCCTCATGGACGACGAGAAAAACGAACTCTATCTGCCCAAATCGCAACAAATTCCGCGCGACTTCTTCCACAAGGGCGACGCCGTGACGGCAGTCATCGACCGCGTGGACAACACGAACGGAAATCCCAAAATCTTCCTCTCACGCACCGCACCGGCCTTCCTTCAGCGACTGCTCGAAAACGAAATCCCCGAAGTGGCAGAAGGACTCATCCGCATACGCGCCATTGCCCGCATACCGGGCGAAAGAGCCAAAATCGCAGTGGAGAGCTACGATGACCGCATCGACCCCGTGGGAGCCTGCGTCGGCGTGAAGGGTAGCCGCATCCACGGCGTGGTGCGCGAACTCCACAACGAAAATATCGACGTCATCAACTTTACAAACAATCCCTCACTCTTCATTCGCCGAGCACTCAACCCCGCACAGGTGTCGAACATCGTGCTCCACGAAGAGGAACGAAAAGCTGAAGTTTACCTCAGCCCGGAAGAAGTGAGCCTGGCCATCGGTAAAGGGGGCATGAACATCAAACTCGCATCCATGCTCACCAACTACACCATCGACGTGTTCCGCGAAGTACAAGGCGAAGAGGAATCGGAAGATATCTACCTCGACGAATTTGCAGACGAAATCGATCAGTGGGTCATCGACTCCATCAAAGGCATCGGACTCGAAACAGCCAAAGACGTGCTCAACGCTCCGAGAGAAATGCTCATCGAAAAAGCCGACCTGGAGGAGGACACCGTGGACGACGTGCTCAGAGTGCTCAGAGCTGAATTTGAAAACGAAGAACCGAAACCCGACACTCCACAGCCGGCTCCCAACGAACAACTGACGGAAGAAGCCGCTGAGGAAACTGCCGAAGAAATGCCTCAACCTGACAACGAAGAAAAAGAAGCTGCGGAAGAAAAGAGTTAGGACTGATTTTCGAAAAGAGGAATAGAGGCCGGCAAGAATTGCCGACTGCACAGAGCAGCAACCGGCCCGTTCCTGACTTGCCTCACACTCCTAATTTCAAAAAACTCGCATCCTAATTCAATAGAAAAACTTATCAACCCGCATGAATATCAGACTGAATAAAGCAATTAAAGAATTTGGCGTCGGACTGCAAACGCTTACGGATTTCCTGAGCAAAAAGGGGGTAGCCGTTACCGGAGACCCAAACCAAAAGCTCAATGAAGAGGAATACGAAATGCTACGGCAGGAATTTGGTGCCGACAAGGATCTCCGAAACAAGGCGGAAGAGATGATGCAAAGCCGACAGGAGAAAAAACGCCCGGCACAGAAAAACGGCAACAAGCCCGAACCGGAAATGGTGGAGACGGTGGTGCCCGAGGAGATGCGACCCAAGGTGAAAGAACTGGGACGCATTGACCTCGACGCGCAGAACAATCCCAAAACCACCGAAAAACCGGCCGAGACCCAGCCGGAAAAACCGAAACCCGCCGAGCCGAAAGCACAACCGAAGGAACCCAAGGAACCGGAACAGGTAGCGCAAACGAAACCGGAAGCGCCGGCCGCACAGGTGGAGGAACCGAAACAACCCGCGCAACAGACCGCACAGCCCAAACCGGAACGCGAAAAACCGGCCAAGCCGGCTAAACCCAGCGTGGAGGAAAGGGCGAAAGCCATCGGCGAAGAAGAGGACGGCGTGTTCAAACTGCACACGCAAACGGAGATTACCGGACCGAAAGTGCTGGGTACCATCGACCTGAGTGCTATCAACGCCACCACAAGACCCAAGAAAAAGACCAAAGAGGAACGACGCCGCGAACGCAAAGCGGGTGCGCAAACGAACAGTGCGGCTGCCGGCACTACCAACGCTGCAGCCGGACAGAGCGGACAACGCAAAAAACGCGCACGCATCGGCAACGAACGGGTCGACGTGAACAGTGCGGCTAACCAACCCAAGGCAGGAAAGAACAACCAGGGCAAACGTCGCAACGAGGGCGGAAGCAACAACAGCCAGCCCAACGCCGGAAACAGCCAGAACCGCAACAACCAGAACCAACAGCAAGGCTCAAAGCGCGCCGCAAAGGACCGCAACCGCAAAGCCAAGGAAGTGAAGGTGGAAGTTTCGGAAGAGGACGTAGCCAAACAGGTGAAGGAAACGCTCGCACGCCTGACGAACAAGCAGAAGGGCAGCAAGGGCGCCAAGTACCGCAAGGAGAAACGCGAACAGCAGCACGCCCGCGCCGAGGAGGAACGCCGCGAAGCCAAGGCGGAAAGCAAAATCCTGAAACTCACGGAGTTCGTGACGGCCAACGAGCTGGCGCAGATGATGGACGTACCGGTGACCAAAGTAATCGCCACCTGCATGAGCATAGGCATCATGGTGTCCATCAACCAGCGCATGGACGCAGAAACAATCGACCTCGTGGCCGAAGAGTTCGGCTTCAAGACGGAATTTGTTTCGGCCGACGTGCAAGAAGCTATTGCCGAAGTGGAGGACAATCCTGAAGACCTCGAACCGCGCGCACCGATCGTTACCGTCATGGGACACGTGGACCACGGTAAGACTTCACTCCTCGACCACATTCGCAAAACAAACGTCATAGCAGGCGAAGCCGGCGGCATCACGCAGCACATCGGTGCCTACAACGTAAAATTAGAGAATGGCCGTCGCATCACCTTCCTCGATACTCCCGGACACGAGGCGTTCACCGCCATGCGTGCTCGCGGCGCTCAGGTAACTGACATCGCCATCATCATCATTGCGGCCGACGACGACATCATGCCGCAGACGAAAGAGGCCATCAGCCACGCCGTGGCCGCCAACGTGCCCATCGTCTTCGCCATCAACAAAGTGGACAAGCCGCACGCTAACCCCGACAAGATTAAGGAGGGACTCGCAGCGATGAACTTCCTCGTGGAGGACTGGGGCGGTAAGTACCAGAGCCAGGACATCTCGGCCAAGAAGGGCATCGGTGTGGACGAGCTCTTGGAAAAAGTGCTCCTCGAAGCCGACATGCTCGAACTCAAGGCCAACCCGAACCGCAAAGCCGTGGGAACGGTCATCGAATCGTCGCTCGACAAGGGACGCGGCTACGTGGCCACCGTGCTGGTGTCGAACGGTACGCTCCGACAGGGCGACGTGGTGCTGGCAGGTACGAACTACGGACGCATCAAGGCTCTCTTCAACGAACGCGGCCAGCGCATCAAGGAGGTAGGCCCCTCCATGGCGGCCACGCTCCTGGGCTTCAACGGCGCACCGCAGGCCGGCGACCAGTTCCACGTGATGGACACCGAACAGGAGGCACGCGACATTGCCAACAAACGCGAACAGCTGCAGCGTGAGCAGGACCTCCGCACACGCGAGGTGCTGACGCTCGAAAAAATCGGCAAACGCCTCAAGATGGGTTCCTACCACGAGCTCAACATCATCGTCAAGGCCGACGTGGACGGCTCGGTGGAAGCACTGGCCGACAGCTTCATCAAACTCTCTACGGAGAACATCGTGGTGAAGGTCATCTACAAGGGCGTGGGTCAGATTTCGGAAAACGACGTCACGCTGGCAGCCGCCTCGGAGGCCATCATCGTGGGCTTCCAGGTGCGCCCCTCTCAGCAGGCACGCAAGCTGGCCGAACGCGACGGCGTGGAAATCCGCCAGTACTCCGTCATCTACGACGCCATCGAGGATGTCAAGGTGGCCATGGAGGGTATGCTCGAACCGGTCATCAAGGAGGAAATCACGGCCAACATCGAGGTGCGCCAGGTTTACCACATCTCGAAAGTGGGCTACGTGGCCGGTGCCTACGTCATGGACGGCAAGGTGAAACGCTCGGACAAGGCGCGCCTCATCCGCGACGGCATCGTCATCTTCACCGGCGAAATCAACGCACTGAAGCGTTTCAAGGACGACGTGAAGGAGGTGAACACCAACTTCGAGTGTGGTATCTCACTGACCAACTGCAACGACATCAAAGAGGGCGACATCATCGAAACCTTCCAGGAGGTGGAAGTGAAACAAAAGCTCTCCTGACCCCTCGGCACAACACTGCTCCTATCACTGAAGTTTAACGGAGGCCGCCCCCACCCTGAGGCGCGGCTTCCGTTAAACTTTTTTCTTTGTAAGGAGTATGCAGTGAAAAGCCAAGCATGGCGATAACCATCGGAACCTCTGCCGGACAGCAATAATACGCAATTCAACTTCCGGAAATATCGAAAGTAACCTTATAACCTCATCACCTTATCCCTCATAACCCCCGAAACATCTATACGTAAATTTTTCCCACAAAAATGTATTCACCCCTTCACAGAACGACCGTTTCCTACTCAAACCCAGGAATTTCAGGTGTGAATACTTGAGAATCCAAGCATTCACCGCCGGATGACCGGAAAATGAAGGTTATGGGGGCAGATGTGAATGTTTGAGGCTTCAAACATTCACACCGAAAACAGCTGATTATCAAAGCGAAACAGACACCGCGTGAATGTTTGAATGATTTTTTCGGGAAACAAATCACGTATATAGAGAGGCATTTTCCGGCGGATACAGGATGTGAAACCTTCCTGTCACGCACCCTTCACCCCCACACCCCATCCACCTGCCTGTCACCGGCCCTTCGTGCCGCTCCCCGAGGGTACTCCCAGACCCCCTTGTACTTTGCCCGAACAAGTCCTGGACTATTTTTTTCTACTCCTGAATTATTTTTAAAAAGTCCTGGACTATTTTCCACAAGTCCACGTATCGTGCGCCGCCTGCCGTGTGTTGTGCGCCGCCTGCCGTGTGTTGTGCGCAGTCAGCCGTATATTGTGTGTTGTCCGCCGTGGGTTGCGTATTGCCCGCCGTGGGTTGCGTATTGCCCGCCGTGTGTGGTGCGCCGCCCGCCACTCTTTACCCCTCCATTTCCGCATTTTTCTTCCTGAGACGCAGCGTTTACATCCAATTTTTGCCAAACAAACCTTACAACTTCTTTTATTAACATTTAAAGTTCCCTAAAAGTTTGACGTATTAAGGAATTTTACCCCCCCAATTAGCTTTGTTAACAGTTTTGCTTTACATTTGCGCCGCAAACAGGACTTATACTACCTACTTCTTAAGCTCCTTTTGCCTACCTACGCCGAAAAACCTTAATTTTATTCAAATCAATAACAAACAATGAAAAAGTTTACGTTACTTTTCTCGTTGCTCCTGACGTGTCTGTTAGGGGCAAAAGCGCAGATTACGGCAGTAAGTGATCTGAGCAATGACAAGGTGTACACCGTGCAAACATTCGACACCGGTCGTGGCTATTGGACAACAAATCCTTCCGACTTGTCAAAAATGTATTCTACAGTTGTTGCCGGTCAGACCTTTAACAACACCAATCCTTCCCAACAATTTGCTTTTATCAATGTTGGCGACAAGTATTATCTGTACAGCGTAGGTGCTTCCAAGTTTGTCAAGAAAAATGGCAATGGAACTCAACTGGTTACTTATCCTGAAGCATACGTAACTATCAGTGCTGGCGGAAAAGGCGGAAATTATTTCCTCGTGGCTATTAACGGAAGCTCACAAATCGGTATTTCTAATGGTTACACAGACCAAGGAGGTATCATCACATTCTGGAATAGCGCAACTGATGATGGTAACAATGTAACTATCACTGAAGTGCCCGATGTGGCTTTCGACGCTGCTGATGCTATTGCTAAAATCAATGCAGGACTTGCAGCTGAGCGTAACGCCATGATTAGCAGCATTGCAACTTATCGCAAGGTGTATGAGGAACTGAGTGATAAGTCAACTGCAAGTGCCATTGCCTTGAATCAGGCAATAGTTGATGCCGAAAACGTTCTTGCCACCGCAACAGAAGCAAGCGAATTTAACACTGCCTTGACAAATCTGAAGACTGCTTTCGCCAACACGTTTGCAAGTATCGGCGAAAGTACTACGCAGTACTATCGCT
>SFPC01000093.1 GCA_004552195.1 Bacteroidales bacterium | reverse complement strand
AACCTTGAATGTTTATCGCATCTTCGGCATTCTTGCCATCATCTTGCCCATCTTCGAACCGGTGACCATGCGCATCATCTTGCGGGTTTGGTCAAACTGTTTGACCAGACGGTTCACCTCCTGAAGCGTGGTGCCCGATCCTTTGGCAATGCGGTTTTTGCGGCTTTGGTTGAGGATTTCGGGGTGTTGCCGTTCGCGCGGAGTCATGGAAAGGATGATGGCCTCAATGCCCTTGAAGGCGTTGTCGTCAATCTCGACATCCTTGAGCGCCTTGCCCACACCGGGTATCATGGAAGCCAGTTCCTTGAGGTTGCCCATGCGCTTGATTTGCTGGATTTGCGCCAGGAAGTCGTTGAAGTCGAACTGGTTCTTCTGGATTTTGCGTTGCAGCTTGAGCGCCTCCTTCTCGTCGAACTGTTCTTGGGCACGTTCCACGAGGCTCACGATGTCGCCCATGCCGAGGATGCGGTCCGCCATTCGTTCGGGGTGGAACACGTCGAGTGCCTCCATCTTCTCGCCCGTACCCACGAACATGATGGGCTTGTCCACCACGGTGCGGATGGAGAGTGCGGCACCGCCTCGGGTATCACCGTCGAGCTTGGTGAGCACCACGCCTTCGTAGTCCAGGCGGTCGTTGAACTCTTTCGCCGTGTTCACCGCGTCCTGTCCCGTCATGGCATCCACCACGAAGAGCGTGTCGTCGGGTTGTGCCGCCTCCTTGATGGCGGCGATTTCCTGCATCAGCTCTTCGTCGACAGCCAGACGGCCGGCGGTATCGATAATCACCGTGTCGTAACCTTTGGCCTTGGCCTCCTGGATGCCCTCGCGTGCAATCTTCACGGGGTCCTTCTCTTCGAGGTTCATGTAGATGGGCACCTCAATCTGCTCGGCCAGCACACGCAGCTGTTCCACGGCGGCGGGGCGGTAGACGTCGCAGGCCACGAGCAGCGGCTTGCGGTTTTTCTTGCTCTTGAGCAACAGGGCCAGCTTGCCCGACAGCGTAGTTTTACCGGCACCGTTCAAACCGGCCATGAGGATGACGGAAGGACGGCCCGTGAGCTTCAGTTCGGCGGCTTGTCCGCCCATGAGCTGGGCCAGTTCGTCGTGAACGATTTTCACCATGAGCTGTCCCGGCTTCACGCTGGTCAGCACGTTTTGGCCGAGTGCCTTCTGTTTCACCGTGTCGGTAAAGTTCTTGGCGACCTTGTAGTTCACGTCGGCATCAAGGAGTGCACGGCGCACATCCTTGAGGGTTTCGGCCACGTTGATCTCGGTGATGCTGCCTTCACCTTTCAGTATTTTGAAAGACCGTTCCAGTCTTTCGCTAAGGTTTTCAAACATTTCTTGGAGTGATGAGGTGTTTGTAAGGATTATGAGGCGGAAAACGTAAATGGATTGATTTGGGGGGAGTTTGTAGTTAGGCTATCTGACGGACAGAATGCGTCATTTAGCAACGCTGCAGACTTGTATAATCTTGCACTTCTATACTCCTGAACAGGTTCTCAGCCTCATAATCCCAATCTATGGTTTATAAAATTCCTTTGCCGTGGCAGTTTTTGAATTTCTTTCCGCTGCCGCAGGGGCAGGGGTCGTTCCGGCCGGGCAAGTTCTCCTTCACGATGGGTTGCTGAGGCCGCTCGCGGGTGTCGCGCTGTGCAGCGGCACGTGCTGCGGGGTCGCCGCTTTCGTCGAGCGATTCGTGTTGCGTCTGGAGCTTCTGCTGCGGTTGTTGCGGTTCCGGAGCGGCCTCTTTCACCTCCTGCGGATCCTGCACGGGAATCTGTCCGCGCATCAGTGTCGACACCGTTTCGTTGTTGATGCGGTTCACCATCTTGTCGAAGAGCTGCACGCTTTCGAGCTTGAACACGAGGAGCGGGTCCTTCTGCTCGTAGGAAGCGTTCTGCACCGACTTCTTCAGGTCGTCGAGTTCGCGGAGATTCTCCTTCCATGCATCGTCAATGTTGTGCAGGAGGATGGCCTTCTCAAAGTCGCTGACCACCTCGCGCGACTCCGTGTCGTAAGCCTTCTTGAGGTTCGTTCGGATATTGTAAACCAGTTTGCCGTCCGTGATGGGCACGAGGATGTTTTCGTACATCTGTCCCTGGTTCTCATATACCTGCTTGATTACCGGCATGGCTACTTCCGCCAAGCGGTCCGTTTTGCGCTTGAAGCCCGCCATGGCAACCTGGAAAGCCTTTTCGTAGAGGTCCTCGCGCTTCATGCTGTCGAACTCCTCCTCCGTGAAAGGCACTTCGATGGCAAAGATTTCGATGAAACCCTCGCGGCAGCCTTGGTAGTCGTTCTTGTCAATGATGTTGATGACGCGGTCCCAAATCATGTTCGCGATGTCCATCCCGACACGCTCGCCCATGAGCGCATGGCGGCGTTTTTCGTAGATGACGGTGCGCTGCTTGTTCATCACGTCGTCGTATTCCAGCAAGCGTTTGCGGATGCCGAAGTTGTTCTCCTCCACCTTGCGCTGAGCGCGCTCGATGCTGCTGTTGATCATGGGCGATTCAATCATCTCGCCGTCCTTGAAGCCCAGTTTGTCCATCACGCGGGCAATGCGTTCCGAGGCAAAGAGGCGCATCAGGTTGTCTTCGAGCGAAACGAAGAACACCGAGGAGCCCGGGTCGCCCTGACGGCCGGCACGTCCGCGCAGCTGGCGGTCCACACGGCGGCTCTCGTGGCGTTCCGTACCGATGATGGCCAATCCGCCCGCAGCTTTCACCTCATCCGTCAGCTTGATGTCCGTACCACGTCCGGCCATGTTGGTCGCGATGGTAACGGCACCGAGCATCCGTTCCTCTTCGTGCTTGTTGCCGTCAGCGTCTGTGATGACCACCTTTCCTTTGGTGCTCTGTCCTGCCAGGGCCACGATGTCAGCTTCGCGCTGGTGGAGCTTGGCGTTCAGCACCTGGTGCGGGATGTGGCGGAGCTGGAGCATACGGCTCAGCAGTTCGCTCACGTCCACACTCGTCGTACCCACCAGCACGGGGCGGCCGGCCAAGCGCATCTTTTCTATTTCTTCAATGACGGCGCCATATTTCTCGCGCTTCGTTTTGTAAACGCGGTCGTTCATGTCCACGCGCTGCACCGGGCGGTTGGTGGGGATTTCCACCACGTCGAGCTTGTAGATATTCCAGAACTCGCCGGCTTCCGTGATGGCCGTACCCGTCATGCCCGCCAGTTTGTGGTACATACGGAAATAGTTTTGCAGCGTGATGGTGGCAAAAGTCTGCGTGGCGGCTTCCACCTTCACGTGTTCCTTTGCCTCCACGGCCTGGTGCAGTCCGTCGCTCCAGCGGCGGCCCTCCATGATACGGCCTGTCTGCTCGTCCACAATCTTCACCTGTCCGTCCATCACCACATATTCCTCGTTGATGCGGAACATCGTGTAAGCCTTGAGTAGCTGGAGAATGGTGTGGACACGTTCCGACTTCACGGCATAATCCTGCAAGAGTTCGTCCTTGCGCATCACGCGTTCCTCGTCAGAGAGCCCCTTCTGCGCTTCGAGCGCCGAGAGTTCCGAGGTAATGTCCGGGAGGATGAAGAGCTGGTCGTCCTGTACCTGGTCCGCCAGCCACTTGTTACCCTTATCCGTGAGGTCCACGCTGTGCAGTTTCTCGTCCACCACGAAGTAGAGCGGCTCCACGGCCTCTGGCATACGGCGGTTGTTGTTCTCCATATAGATTTCCTCCGTCTTGAGCATTCCCGCCTTGATGCCCGTTTCAGAGAGGAACTTGATGAGCGGATTGTTCTTGGGCAACGCCTTGTGGCTGCGGAAAAGTTGCAGGAAACCCTCTTCCTCCTTCTTCTTGTCACCCGAGCCGATGAGCTGCTTGGCCTCCGCCAAGTACTGCGTGGCCAATTTGCGCTGCACGTCGACGAGTCGCTCCACGAGCGGCTGGTACTGCTCAAAGAGCTGGTCGTCGCCCTTGGGCACGGGGCCGGAGATGATGAGCGGCGTACGGGCATCGTCGATGAGCACGGAGTCCACCTCGTCGACAATCGCGTAGTTGTGGCGGCGTTGAACCAAGTCCTTGGGGCTCATCGCCATGTTGTCGCGCAGGTAGTCGAAGCCGAACTCATTGTTCGTGCCGAACGTGATGTCCGCCTGGTAAGCGCGGCGGCGCGCTTCCGAGTTGGGCTGGTGCTTGTCGATGCAGTCCACCGAGAGCCCGTGGAACATATAGAGCGGTCCCATCCATTCGGCATCACGCTTGGCCAAGTAATCGTTCACCGTCACCACGTGTACACCGTTGCCCGTGAGTGCGTTGAGGAAAACGGGGAGCGTGGCCACCAGCGTCTTACCTTCCCCCGTGGCCATTTCCGCAATCTTTCCTTGCGTCAGCACCACGCCGCCGAACAGCTGCACATCGTAGTGGATCATGTTCCACTTCAGGTCGTTGCCGCCGGCCACCCAATGGTTCTGGTAGATAGCCTTGTCGCCTTCGATATGTACAAAGTCGTGCGATGTGGCCAGTTCGCGGTCGAAGTCGGAAGCCGTCACTTCGAGGAAATCGTTTTCGGCCAAGCGTCGAGCCGTTTCCTTCACGATGGCGAAAGCGTCGGGCAGTGCGTCCGTCAGCGCCTCCTCCATGCGGTCGAGCACCTGCGTGTCGAGTTTGTCAATCTGGTTGAAAATCACCTCGCGGTCCTCGATGGGCGTTTCTTCTATTTTGGCTTTCAGCGCCTCGATTTTCTCTTTCAGGTCGTCGGCCGAATGCTGTATGGTGTGTTGCAGCTCCTTCGTTTTGGCGCGGAGCGCATCGTTGTCCAAAGCCTGGATAGCCGGTTCGGCCGCTTTGATTTTTTCCACCCACGGCTGTATCAGCTTCATGTCGCGGGTAGATTTGTTACCGAATAATTTGCTTAAGAATTTATTGATATCCATGATAGGGATGCGGTTTTATCAAATGAGCAAAGCCAAACTTGTTTGAGCTTTGCCATGGCGAGAAATTGCACTTTTAAGAACGATTTCGTTAAGCCAAATGAGCAAAGCCAAACTTGTTTGAACTTTGCCATGGCGAGAAATTGCACTATTAAGATATAATGTAAAAAAGTATAATGTATAATGAAGGCTACGCCGTTCATCATTATTAAAATATCGGTGCCACATTGCAGGCATTGGGTGCCCTGATGCGCATGGCATCCGTCAGTGTCGGTGCAATGCAGTCGACCGACACCGGCGTGGTCAGGCTGTCAGTCTTGCAGCCCATGCCATAGAAAATGATGGGGAAAGCGATATAAGATTCGCGCACCAGCTGGTGCTCGTTCATTGACGTGTTCACGGCGTGCCATCCCGGAGCCACTTCAATGAGAATGTCGCCGGAGTAGCGCGGGTTGTAACCTCCGCGAATGCGGCTGATGCCCGGTGTCCAGGCTCCCTGCATCAGGCGCGACGAAGTGTAAACATCCTTCACGCCCGAAAGTTGCAGCAGGAAATCCTGCACCCGCTCCAGCATTTCCGCCAGGTTGATTTGCTTCTGCTCCACCAGTTTGTGGTCCAGATAAAGCTGCGTGCCGAGGCAAGCCTCCACGTATTTCCCCTGACCGTAGACGGCCACCAGGTACATGTTGAGCAAGGCGGCAGCCCGCTCCACGTCGAAGGTGCCCGTGGGGATGCGGTATTTGGATAAGTCTGGTGTCTCTTCATCCACATAGCCTGTGGAAGTCAACACAAAAAGCGCGTTGCCGGCCCCCACCTTTTTCTCCACCGAGTTAATCAGTCGGGCCAGGGCGTTGTCCAGCCGTACGTACATGTCCTGCAGCTCCATCGGAGCATCGCTCACCGCTTTGTGCTCCAGGTTGCCGGCGTAGAACGTCACGGAGAGATAGTCCGTGATGTCGTCGTTTCCCATCATCGCCCCGTTGAAACACTGCAGGGCGGCGCGTGCCACTTCCTCGTTGACCAGTCCGCTCGTCTTGAACGACGCGAAGCGTTTCTCCCCCTTGTTGAACTTATGGGCAAAAGGCTTTTTCATCCCCCCCGAAAGGAAGTAGGAGAAATTGCCCACGAGTTCGTTCGACGGTTCCCATACCCACGTTTTCAAGCGTTCTTCCAGCGGTTTGCTGTTCAGCATCGTGGCCCATGCCGGCAGCGCGGGGCCATAGTAAGAAGAGGAGCACCACCGTCCCGTGCGGTCGTCAATCCACAGCGCACCATCGGCAGCGTGTCCCGCTCCGAGGATGGCCGCATCGCGATAGGGGGCCACGGCATACACCACCGCCTTGCCCTCCGTGGCCACTTTCAGTTCGTCGCCGATGGTCGACACGCCCAGAAACGTGGGAGCCGAAGCGTCGCTGGTCTGAATGCCGGCATATTCCTTGTTGTCCACGCAGATAACCGGGCGCAACGTTTCGCGGTCCAGCCATCGCATCCCCACGATGCCGTGGTTGTAAGGCGTGGTGCCCGTGGCCAGCGTGGCTGCCGCCGAAGCGCGATCCGGGCGGTATTGCGGATATTCCGCCTTGGCGTAAACCCGCCCCTCGTTCAACAAACGCACAAAGCCCTCTTGCCCGTAGAGGGGCATGAAGGCATTCATGTAGTCAGAGCGGAGCTGGTCCACCAATATGTTCACCACGACCCGTGGCACCCCGTTCGCCGCGCCGTAAGCGTCGCTTGCCGGGAGCGCGGCCATGGCCGCCAGCAGCGAAAGCAGCAGCGGCAGGCGCAGGGTGGTTTTAGGAACGTGTGGAGGGATGTCTTTTCGCATCGATAGGATGGTTTGGAAATAGGAAATTTTTAGTTGAAAGTCCAAAAGTTAAAAGCCATATTGAAGAGTTAAAGGTTTGATGTTTATAGTTTATCAAAAGTTGAAGATTATATGGTTATAAGAATACTGTTTGACGCAGTCAAAGTAGCCCACCAAGTAACTTTATAACCTCATAACCTTATATCTCATAACCTCCGAAACTATGAACTATTGACTCTTCACTTTAGGACTCCGTTTCAGCCCGTGGATGCAGCGCACGGCCAGCGTGCCCCAAATCAGGAACAGCTCCGGCGGAAATTGCTGCAAGCCGACCGTGCCCACCAAGCCCGTGGCGGCCAGCATGACAGCCTGTACGTACAGCCCTTTCACGGGGCGGTGCAGCGAGGCTTGTTTCATATACCAAGGCAGATAGAGCAAGGGTAAGGGATTGAAGAGAATGATCAGCCAGTTGCTGCCCACCGTGGGGTGGGTGGAAAAGCAGAAGAGCAGGAACACAGCGAGACCGGCCAAACCTTGCGCCAGCAGGAGCAGGGCATCGTATGCCCAGAAGCAAATGCCTTTGCGCCACTCGTATGTCGTGATGATGAGCGTGACTACAAAAAGTATGCCAAAAGCCCACATCGGAGTCAATCCCTTTGCCGTTTTTTCCGTTTGTGCCGGCAGTAGAACCCGTTTCGGTTCGGCCAATCGCCGCCGTGCACCGTCGGGGCTCACCACAACTGCTTCCTCCACAAACCGTTCGGCATACAGCGGGGCGAACCCCTGTGCTTTCCGGTCGGCAGGAGCATCGGCTTCTGCTCCTAAGAGCAAATCCTGCCCCAGTTTGTTCCATGGGCTTGCTTCGGAATATTGGTCCACGATGTCGCGAAGTGTTTTGTCAGCTTCAGCCTGTGGCCACACGATATTTCCTTCCACGGCCCGTTCAATCATGTCGATGGCCCGTGTCGTGCAGTTGTCGTAGAAGAAATTGTAGCGGTATGTGGCGTTTTCCGGCAGTAGGTTCCGGCTGAGTGCATCCACCAGTCTCCTGCTTTCAGCCGGCGAGAGGTTGAGCAGCTGTTCGTCGATGCCACGTCCCTCCTTCACGTAAGTGTCATAGAAGAGGGCATAGGGCACCACGCCCAGCTCATAGTCCGTTTCACCCTTGACAAATCGCCACACGAAATGCGGCTGTGCAAAAGAGAACGTGCCGTAGTTGAACACCCAGTCGCTGAGCCGTCCCGGCATCACCTCGCGCACCCTGATGGCCGTGTGTCCGTAGAGTTCATACACCATTTTCCCGGGCGTTACGGTGAGCAGGCTCACGCTGACGGAGTCCTGCTGCCCGTCGTCAGTAAGCCGTTGGCGGTCCTGCTCCGCCCGCAGGGCAGTGGGGAGCATAGCCATCAGGAAGGAGAGTATATAAACGAGTTTTCGCATGATTTTCTTGTCAAAGACGGCGGCAAAGGTACGAAGAGTTAATGAATAATGAATGATGAATGCGGAATAATGTACAATGAATGATGGATGATGAGGGCTACGCCAGTAACATCGGCGTAGCCCTCATTATACATTATCAATTCTAAATTGACACAGCGTCGTTACAGTTTCCAGCTCACGCCGAGGGAGAAGGTGCGGCCGGGGAGGTAGCGGCGGGTGATTTCTTCCACCTTCTTGTGCTCGCCGGTGGGGAGCTGCACGTCGTTGAACTGTTTGAACAAGACGTGTTCGCCGAGGATGTCCTTGCAGCCCACTTTGAACGTGAAGGATTTCAGTGTGTAGGAAAAACCGAGGTCGAGGGAGTTGCGCGGCATTTCATAGCTGTCGGGGATGTTCACCGTCTGGTCGCCCGTGCTGCCCAGGCTGCGGCCCACTCCGATGAGGCGTTTGCCGATGCGGTTGTAGAGCGCGGTGGCGTTCCATGCCTTGTGAGAGTAGAAGAGGCCGAGGTTGATGAGGTAAGGCGACTGTCCCTGCATGGGGCGGTTCTTTTGCAGTCGGCGGTCAGCAAACTGCACACGGCTCTTGATGAGCGAACCGTTGCACACCAGGGTGAAGTCAGGCAGGCCGATGAGGTCAAGCCGCTTGCGCACGTCCAGCTCCAGGCCGTAGCTGTAAGCTCCTTTCGCGTTTTGGAAACTGTACACCAGGTCCGTGCCTCCTGCCACGGTGTAGGTCCATTCGATGGGGTTGTCGAAATGTTTGTAGAATGCTGCCACGGAAATCTGCTCGCCTTCTGTGGGGTAAAATTCATAGCGCAGGTCCACGTTGTCCGTGTAGCAGGGACGGAGGTCAGGGTTGCCCTGTACTGCGCTGGCCAAGTCGAAATCGTAGAACACGCTGGCACTCACCTCGCGGAATTCCGCCCGGTTGATGGAGCGTCCGTAGCACGCCCGCAGTTGCTGCTTCCGGGGCAGGTGGAGCGTGAAGTTCACCGAGGGGAAGAGTCCGTCGGCATCGTAGAAGTGGGAGAGGGGGCTCCGCTCGTAGTCGCGCGTGTTGCTGATGAGTTCCATGCGGTTACGTTCGTAGCGCAGACCGGCGTACATGCCCAAGGGGCCGAGGTTGAGGTTGGCCGAGGCATAGGCGGCGGCAGTGAACTGGTTGCCCTCGTAGTCGTCCGTCATGTGCGTGTCGTCCAGCAGGTAGAGGCCGCTTTCGCCGAAGTTGTCGGAGTTGGAGAGGAGGGAGGTGATTTCCTGCGTCTGGAAGTCAGCCGGCAGCGTGTTGTGAGCCGGGTTCCAGGCGTAGATGAAACTCCGCGTCTGGTACTTGCGTGTGCGGTATTCGCCAAATGCACCGCCGAAGAGGGTGGGGCGCAGTGCGGCATCCTCAAAGCGGTGTTGGTAGTTCACCGATGCTGAGCCGATGTGTTCGTCGAGGCGCGTATATTCGCGGTTCACCTCGTTGCCCGTGGTGAGCTGGATGCCGCTTCCCAGCGCGTCGTCCAGGGTGTAGCGGTGGCGATCCGGCAGGTTGCGGTTGGCATAGGCGTAACCCGCGTTCCAGTCGAAGCGGCTGTCCGACCACACATATTTGCCCGTCAGCTGCGTGTTGTAAGTGGAGCGGCTGCTATAGTAATACTCGCTCTCGACTTCGTTGTCGCTCTGTGCGTTGACGCCGGTGCGGGAGGTGAAGCGTTCTTTGCCGAGCTGGTTGAAAATGTTTTTCCACTCGTAGCGTCCCGTGCCGCGTGAGGGCAGGAAGGTGAGGTTGAGCAACGCGCCGAGGCGCACGTCGTGGTTGTACTGCTGGTCGGTGCTGTGGCGCAGGTAGTTGCTGCGGTCGTGCGCCAGGTCGTAGGCACCGAAGAGGGAGTTCTCCATGTCGGTGTAGGTCTTGTAGGTATTGCTGTAGTTCACGGCAGCGAGCACCGAGAGGAGACCGCCATCGCCCAGTTCGCGGCTGCGGTTCAGGTCGAAGGCAAAGGAGAGGTCGGCTGCGGGGTGGACGGTGCGCACGCGCCAGTCGTTGCCGAACGCTCCCCCAGTCAGACTCACCCCACCGCCCGGCAGCTGTGTGACGGGTGCCTTGATGCCGCCGGGGATGCCGCGACCGGAGCCGGGAAATCCGAGCCAGCTCATGTTGCTGCTCTTGCCGAAGTGGGCTGCCTGCCAGTGCGTCTGGTCGTTGACACCCATTTGGAGGGAGAGAGTGGTGGAGTTCTGGCCGGGTATCTCCTTGGTGTCGATGAGGATGAAGCCGCCGGAGAAATCGGCGGGATATTCCGGAGCCGGCGACTTGATGATTTGCAAGTTGTCAATCTGGCTGCTGGGAATGATGTCGAAGCTGAAGGCGCGGGTGTCTGGCTCGGAGCTGGGCACTGCCGAACCGTTGATCCACACGTTGTTGTAGCGTTGGGAGAGTCCGCGCACCATCACGAATTTTTGGTCGATGAGCGAAATGCCCGGCACGCGGCGGATGACCTCGCCGGCATCCTTGTCCTGCGTGCGCCTGATTTGCTGGCCGGCGATGCCGCTCTGCACCACCATACTCGTTTGCTGGATGGTCACCGCCGCCGTTTCCGTGTTTTTGCGCCGTGTGGCCGTCACCACAGCGGTGCTGAGTTCGTCGGTGGCGGTTTCCATGCTGATAATCAGCAGGGTATCAGTTCGGGCGGGGTTGACGGTGAGGGCCTGTCTGCGGTATCCCAGATATTGTGCCGTAAGCGTATAGTTGCGTTGGGCGGGCAGTTGGAAGGTGAAGAGTCCGTCGTTGTCCGATAGGGTGGTGCGCCCTATTTGGGGCAGGATGAGGGTGGCACCTACCAAGGGCTCGCCCGTTTCGCGGTCGATTACTTTTCCTCTTAAATCAATACTCCATCCTTTGGTGAAGAACAGAAAAAACAGCATCAGGGCTGTAAGGCTTTTGACAATGTAGTGTTTCATATACATATTATATGGCATATCATGTGGTATTTCTTTTCCCGCACGGATTGCTCCATGGTAGGCTTGCCTGTCCGGCTGGCAGAAGAAACGGGGGTAGCTGGTTTTGATTGGTCTTTGCGGTGCAAAGGACTGCATAGTATGTGACAAATCCGTTTCAATATCATGACATTAGGCGCACGCCTCACAAATCCCGGCCTTGTTTTTCCAACTCGCCGACTTGAAAAATCAAGTCCCGGACTTGTGAGTCGCAAATCCTCCACTTGTGAAACACCCGGCTCGGAGGGCGTGTGCAAACTGATTTCCTTCTAATGCCTTCGCGCGCGCATACAATATATATACGTGTTTTTCCCTTGAGTATAAAGTGTCATTCGTTCATTTCAAGGTTTGTTTCCCACTGGAAA
>SFPC01000092.1 GCA_004552195.1 Bacteroidales bacterium | reverse complement strand
GCGCATGAGTCAATTAGACGATATTATTCTACAGGAATATGATAGCATCTATAGTCGTGTGCTTGCCAAACAACGTTTTACGGTCATTCATTTCAGAGGAATGCATTTTGATTTCAGCCAAAGGTATCCTGAAAGTTTTGCAAGATTTAAGGCAGACGACTATAATTGTTACAATAATCTGACAGAAGAGATGAAAAATACTATTGCCGATTATGACAACGCAATACTTTATAACGATTATCTTATGAATCAGCTACTTGAGAGATTCAAGAACAAAGATGCTATTGCCATATTTATACCAGATCATGGTGAGAGAGTGTATGACTTTGATGAAAATTTCGGACGATCATTAGGGTTCACGTATAATGAAATAATTCCTCAACATGAGATTCCGATGTGGATATGGGCAAGCGATACGTACATAGGTAACCATACGGCAATCTGGAACAAGATTCGTTCAACTAGTAACAAGCCGTACATGACAGACGCTATCGCTCACACTATAATGTCTTTGGCAGGTATAAAAAACGACATGTATAACTCTGAGGTTGACATTATCTCCAACACCTATAATTGTAAAAGACCACGAATATTACGAAATCAAGCGAATTACGATAGCATAAAACATACACGGAGATAGTTTAAGACGAAGATACACGCAGAGCAAGTTCTGAAAGCATGAACTGTTCAACTTTCAACCCATACTCTATAAGCTCAAAAACAACAAAATCATAAATTTTCCACTCTATGGCAAAGAATCCTGAAGAAAACAACACGCTCGCCACGAGCGAAAAGCTCAAAGCCCTGGCAGCCGCCATGGCCAAGATTGAAAAAGACTTCGGCAAAGGCTCCATCATGAAAATGGGCGACCAGCAGGTAGAAGACGTCGACGTCATCCCCACCGGCAGCCTCGCCCTCAACGCCGCCCTCGGCGTGGGCGGTTACCCGAAAGGCCGCATCATCGAAATCTTCGGCCCCGAGTCCTCCGGTAAAACCACCCTCGCCATCCACGCCATAGCCCAGGCGCAGAAGAACGGCGGCATAGCTGCCTTCATCGATGCCGAACACGCCTTCGACCGCTTCTACGCCGCCAAGCTCGGCGTCAATGTCGACGAGCTCCTCATTGCCCAGCCCGACAACGGCGAGCAGGCACTCGACATTGCCGACCAGCTCATCCGTTCCTCCGCCATCGACATCATCGTCATCGACTCCGTGGCCGCCCTCACCCCCAAGGCCGAGATAGAAGGCGACATGGGCGACAACAAAGTAGGCCTCCAGGCCCGCCTCATGAGCCAGGCCCTGCGCAAGCTCACGTCAACCATCAGCAAGACCAACACCACCTGCATCTTCATCAACCAGCTGCGCGAGAAGATAGGCATCATGTTCGGCAACCCCGAAACCACCACCGGCGGCAACGCCCTCAAGTTCTACGCCTCCGTACGCCTCGACATCCGCCGCGTCACCACCCTCAAGGACGGCGACACCCCCATCGGCAACCAAGTGCGCGTAAAGGTCGTGAAGAACAAAGTCGCTCCCCCCTTCCGCAAAGCCGAGTTTGAAATCACCTTTGGCGAAGGCATCTCCCATGCCGGCGAAGTGGTAGACCTCGGCGTAGAGCTCGGCATCATCAAGAAGAGCGGCTCCTGGTTCAGCTACGGCGAAAGCCGCCTCGGTCAGGGACGCGATGCCGTGAAAAAGCTCATCAAGGACAATCCCGAACTCTCCGCAGAAATCGAAGAGCAGATTGCCGCCGCGCTAAAAAGCTCCATGGACAACGAATAACTTTTTTTAATATACAATGTACAAATAAAGGCTGCGCCGTTTATCAACGTATAATGTATAATGAGGTCTGACGACCGAGGTACAGGGCGATGCAGAACCGCCTGCCTCATTGCCGTAGGCTTCATTATACATCATTACATTATACATTCACATCGGCGCAGCCTTCATTGTTCATTATTCATTGTACATTCACAAAAAAGTAACGTAGCAATTTGCCAACTTCGGCCCGTAAATTCGATTTTCCTATACGTATTTTTTCCCTCAAAAAAGCATTCACCCCTTCACACAGCGGTTGTTTTCTCCTGATTTTCAGTTACTTCAAGTGTGAAGGCTTTGTTTTTCAAGTATTCACAGCAATAAGGGCATGAATGCTGCTTTTCTCCTGATTTCGAGGCGCTTTTCCGGTGTGAAGGCTTGGTATTTCAACCCTTCACAATCGTTCACCACCCGTGTGAATGCTTTGCTGCCCATGTGAACACTTTGAAATCCAAGCCTTCACACTCTAAACCAATGAAAATCAGCAGAAAACGCACTGCACGTGAAGGGGTGAATGCTTTTTCGGGAAATAAAAAGCGTATATACGCGCGCGCGAAAAGGGTAATTCACACAACATATTACGACTTTTCAGCGTGATTTATCCGCTTCGCCTGCCCAGCCGGACACTGCGTGAAGTTTTCTGCACAAGTCGCCGACTATTTCGCCGGACTCGGCGAGTTGGCAAACCAACTCCAGGACTGTTGAGAACAGCTCCAGAACTTTTGGAAAGGCATCTCATAACCTCAAAACCTTAATCCTCAAAACCTTTACATTTTCAGGGTTTAGTTAAAAAGTCACAAATTACCATCAGTCGCCATTCCGCTCCTCCTTCCGCCGGGTGGCGGAGGGCAGGCAGCGTTCCACCTTGATGTCCTTGTTCATTTCCAACGACACGTTGGTCGTTGTGAGCAGCAGAATTATGTAGTAAAGCATGGAGCACATGTCGCAATACAGTCCGATGTGCGTTTGTTCGCCCTGCCACAAGTCGCGGGTAAAGGTGGAAGGGATGCGGATGATGCCGTAAATCTCGCCGCGCTGCATGGCCTTGCGAGCCTCGCTGAAGTTGGCGTAGTGTGCCACGATGTCCGTCACCTCCATGGAGTCGAGAATGCGAACCACCGTGTGGGTGATGTGCGTGTCGTCCTCATCGACCAGTGCGGTGGGTAGCTTGGTGGGCAACCCGTCGGACATGAGGGAGGTGAAGAAAACGATGCACAGCACGGGGGCTACTATCATCGTGAAGAGGAAAAGCGGACGATGCGCGAAGATGCGCAGCTCGCGCCGGAATATGCGGCACAGACGGCGGCAAACATCGGCTGTTTGCTTGGGAATGGATCTCATACTATTCTGGAAAGAGCGGGAGGGGTTTGTGCAGGAGATACGTTCTGAGGTTATAACCTCACAACCATCAAAACAGGAAACCTTACTTCCTGTCTACTTCCAACACCACGGACATGCCGCTGCGCACCTCGTCCAGTCCGTCCAAGTCCAGGGGTAGTGCTTTCACCTCAAAAGTCTTGAGGTCGAAGCCTTCGAGTGCCTTCGTGGCTTTCCACACGGCGAAGGTGCCGACATCCTTCATCCGGGTGATGCGCACGGCCACGTGTTTGTCGAAGGCCGGCAGATACACTTGCGTCTCTGTGCCCACCTTCAAGCCCGGCAAGAGGTCCTCGCGTATGTTGAAAGTAAACCATACATCGTCCGTACACTTTTGTGTGTTTAGCCAAATATCCGGGTGCAAAGTTCGGGCGGCGCAGAGGCCGACAAAAGGACGTTTACAAGGAAGAATTGTCCTTATGAAAGGATTTTGAAGCGCATTTCGGGTTTCATCCGCAGTAAATGACTTGTTTTTTATCCCTATTCAATGGTATTGCTACCTTTGCGAGATGAAACGATTTATAATGTACAATGTAATTTTTAATGTAAAATGTATAATGAAGCCTGCGGCCATCATACAGGACGATGCAGAACCGCCGCCACCATCGGCATAGCCTCATTATAAATTATAAATTATAAAATCTTCATGTTTACCTTCAAACAATTCATCATAAAGGATGCCCACTGCGCCATGAAGGTGGGAACGGACGGCGTGCTGCTGGGAGCATGGGCCGACGTGGAGGGTTGTCGGCACATCACGGACATTGGTTGCGGCAGCGGACTGATTGCGCTGATGGCGGCTCAACGGGCTCCGAAAGCTTGGGTCACGGGGGTGGAAATTGACCCTGAAGCTGCAAGAGATGCCATGGCGAATGTGGCTGCATCGCCGTTTGCCCACCACACGGAGATTGTGCTCGCTGATGTGTGCCATTATGCGGCCACCGCCCCGAAGGCTGACTGCCTGCTGAGCAATCCTCCTTACCACGAGGAAGATTTGCTACCGCCAGGCATGGCACGCGCCACGGCACGCCATACCTCGGGCGGCGGAATGGGGTTTGAGGCTTTGCTGCGCGCCGTTTGCCAACTCTTGGAACCGAATAATCCCCATGCGCGCTTTTCGCTCATTCTGCCCACGCAGGCGCTGGCTCGCTTCCTGCCACTGGCGGCAGTACATGGTCTTTACGTAACACGCCGAACAGATGTGGTGACACGCCCGGGAAAACCTCCCAAGCGCACGCTGCTGGAGCTACGTCCTCACCCTGCTCCGATGCGACACGACGAACTGGTATTAGTGGGTGATGACGGCGGACGCTCCGAGGCTTACGCCAACCTTTGCCGCGACTTTTACCTGGACAAGAGTTAATTAAGGGGGAAGCTATAGATAATTAGAGATAACTATAGATATCCATAGAAAAAACTAAATACTATCAGCAGAGGCCAGCCCGTTCGTCGTTCTGGCGGCGAACGGCATCCTGCACGATGAGCCCGGCGAGGGTGAATCCGAAGATGGCGGTGATGTGGGCCAGGCTACCGTTGATTTGGGCTTTCGAGCTGCACCATTCGTGATTGACAAGGTCTGGGTGGCCGGAACCTTGCTCGGCTTTGGGGCACATACAGGCAGCTGTGCCGCAGGCGTGGGATGCTCCCAGATTGGGCAACAGCTCTTCGCTGTAAACACACTTGAACTTGCGCGAGGGGCGCACTCCCTGCTGCTTGAACCTGCGGCGCAGGGCGGCTCCCAGCGGGCAGCCACGCACCTTCCAGAACTCTGCCACGGCTATCTTGGTGGGGTCGAGCTTGAGGGCGGCTCCCATGGAGGAGAAGAAGCGGGCTTTGGTGCGGCAGGCATGGAGTATGAGCTGGGCCTTGTGTTGCAGGGAGTCGATGGCATCGACAATGTAGTCGTAGGTTTCGAGGTGGAAGTCGGCAGCGGTTTCTTCGGAATAGATTTGCTGCCGTGCTTCTATCTCCGCCGAAGGGTTGATGGCGAGCAGCCGCTGCCGCAATGCCTCCACCTTCACCATGCCCACAGTTTGGGTGGTGGCCATGAGCTGGCGGTTGACGTTGGTGATGCAGACGCGGTCGGAGTCGACAATGGTGAGGTGGCGGATGCCGGAGCGCACGAGGCTTTCTGCGCACCAGCTGCCTACGCCGCCCACTCCGATGATGATGACGCGCAGGTCTGACAGACGGTCTACGGCCTCTGTCCCCAACAGCCGCTCGGTGCGGTTGAATATGGCTTTTTCTATCTGTTTCATGCTTGAACTATAAATGTATTTTTCTCCTATTGACTATCGACATGTTACAGATAGCCGCCTGGTTCGCTGATGTCACAATGTTCCCAAACTATTACACCATTTGCAACTGATTCCCAAGATGCGAGGATGAGACTTCTTATCACAGATTGGTGATTTGCGGTTGTTGACATCCCAATTGCCGTTTTTGCTGTCATAATTTTTGGATTTGTTCCTGCGCAACTTTGATTGCGTCATTTCTAAATTCATCATCGCCTACTGCATCAAGAACCTTATCTGCTAACCACAACGTCAGCATTTCCTTCTCGTCCTGATGTAAGTATTCTGCAAGCTTGATAACATGCTCGCGCTTTGCTCGTCTGTCACCTCGCTCAATTTTGCTGAACATGGGTGTGTCAATCTCTAATAGTGCCGCCAACTGTCGTTGTAGCACTCCTTGCTCGTCTCTGAGCTCTCTTATTTTCTTTCCGAATAACATATTTTGTTTCTTTTCGTCTTATACTTCGACTAATAGTTCGACTAATAGTTCGACTAAACTATCGGGAAACGACTACTTTTACGACTATAAGCCTCCGATTAGTCATTTACTATTCGTTATTAGTCATTATCTAGTCATTTATTTGTTTACTAGTCATTCTTTAGTCATTTTCTATTCATTTACATGCAAACCATAACTTTCCTCTAAGAACGACAGAGCCGTCAGTATTCATTTCACTAAGGATATTACCTAGTAAACGAAGGTTTTGCTCTTGGCTATTTCTTTGGGGAAGTACCTCTTTGAGATAATCCAATATGGAGTTTTTCTTTGCGCCATCCTCCCCTGCATTTTGAATGAACTGCAAAACCATCTGCTTTATCTTGTCGCGTTCAAGTCCTTTCACTTTGGTGTATTCCGGCAATTGTTTCGTTTGCCTTGCTATGCTCAAGGATATGGTCAGGTCTGGATATTCACCCTCTACCAATCCTCGTTCCAAAAGATTTTTGGCATCACTTTCACTCAGTCGGTGCCCTTTCTGCACAGCATCAAGCAAGATACAGTCTTCCAATGACAAGTCTTTGTTCTCTTTTAACAGCTTGGTGTATTTCTCATTGATGGCATTGCCGTATAAACGAACTGCCACTTCCTTCTTGGCTGCATCTATCTCGTAATCAGGCATAGGGAATCTGCGTTCCCATTGCTGATTGAATATCTTGCGTATGCCACGACCAACAATATCAATCATATTGAAGTTGACCATCGCATTACAAAGGCATTCATTGCGGTAGTGTCGTTGTGGACCATGCGTAGCCAATGCCTTTTGCAGGGAGCCAGGAATAAAACTACCACCATTAGCAATGGGAACGCAGATTCCCTATGCCTGATTACGAGATAGATGCAGCCAAGAAGGAAGTGGC
>SFPC01000091.1 GCA_004552195.1 Bacteroidales bacterium | reverse complement strand
TGATTTGCCTGCAGGTATAGTATTCACGCTTTTCCTGCTTCTTTTCGGAGTGAGACTGATAGGCAGGGGGATTGTCGAACAATCGTTCAATGTCTTTTCGTCTAATGATAGTCTTGCCACGTAGCTGGACAGCCTTAATGGTTCCATTGCTCATATAGCGATAGAAAGTAGCACGACTCAGTCCAAGTAGTGATGCTCCTTCAGTAGGGGTGAGGAATTCCTTGCCCCCCAAAATATCTACCTTGGGAGTCTTCTTCTTTTCTTCCTCCATGAATTCAGCAATCTGCTTTTCGCGGATCGCCTTCTTGTAATCCTTGTTATTGCACGAAGGTGAGCAATAGATAGTGTTCATCTTATGCGCAATAAAGGATCTCCCACAGTACTTACAGAGTTTCTGAATTTCCATAAATGTTGCATTCGTTAGTGAATTTTCGCCTGCTAAAGTGTCCCACAGTGTCCCACCACGTCCCATGGTGTCCCAACTTGTATCCTCGATGTCATTTTGGCTTTTTCCCATGGTGTCCCAGGTTGTGCCTACGATGTCATCTTGGTGTGAAATCGACTTTCTGTTTTACACTCGCGGTAGAAATACGGTGCAAAAATAACTGGAAATACTGTAACTAACAAATATGCAACTTGAAGTGTTAAAATACAAAAAGTCCCTCATTTAGAGGGACTTAGTTTAAATTACTCCAAGTTGCTTAGAGTTGTTTATAAGGGGTCATTTCCCGATGCAGAACTCCTTGAAGATGGAGTGGAGCACACTTTCTGGGGTCACCTCGCCGATGATGTCGCTCAGGTGGTGGATACATTCGCGGAGGTCCTGGCTGACGAAGTCGCCGCTCAGGTTGTCGTGCAGGCCGGAGATGACGCGGCGGATGCTCTCGCCGGCTGCCGAGAGTGCCTCATAGTGGCGGAGGTTGCTGACGATGACGTGCGATGAGTCGGCCGCATGGGACAGACGCTCCACGTGCTCCGACAAAAGGTGGCGGAGACGATCGATGTCGGCGGCTGAATGTGCGCTGAAGTAGACAACAGGCACAGAAGCCCCCGAGGCAGAGACAGAACCCTCAACTCCATCAACAGAACCCTCAACTCCATCAACAGAACCCTCATCTCCATCAACAGAACCCTCATCTCCATCAACACAAGCCTTATCTTCATTGACTAAGCCCTCAACTCCATCCCCAGAAACCTCATCTTCAGAAACCGAACGCTCAACTCCAGCCCCGTAGTCGTTGGCAACGGTTACTGAAGCATTGAATACCTGCGCAATCCGGTCGGCGGAGTCGCGTTTCAGCGCCTCCAATTCCGGCGGTGTGAGCAAGTCCGTTTTGTTGAACAGCAGCCAGACAGTGGCCTGTTCGGCACATTGCGTCAAGATGCGGTGATGCAGCTCCTGCCATTGCTCCTCCCATCGGGTAGCATCAATCAGCCACAGCACCATTTCCGCCTCGTGGATTTTGGCAAAGGTACGTTCTATGCCCATCCGTTCCACCGTGTCCTGCGTAGCGCGGATGCCCGCCGTGTCGATGAAGCGCAGCAGCGTGTTGCCCACCACCACCGTTTCCTCCACCGTGTCGCGCGTGGTGCCGCAGATGTCGCTCACCAAAGCCCTTTCCTCGCCCACCAGCGCATTCAGCAGCGTGGACTTTCCCGCATTCGTTTCCCCCACAATCGCCACCGGCATTCCCCTCTTCAGCACATTCCCCAAGCGGAACGACGCGCAGAGGCGTGCTATGTGCTCGTCGATGATCCGCGCCAGCGAGAGCAGTTCAGAGCGGTCGGCAAATTCCAGGTCCTCATGGTCCGAAAAGTCCAGTTCCAGCTCCAGCAGCGCCGTGATGTGCAGCAGTTTGTCGCGCAGCGCACGCAGTTCCCGGCTGAAGCCCCCCCTCATCTGGTTCATCGCCATGCGGTGGTTCGCCTGCGTGGTCGAAGCGATGAGATCCGCCACCGCCTCCGCCTGGCTCAGGTCCATTTTCCCGTTGAGGAACGCCCGTTGCGTGTACTCCCCGGGGCGTGCCATTTGGCAGCCCTGTTGCAGCAGCAGTTCCACAACACGGTGCAGGATATAGGCCGAGCCGTGGCAGGAAATCTCCGTGCAGTCTTCACCCGTGTACGAGTGGGGAGCGCGGAAGAGGCTCACCAGCACCTCGTCCACCACCTCGTGGGTTGTGGGGTCAACGATGCGTCCGAAGGTCAGCGAGTTGCCCGCCTTCTCCTCCAACGTTTGTTTTCCTTGGGGTATAAAAACAGCCTGGGTTGCCCGAATGGCTTCCGGGCCCGATACGCGCACCACGCCGAGTGCTCCTCCCGGCGGTGTGGCTATGGCACAAATGGTTGACATAGACGTTACTATTCCGTTAAGTGTTGTTTTGTGTGCAAAATTACGTCTTTCTTTTTGCTTCTCTTTCCTTCCGTTCTCACCGTTTATGACTTCTGTTCTGCGCCGTTAGGCATTTCGTGGCAAAATAGTGCATTTCTGTAGGTAAAACGCACAGCCTCGCAGAAAAATATGTAGATTTGTCGCCGCAAATAAACCTCTAAAAACCTTAAATTATGAATTCTTTGAAGAGACTATTCGTATTGGCCTGCCTGCTGTTCGGTTTGTCCGGAGCGTTGTGGGCTGAGATCAATCCCAAGCCCTTCGTCGTGCCCGAACTCAAAACCTGGACCGGTGCCGAGGGCAGCTTGTCCCTTTCAGGCCGCATCGTGGCCAAAGGCAATGCCCTTCAGTCCGTGGCCCAGGCCCTTGCAGCCGACTACGAGCAAATGTTCGGCCGCCGGCTCACCGTTGTCAGCGGTAAGGTGCAGCCGGGCGACATCGTGTTGGAGCTGAAGAAGGACAAAACCTTAGGAGCCGAAGGCTATCACCTCGACATAGCCTCCTCCGTCCGCCTCACCGCCGCCACGTCGCGCGGCCTTTTCTGGGGCACCCGCACCCTGTTGCAGCTTTCTGAGCAATCGACCGACCGCACCCTGCCCTGCGGCCGCACCACCGACGTGCCCGAGTACAAGCTCCGTGGTTTCATGATTGACTGCGGCCGCAAGTACATCCCCATGCACTATCTGCGCCAGCTCACCAAGGTGTTGGCTTATTATAAGATGAACACCCTCCACATCCACCTCAACGACAACGGTTTCCGCCAGTACTTCGGCGGCGACTGGGACAAGACGCAGGCCGCCTTCCGCTTGGAGTGTGACACCTATCCCGGCCTCACTGCCAAGGACGGCTCCTACACCAAGCAGGAGTTCATCGAACTGCAAAAGCTCGCCGAGGCCAACGAAGTGGAAATCATTCCCGAAATAGACATCCCCGCCCACTCCTTAGCCTTCTCCCACTACAAGCCCGAGCTGGGCAGCAAGGAGTACGGCATGGACCACCTTGACCTCTTCAACCCCGAAGTCTACACCTTCTTCGACGGTCTGTTCAAAGAATACCTCAGCGGCAAGGAACCCGTGTTCCGGGGCAAGCGCGTCCACATCGGTACCGACGAATACTCCAATGCCAAGAAAGAAGTAGTGGAGAAGTTCCGCGAATTTACCGACCATTATATCCGCTATGTCGAGAGCTTCGGCAAGCAGGCCGTGCTTTGGGGTGCACTGACCCATGCCAAGGGCGACACCCCCGTCAAGTCCGAAAACGTGCTCATGGACATCTGGTACAACGGCTTTGCCGACCCTGCCGAAATGAAGAAGCAGGGCTACCAGCTCGTTAGCATCCCCGACGGACTGGTCTACATCGTGCCCGCAGCCGGCTATTACTATGACTATCTCAACACAGACTATCTCTACAACCACTGGACCCCGGCTGTCATCGGCAACCAGAAGTTCGATGAGAACGACCCGGCCATCGAAGGCGGCATGTTTGCCGTTTGGAACGACCATGTGGGCAATGGCATTACGGTAAAAGACATTCACCATCGTGTATATCCTGCTCTCCAGACCTTGGCCGTGAAATGCTGGACCGGAGCTAAAACGCAGTTGCCCTATGCCCAATTCAACACCCTTCGCCAGTCGTTGAGCGAGGCTCCCGGTGTGAACGAGCTGGGCCGCCTCGGCAAGTCCGGCACCACCGCCTTGCAGATGCAGGACGTCAAGCCCGGCGCCACCCTGCCGGCTGAGGAAATAGGCTACGACTACTCCGTCAGCTTCACCCTCGAAGCCGCACAGGAGGCCAAGGGCACCGAACTCTTCCGTTCGGACAACGCAGTGTTCTACCTCTCCGACCCGCGCGAGGGCAAGCTTGGCTTTGAGCGGGAGAACTATCTCACCACCTTCAACTACCGCTTGGAGCCGGGCAAGCAGGTGACGCTCACCATCGAGGGCGACAACCGTTGCACCCGCCTCTATGTCGACGGTCAGCTCCGCGAAGAGCTGGGTGCCAAGCCGCTCTACGTGGTGCGCGACCAGGACCGCGCCCACTATCAGACGGATGCCGACAAGGGATTTGAGCCCATCGTTTACCAGCCTACGGACAAAATCAATTACCAGCGCACCTTGGTATTCCCCTTGCGCAAGGCCGGGAACTTCAAGAGCAAGGTGAGCAACCTGAAGGTAAATGTGAAATAAACAGCTTTGTTATCTTCTGAAAAAGATTGAAGTCAGGAAAACAGAAAAGTGGAAAATTTGAATGGATATGGCGGATAACGACTTGTTCTGGTACAGGATAAACTTTCAACGCTTCTCCTTTTCAATTTAAAAACTACTGTGTTTGATACAAGTGTGCGCATGATGGCTTTTGTCGGAGCATTTGCGCACACTTCCTTTTGAAATGTAATGTCAGGACGATATGTCATCTATTAAACCTCTTCGTTCCTTATGGCTTCTGCGGCCCGTGCAGCTCCTGTTTGGGGCTTTTTTCTTGCAGTTTCTCCTTCCGTGTGCCTTGGCGGCCCAGGGAGTTTCCCCATCGTTGCCCGCCGTTTTCCGGCGTGTCGGTTCGGTGGACGAGCTGGTGGACGGTGGGTATTATGTCCTGATGGGCGAAACGGCAGTTGGGCGATGCGTGCTCATGTCCCACAGTCTGGACGGCAAAGGGAAGTTGGAGGGACTTCGGCTCGTGCAGGTCGACAGCCTGACAGTGGAAATCGAGGTGAACCATGAGGACGACCTGTGGCTGCTGCAGCGCGATGAAACCGGAAACTTCCGGCTTGTCAACCCGTCGGATGGCCGGCTGCTCACACGTGCCCATGAGGACGGATTGGGGTTGAAGTGGACTGTTGCTGCCGACGATGCCTCCCTTTGGAACTTGACCTTCAACGACCGGAAACAGTCGTTTTGGCGGGCACTCGGCCAAACGGACCGCTCGCTGAGCGTATACTCCACCTATCGGGCGGCTTCGAAAGATTACGTCTTCACGTTCGACAATTACGCCCTTCCCGACACCCCTCATCTCACCCTTTACCGTCTGGCAGATGGCGTCTCGACCCCTTCCAACCCCCTTTCGCCGCCCCGTCACGGCAGTCGTGTGGTGCTGAGCCACCAACAGATGCTGCGCCTTACGGACGGTCGGGCAGTCAATGCTGCCGATGCCCTCCTGACCGACGGAACCTTTGCGCCCATGGCCGACCTTGACGTGTGGACTGTCGACAGTATTTCCCCTTCGCATTTCACCCTGCGGCGCGAGGCTCGTTTTTTGGGTTACCATCTGGACCCCGTTGAGGCGCCCTCCGTTTGGCAGGTGGCAGACGGCCGGCTGTGTACTGCCGAGGCCGTTCCTCGCTATCCGGCTTTTGATGAAGCTTCGTCGTCTTGGTACGTGGCGTCCAACGGGTTGCCCGCTGTGTCGGCCCGGTTGGCCACGGTGGCAGCCGACCCTTCCGTCGTCGTGTCGGAGTCGGGCAGTTGTCGGTTGGAAGGCGGCTGGACTGTTTCGGCCCTTTCCGAACTCTCGTTCGGTTCCGTCAGGTGTCTGGACCTCACCGCCCTCTCCCTTCCCCGTCAGGCCAGTGCTTTCCTCCACCTTCCCGACACCGTGAACCTTCCCATCTTTGTTTCCTCCGCCTCCGTTGATGCGGTGCCCGCCTCCTGGCCTTTTGTCGTGGTGTGTAGCAACAGTCGCAACTACCTGTTGCGGCCGTATCGGTTTGTCGACAAAGCCTCCTTCTATACCGACCGCTCCATTTTTGCAGAAGCCGGTCAGCTCACCTACACCCGTACCGATTGCGTGGCAGATAGGTGGTACAGCCTCTGCCTGCCGTTTCGGGCTACGGCCAAGGGAGCGCAGGTGTATGCATCCGTCGAGTTGTCCGCCGACACCCTGTTCTTTGCCCGTCAGCAGGAGCTTCTTCCCGGCCGGCCTTACCTTTTCCGTGCCGAGTATACGGGCTTAGTTACCTTCGCCTCCGCCTCGGGTGAATTATCTCCCGTTCCGGTGGACGAACCGTTGGTTCGCGGCGTTTTCCATACGTTGCGTGTCGGGCCGTCCGACGCCGCTGTCCGCCTGTTCTCCTCTTCGCGCCAAGCTTTTGTGCCTGCGGCATCAGGCAGTTCGTTGTCGCCCTTCCGAGCCTACCTGTCGTCCCCTTCCTCGCAGGTGTCGCCGCGTGTGGTGGTGCGCGGCATGAATGAGCCGCAGGATGCAAAACGGTAAGGCCCTGTCTCCCTCATTTAGGGGGATAAAATTCTCAAGCAACTACTTATCCATATAAAACAAGTTCGGGACTTGCGATTGACAAGTCCCGAACTGTTTGTAAAGCGTTTCCCTTGATGTTTCGCGCTGTTCGCGTCAGGTACTTTTTTCCTCCGAGCGGCGTTTGTGCGGGTAGAACGGGTTCTGCCAGGGGTAGAAGGCACGTTCCAGGTGGGGCATCATGGCCAAGTGGCGGCCGTCGGCACTGGCAATGCCCGCCACGCTGTAGCGCGAGCCGTTGGGGTTGCCGGGATATTCGTCGTAAGTATATTTCAGCACTACGTTGTAGTCGTCCTCCGGCAGCGGCAGGTCAAATTTTCCCTCGCCGTGAGCCACCCAGATGCCGAGGCGGTCGCCCGAGAGCGAGCCGAACATCACGCTGCGGTTCGTCGGAACCGTCACACCCAGGTAGGCACTTTCAAACTTGTGCGAGTTGTTGTGCCGCATGTGGGCGCGTTCGGCGTGTTCCGGGTTGATGAGGTTCAGCTCAATCATCAGCTGGCAGCCGTTGCACACACCGAGCGAGAGCGTATCCTCGCGGGCGTAGAAGCGGTCGAGTGCCTGTTTCGCCTTCTCGTTGTAGAGGAAAGCGCCCGCCCAGCCTTTGGCCGAGCCCAGCACGTCGGAGTTGGAGAAGCCGCCGCAGAACACAATCATGTTCACCTCGTCGAGCGTTTCGCGGCCTGAAATCAAATCCGTCATCATCACGTCCTTCACGTCGAAGCCTGCGAGATAGAGCGCGTAGGCCATTTCGCGTTCGCCGTTTGTTCCTTTTTCGCGAATGATGGCTGCTTTCACACCGCTCGGCGTGCGGCGGTCGGGGTCGATGCCCAGGCTCTCGAAAGTGCCTTTGAACTCCTTGCGGAGGTTGAACTCCAGCGGTTGCTGGCGGTAATTTTCAAAGCGTGCCTTGGCACATCCGTTCATGCTCTGCTTCGTGTCGAGCAAGTACGACGTTTCGTACCACACATCGCGGAGATAGTCAATGCCAAACTGGTATTCCGCATCGTGCAGGCTCACCATGATCTGGCGTTCCTCGGCCGGGTGTCCCAGCTTCACGTAGGCCACGCCGCAGTCGTCGAGCAGCGCCTTGAAGTCCTTCTTGTGTTTGTCGGCCACCTGCACCACCACGCCGGGGTTCTCGGCAAAGAGCACCTTCACGAGATCGTCCGCATGGAACTTGTCGAGACAGATTTCCATACCCCCTTCCGTGTTGGCAAAGTTCATTTCGAGCAATGCCGTGATGAGGCCGCCGGCCGAAATGTCGTGTCCAGCGAGGAGCCAGCCGTTGTTCACCAGTTGCTGCACGGCGTTGAAAGCATCGCGGAAGTACTCCGGATTTTTCACCGTCGGCACATCGCTGCCCACATAGCCTTGGCTCTGCGCGAAGGCCGAACCGCCGAGTCGCAGCTCGTCGAAGGAGAAGTCAATGTGGTAAAGCGTGGATTTCGGGTCGTTCACCATGACGGGCGAAACCACCTTGCGTATGTCGCTCACCTCGCCTCCGGCACTCACGATGACCGTTCCCGGCGAGATAATCTTCTCCCCGTTGGGATATTGCTGCGAGAGTGAGAGCGAGTCCTTGCCCGTGGGCACATTGATTTTCAGTGCACAGCAGAAATCGCTGAGTGCTTCCACGCCTCGGTAAAGACGGGCGTCCTCACCGCGCTGTGAGCGGCAGGGCCACATCCAGTTGGCCGAGAGCGACACGCTGTCGAGCCCTTCGGCCAGGGGAGCCCACACAATGTTCGTGAGGCTTTCTGCCACAGAGAGCACCGAGCCTGCTGCCGGGTCGGCCAGTCCCGCCTGCGGGGCATGTCCGATAGCTGTGGCGATGCCTCGGCGTCCGCGATAGTCGAGTGCCACCACGCCGCAGTCGGCCAGCGGCAGCTGCAGCTCGCCCTGTGTTTGCTGGAAGGCCACCTTGCCCGTGATGGAGCGGTCCACCTTGTTCGTGAGCCAGTCCTTGCAGGCCACGGCCTCCAGTTGCAGCACGCGGTCAATGTATTCGTCCACGTGGGCCGCATCGTAGCTCACGTTCTCGTATTTCCGTTCCACCGTTTCGTCCACCATCACCGTTTTGGGTGAGTGGCCGAACATCTGTGCCACGTCGAGGTCGAAGGGTCGTCGGCCGTCAGCCTGTTGGAAGGCGAAGTGTGCGTCGCCGGTCGTTTCGCCCACCACATACATCGGGGCCCGTTCGCGCTCCGCGATGCGGCGTACGTGGTCGAGGTGCTCCTCTTGGATGAGGAGGCCCATGCGTTCCTGGCTCTCGTTGGCTATGATTTCTTTGGCCGAGAGGGTGGGGTCGCCCACGGGGAGTTGGCTCATGTCAATCAGGCCGCCGCATTCTTCCACCAGCTCTGAGAGGCAGTTCACGTGGCCTGCCGAACCGTGGTCGTGGATGCTCACCACGGGGTTCACGTCCTCCTCGCAGAGTGCGCGCACTAAGTTGTTGGCACGCTTCTGCATTTCAGGATTGGCGCGCTGCACGGCGTTCAGCTCGATGCCGCTGGAGTAGCGTCCCGTGTCGACGGAGCTCACCGAGCCGCCTCCGAGGCCGTTGTCGCCGCCCACTACGACTACCTTGTTGCCCTTCTGCGGCTGTCCCTTCAGGCAGTCGCGCTTCGTGCCGTAGCCCACGCCGCCGGCGAGCATGATCACCTTGTCGTAGCCATACTTCTCGCCGTTCTCCTGGTGTTCAAAGGTGAGCACGGAGCCGGCGATGAGCGGTTGTCCGAACTTGTTGCCGAAGTCCGATGCACCATTAGAGGCTTTGATGAGGATTTGCTCGGGTGTCTGGTAGAGCCACTGACGTACGGGCAGGATATCCTCCCATTCGCGTCCGCCGTCGAGGCGCGGGTAAGCCGTCATATAGACTGCGGTGCCCGCAATGGGCCATGAGCCGACGCCGCCGCCCATGCGGTCGCGGATTTCGCCGCCCGTACCCGTCGATGCGCCGTTGAAGGGCTCCACGGTCGTGGGGAAGTTGTGCGTTTCGGCCTTGATGGAGATGACGCTCTCGATGTCCTTCACGCGGAAGTAGTCGGAGGTGGCGTGGTCGGCGGGTGCGAACTGTTCCACCACGGGTCCTTCGGCAAAGGCCACGTTGTCCTTGTAGGCCGAGATGATGTGGTGCGGGTTCTCCTTCGTTGTCTTTTTTATCATG
Source organism: Bacteroidales bacterium (assembly GCA_004552195.1). The sequence goes on along the minus strand of SFPC01000091.1, from coordinate 2,877 downwards.
GCGAAGAGCGACGAGGGCATCTCCTTTCCGTCGATGATGAAGGAGCCTCCGAAGATTTTGTGGCGGCAGTGTTCGGAGTTGATTTGGGCAAAGCCGAACACCTCGCTGTCGGTGAGCTGTCGTCCGAGCTGCTGTTCCACGCCGTGGAGATAGTCTATTTCGGCGGGTGAGAGCGCGAGGCCCTCCTGCTCGTTGTAAGTTTCGAGATCGCTGATGTACTGGATGGGAGCCGGCTCAATGTTCACCGTGAAGATGTTTTGATCCAACCCATTGTACATACGTTGGAGCATGGGGTCGTGTTCGGCCTCTTCGTTGTCCACGGGGAAATACTCTTCGATACGTGTAATGCCGCAGAGGTTCATGTTTTGAGTAATCTCTACGGCATTGGTGCTCCAAGGGGTAATCATTTCGCGTCGGGGGCCGACAAACCAGCCGGGAAGCGCGTCGTCCTTTTCGGGTGTGGCGTCTCCGTAGAGCCAGCAAAGTTCATTCACTTCGGCCTCGCTGAGTGGGTGATCGATCTGTGTGGCAATCACGCTCTGTTGCGGTGTTCTAAAAAACAGTATCATAGAGTGGTTTTTGGGGTTTCAGGGTTTCGCTGCAAAGTTAATGGAATTTTTGGGTTGAAAAGTTGAGAAGTTTAAAGATTATCAAATCCTTCCACCGACAGCCCCACCCCGGAGGCTACAAAGTTCCCTTCTCCTCCTCATCGCGGCAAATCAGCCGGAGCGCGTGCGGCCCCGTTTTTTTCACCGTTTCCAGGCTTTTCAGAAGGGCCGCCATCACCTGCGCTTTATATCGCGCCGCTGCCTGCCCCCTCTACCAGTCGCAGCGGGAAGGCTACATCAATGTCCTTGCGCTCCGCAAGTGGCAGAGCCGGTCGGTCGGCAGGGATGTCCCGCCGGGCTGAGGCAACTCCCACAGGCGTATAAAAAAATGAAAGTGCGCCAAAATAAAAATTTTGACGCACCACCATTAAAAACATTTACCATGATGAATTCGTTCGACTTTCCCAAGCCGTCACGAACACATTTTCTTTAGTATGGGAAGCAGACCGGACTTTCACAAGCCCCGAAGCTGCAATACTATGAAAAACACGATGCAAATATAGGGCAGTTTTTTATACCAACCAAGCCTTTGCCCAATTTTTCTGCATTTTTTTCTATCTCAACTGCACAATTCGCCTGTTTCGTTGCTGAAAAATCACAAAAAAGCCCGCTAAACGGATTAAACCTTTCTTCGTTTCGTGCGTCAAATCCGAAGAAAGTCCACCGGGGACCACATTAACTAAATTCTAATATATACTTGTTTTATGATGACGTACAACAAAATTATTTCGCTGCTCGCAGCCTTCGTTTTTTGCACGGGGCTCTGCGCGCAAAACGCTGACAAGAAGGTCAAGAAGGAACGTACCCAAAACCGGACGGAACGCTTACAACAGCAGGCCACGCGCTTGGCCGACGAACTGAAGCTTGACGACCAGACGCAGGCGTGGTTCGTGCCTCTGTATGTGGAGTACCAGGACACGCTGCAGGCTGTGGCACGCGCAGTGCGGCCCGTGGATGCCAACGGCAAGGCCAAACAGAAAAAGGAGCTGACGGATGCTGAATCGCTCGTGCTGCTGGCCAAGACGTTCGACAAGGAGGAGCGCACGCTCGCCATTCGTCGCGCCTATTTCGAGAAGTTCAAGGACCGCCTCACGCCGCAGCAACTCGTCACCGTGTTCACCCGCTTGGAGCGTCCGCAGATGCTTCATATGGACCGCCGTCCGAGATTGCAGCAGGGGATGAATTTCCGTCAGAACAACGGTCAGATGACCGGAGCTCCCATGGGCGACGGCGACTTTTGACTTCGGTGCCGGCCAATCGGCTGACGCCAACGGTAGCAGCCGGGAGAACCTGTGTACAACGGGCTTTCCCGGCTGTGTTGTATGGGGGTTGCCCGTTGCCAACGGGGAGGGCGTGAGGCCGGGCGCGGCGGCCGGGCAACAAGTGGCGAACTTGTGCGAAAAAGTCCTGGACTATTTTTTTCTACTCGCCGAGTTGTGAAAAATAGTCCAGGACTTTTTTGGGCGCATACATGAATGGAGCATGTCGCCTGAGGATGCGTTGAAAATTGACGACAACTTAGACAACATAAGACAACATTTTCCTCTTGGATGGTTGTCCTCCGTTGTCCTTTGTTGTGGTTAATATTTAAATGCCGACAACTTAGACAACATAAGACAACAGCAGTAAACGAAAAAGTTGTTTCCCGTTGTCCTTTGTTGTCGTCAATAATTCCCCTGTTGTCGTCCATACAACGAAAGTGTGCAGGTCAACAAAAAAGCGGCGTGTAACGGAAATGGAGTCCGTCACACGCCGCTTGTGCGTCAGGCTGTGAAAATCAGCCCGTGGGAGTCAGTTGTTAGAAGGCAGCCTTCTTGGTCATTACCTTGCCACCAGATACTACGCGAACTACGTAAACACCCTTACCGAAGGTAGGCAGAGAAGCAGAACCGTTGACTGTGCAGCTCGAAACGAGCTTACCTTCAGCGTTGTAAACCTGAGCTTCTGCGTTCTCGGCAGTGATGTTGAAGGCACCGTCGGCCACAGCGATGTTGGCAGCAGCAGCGTTTTCGGCAGTTTCGATGCCAGAAGGACCGGACTGATTCGTTTCTTCACCCAGCTTGATTTGTGCTGCGGTTACGATGACACCGCTCTGCTGGTCGAAGAGCAGGGCTGCGAGGTGCAGGTTCTCGGCGTTGATTTCGGGAGATGTGCGTTCGGGCATGTCGAACTCGAAATCCACTTCAATGGGTTCACCCAATTTAGCGGCGGGCAGCAAAGCATCGGAGCCGGTGGGGTGAGAGATGTAGCAAGCCACGTGGTCCATGGG
>SFPC01000090.1 GCA_004552195.1 Bacteroidales bacterium | reverse complement strand
GATATCATAAGCACGGAAAAAACATACTACGGCAGTGCACTCAAGCGTGGACTTGAGCAAGGAATGAAACAGGGACTTGAACAAGGACTTGAACAAGGACTTGAACAAGGACTTGAACAAGGAATGAAACAAGGACTTGAACAAGGAATGAAACAAGGACGAGCTGAAGGAATGAAACAAGGACTTGCCGAAGGACGTGCCGAGGGACGTGCCGAAGGAATCAAGGAAACCGCACGGAAACTAAAATCGATGGGATTAAGTGCTGTCGACATCCGAGAAGCAACAGGGCTGAGTGAAGAGGAAATAAATGGATTGTAATCAGCTGCTATTGATGCTTTTTCGTCATGACGCGAAAATGTTTTATGTATGATTTCGTGCACATTCCTTTCATATTATGTACATTTGCCGCGCACAAATTGTGTGCGGTTTTGTAAAGCCGTATGCGCTGATGGAAAAAAAATCCTGTGATGTCCATTGGCGACAGCGGCATTACAGCAAATGAACTTAGAAGAAATCTTTTATTCTTTTACTTAATCTTATAATTTAATCTATGAAGAAGTTTACTCTTTTTCTGAGCCTGATGTGCTGCTTCTGTCTGTACGCCTGGGCCGGAGAGGCATCTCTGAAAGCTGCGCCCGCAGCTGCTCCGATTGTGGAGCACGTGAACGGCGTGCAAGCTGTCAGTGCTGACTTCGTGCCGGGTACTGTGGTGACCGATGCCAGCACCATCAGCGAGGGCATGGGCTATGTCATCCGTTCGGTGCGCGGCTTTGTGCTCTACAGTGCCGACTATCCCAACCACATTGCGGGCAGTGCCGGTAGTGGCGTAACGGATGAGGGCACGGCTGCCTACGACGTGGCTGCCCAACAGTTCCAATTCAAGACCGATGGCACCAACACCTACCTCTACAGCGTGGGTGCCGACAAGTATGTCAAGAGCGATGGAAGCTATGAGGACACCCCCTCGTCGCCCGTCACCTTCGTGGCAACAGGCAATGCCGACTATCCCTTCCAGATCAAAATCGGCTCAAACTATATCAACATGCAGGCTTCGTCGGGTGCTAACCATGGCTGTTTAGTGGATAGCTGGAGCACGCTCGACGATGGTAACCGTTTGGCCATCATCGAAGCCGTTGTGCTCGACGAGCTGGAGGCTTACCGCACGCAGTACAAGGCTTTGGTACAACAAATCCACGATGCCAAGAAGCTGCAATTCTTCTACCACAGCACCGCTGAGGCCGAAGCAGCCATTCCGGCCACCATGCCGGGAACGGCTGAGGGACTGCAAAATGCCATTGCTGCCATGCAGGAAGCTCTTGGCGCCATGAACAATACCGAAGTGCTCGGCACCGACATTGCCGACATACCTCTCTACATTGGCAACTTGCTCCATACCTCCATGTTCGTAGGTTTGACCGACGGTAAACTGGGCTCGAACACGGGCAAGTACGACAAGGATCACGTGTGGTACTTTGAAAAGGCCGGTGCGGATAACACCTACTACATGAAGAATCTGGCGACCGGCCTCTATGTGGCCGCACTGCCCGAGGCTTACAATACCCGTGTGGACTTGGTGGAGAAAGAGAATGCCGGAGTTTACACCGTGGCTTATGCCGGCGTAAACGGTTATTGCAATATCTACGATGCCAACCATGAAGGCGACTCGGAAAATGCACTGCACATGGTAAGCTGGGACGGTGTAGTGCGCTGGTCTACCGATGCAGAAGCCTCTAAGTTCCTCTTCCAGGACGCTTCCGAACTCCTGCCCGCTCTCGAAAAGACTTATCGCATACAAAACAAGAAGGGGGCTTACGTCAGCGTGGACGACAGCTATGTGGACGGCAATGGTAACCTCAAACTGACCAATGGCAGCGAGCCGAGCAACTTCAATGGTCTGTGGTACGTGATGCAGACTTCCGACGGCCTGTATCGCTTTATCAATGCCGGCGAAAGCAAGAAGGGCTTGGTTCTGAACATGACAGGCAGCGAAGGCGATGCCCGCGCTTCCATGACGGCTGCTTCGATTGCTGATGCCAGCGATGGTTCGTACTTCAACGGTACGGTGAACCTCGACGGTTCGGCAAGCTATATCAAGATTGCCTCTTCGGCCAATAACTACTGGAACAAGCGCGGCGACTATCTTGCCCTGTGGAACAACGGTGCGGCTGTGGGCGATGACGGCTCTACTTTCTATATCACCGAGGTCATCCCCACCGAGGAGATGCTGTACGCCGAATTCAATACCGTAGAACCCGGCCAACGTCCTGCCGACATCAATGACTTCTCGCTCTGGTACAACGTGCCTGTGGCACACACCGGCGTGAGCGACACGTGGATGGAGTATGCCCTGCCTCTCGGCAACGGACAGGTGGGCACCACTATCCGTGGCGGACTCTACAAGGACGAAATCCAGTTCAACGAAAAGACGCTCTGGGCCGGAACTACCGCCAACAGTAACCAAGGCTATTTCCAGAACTTCGGTTCCATCAAGGTGGTTGACAAGAGCGGCAACTTCTCGCTGGCCGACGACACCAAGCCCGTCAAGGAGTATGTACGCTATCTCGACATCATCGACGGTGTGGGCGGCGTGAACTACAAGAGCAGCGACGAAGCCACGAGCTACAAGCGCCGCTACTTCACTTCGGCCACCGACCGCGTGTTCGTGGCTCACTACGAGACTGAAGGCAGCGACAAACTGACGTTGAAGTTCACTTACGTGCCCGACAAACTCATCAATGCCGGCGAGGTGACCTATGCCGAAGGTGCTGCACAGTTTGGCGGCAAGCTCGACATCGTTACTTACAACACGGCCTTCAAGGTGCTGGCCAACGAAGGAGCCACCGTTACGACCGATGAAGAAGGTATCCATGTGGAAGGTGCCGACTGGGTGAACCTGATCATGGCTGCCGCCACTGATTACGACGCTACCAAGGCCGGTTGCGTGAGCGGCGAAACCGCTGAACAGATTGCCGCCAAGGTGCAGGAGCGCATCGACGCTGCCGCTGCCAAGGACTACGCCACGCTGCTGGCTGCCCATGTGGCTAAGCACAACGAGCTGATGAACCGCGTGGAACTCAAGCTCGGAACGGTTAGCGACAAGACGACGGAGGACCTCATCAAGTTCTACAACGAGGCCGCCGGCAACAAGACGACTCCTGAGGGCCTCTTCCTCGAAAGCCTGTACTTCCAATACGGACGTTACATGACCATCGGTGCCAACCTCGACACTTCCATCCATGCTCCCAGCAACCTGCAGGGCATCTGGAACGACCGCAGCAACACCAGCTTCTGGCACTGCGATGTGCACGCCGACATCAATGTCGAGATGAACTACTGGCCTGCTGATCCCACCAACCTCAGCGAAATGCACCGTCCTTTCCTCGACCACATTATCGACCTGGCTGCTGCCCCCAACTCTCCCTGGGCCGCTTTGGCCACGAAGATTGCCGGCAAGGCAGGCGGTTGGGCCGTGGCTGTGGAGAACAACATCTTCGGCGGTACTTCCACTTGGTGCAACGAGAGCATCAAGACCTGCGGTGCCTGGTATGTCACCCACCTGTGGCGTCATTACAAGTACACGCTCGACCGCGACTTCCTGAAGAAGGCACTGCCCGTGATGTACGACTACGCGCTCTTCACCAAAAACATTTCGACGCTCGACGGCAACGGTAAGTATGAAATCAAGAATGAATGGAGTCCTGAACATGGCCCCGGCGATGTAACGGCCTTCGCACAGCAGACCAGCTACGAGGCTCTCGACGAGGTGTTCAAGGCGCACGCCGAACTGGGCGAGGAATCGCCGCTCACCGCTGAGCAGATTGCTGCAATCCAAGACCTCTACGACAACTTCGACAAGGGTCTCTGGACAGAAACCTATGATGGCAAGACGATGATTTCCGAGTGGAAGAACAATCCCTTGCAGGATCAGGGCCACCGCCACCTGTCGCACCTCATGTGCCTCTATCCTTTCTCGATGGTAAGCGCATTCGATACGACCGCCGAGGGCCAGACGCTCTTCCAGGCTGCTTACAACGGTCAGATTGCCCGCAACGGCGACGTGACGGGATGGTCCATGGGTTGGCAGACAAACACGTATGCCCGCTGCCTGGACGGTGACAATGCTCGCCGCAACCTGACGCTGGCACTCCGCCACTCCACCAACTACGCCATCGCAATGGGTGGTGACGGCGGTTGCTACTACAACCTCTTCGACGCTCACTCACCCTTCCAGATTGACGGTAACTATGGCTGCACCAGCGGTGTGGCCGAGATGCTGCTCCAGAGCTACGACGACGTTATCACCATCCTGCCCGCCCTGCCTACAGCTTGGGCCAACGGTAGTGTGAAGGGTCTGAAGGCACAGGGCGACTACAGTGTCGACATCACTTGGGCAGACGGCACGGCCAACGCTGTCAGCATCACCAACAACAAGGAGGTGGAACGCACGGTTAGCGTCCGTTTAGGCGGAGAGGTGAAGGACTTCACGATTGAGGCTTACGGCACGCTGGTGCTCGACCTCGAAGAGGGCAAGTTCCCCACCGGCATCCAAGTGATCCAAAATGGTGTGTCGAAGCAGAAAGCCATGTACGACCTCTCCGGTCGCCGCGTGAACAAGCTGCAACAAGGCGTTTACATCGTGGATGGCAAAAAGATGATCTACTAATTGCACCGCCTACCGCTACGGCAGCCAAGGGCAATATACAATGTGGCCACCGCCCCGGGATTATTCATTCCGCAGGGCGGTGGCCTGCTGTTTGCTTTGGCCGACGTCTTAGGTGCCAAGTGGTGTGCGCTCCGGCAATGGTCGAGGCTTCTACTGCTTGAAGGAGCGTCTTGTTTGCATCACTTTTGTAACACGTGTTTGGATGGCTTAGGGTGATTGGGCGTTTGGTGTGGTTGAGGAAACTATTCGTATTGAAGTTTGGCCATTTCATCCTTTTGTCAGATATTTGCGCCCCATAAATCTAACACACATTCTAATTTTCTATCTATTCACTTACAAACTGTTATGCGTATGAAACAAAAACGCGTCTTCTTGTCGGCCTTGGCTTTGGCAGGAATGGTGTCTGCGGCATCAGCGCAAACTTCGCTCGTGTTGCATCCCAAGCAGGATGGGGCAGAGGTGAAGGCTTTCGTGCTCGACGGCATCCGTACGTTGACATTCGGCGATGATGGCTTGACCGTCAACCTGAAGGACGGACAAACGTATGCTGCCGCTTTCGACAATTTGGCTACGCTTACTTTCCGTGACGAGTCTACGGCCATCGAGACGGTAACGGCCGAGTATGCCGCCAATTTGGACTTGTTCCTGACTGACGGACGCTTGGGCGTAAACAACCTGCCTGCCAATGTCGCCACCGAAGCAGCGCTCTACGATGCTGCCGGACGTGCGGTGCTGATGCGCCGCCAATGGAACGGCGAACCTATCGCTATCGGACATTTGCCGAAAGGTGTCTACATCTTCAAAGTTAATAACCAAACATTTAAATTTACCCGTTAATGAAAAAGTTCTACTCCTTATTGATAATGGCCTTCGTGGGTATGCTCGCTTGGGCGCAAAGCAATCCCAACCGTGTGCTGGTGCATGAAACTTCCGGCAATGTGAAAGGCTTCTTGGCCGAACGTGTAGACAGCATCTCCTTCGCCAAGGTCGAAGGCCGCGTGGCTGCCGATGTGACGTACAATGACTTCGCTGCCGGCACGGAGAGCGATACGCTATGGATTTCCATTACGCGCACTGCCGACTGTGTGGCTTACAAAATCGCCTGCATTCCCGCCAATGTGATGGCCTATTTGTCCACTGAGGCTGCTTTGGCTAACTATGTTGACCAAAACGGCGAAAATTATTATTATGACGATTTTACCAATGCCCAGATGACGGGTATTGACCTCGCTGACGATGCGGATTATGTGTTCGCAACGGTGGGCTACGACAGATATGCCATCCCTTGTGCCACTTCCAAGGCTGAATTCCATACCCCTCGCCCCGCAGTGGTCGGCAATCCGGTGGTGGAATGTACGGTAGCAGAAGTGGGTACGGAGACGATTACCTTTAACTTCAAGCCCAATGCTGATGTGGCCGGATACGCTTTCTGTATCTATCCGGCTGGTGAGGCAGAAAACCAGCTGGCTCAGTGGGGAGCTTTCTACGGCTTTGCCAATATCGGTGAAATGGTACGCGGATGGGGCATTAAGGTTTCCGGCGATTATGTCTACACTTACACAGGTCAGAATCCGGGTACGGAATACGAACTCTACATCCAGCCCTGGGATGTTAATGGCAATAATGCCGATGTTACGGTTGTACCGGTAAAGACGGAAGCACTCGGCGGCGAAGGCGTGGCAGAGGTTGCCATTACCGTGGGTGACTTCAAAGGCGATATGCTGAATGGCTTCTATCAGATTGTGACCTTCACGCCCAACGACCAAGCTTCTTTCCACCGCGATATGATCATCACCAAGGAGAAATACGAGACGGCAGAATGGGGTGAAGAAGGCGTGAAGAATTACCTCATGCAGGATAATCCCTACGATCCTTATTGGAACCAGTATGGCGTGGACGAATCCTGGTGGAACGCTGACCCCAACACGGAATACGTGGCTTGCTCTATCGCTCAGAATATCAATGGCGAATGGGGACCCTTGGCTACGGTTCCCTTCACTACTCCGGCCAAGGCTGTAGCCGCTCCGGCTCTGGCTCGCGTGGCAAAGGCCCCGTCGGCACTCCCCACACGCATTCAGCACGGTTCTTCTGCCGTGCAGACCGTTGCGCCTTTCCTCAAAGCTCCTAAGACAGTAGTACCTGTGCTCAAACAGGCAAAATAAATTCTCGCTTTTGAACTTTCTGAGACTTAGTCAAAAGCAATTTTGTATGATTATTGGCGGATTGCTCTCACCTCATGAGCTTTCCGCCAATATTCGTTCTATCACCCTTCCCTTTCCATCGCTGTTTCTTTGGCTTTCTATATTTCTTTAGTCTGCTATCGTCTTCTATAGCTCTCTATTGCTCCCTAAAGTCCAAGTTAACGCCCGTTTCTGCCATCTATTCCTTTCAAAATCTTCTCTTGTTAATTTTTTTTGAAAAAATATGGTGTAAAGTCTTTGCTGTTTCAAAACCCTGCCGTACTTTTGCACTCGCTAAACGAAACAAGGCACACCGCCGAGTAAGTTGAGCAACGTTCTTTGAAAGATTTTCATAAACCGAA
>SFPC01000089.1 GCA_004552195.1 Bacteroidales bacterium | reverse complement strand
AAGTCATGTAAGTTAGATTCTGCATTTCGTGCACCAAACCCAGGAATAATAGAACATGATTTCATGGGTAATAGATTGTCATTTGTGTTTAACTGGGAATATTTGGAAATTTATGACACAGGCAACATAGAAGATAAAAAAGCTGTTAAAATACCAGAATTGAAAAAACATCTTCATGATAAAATTATTTTGACAAATTACATTGACACCCATTACTTCGACACTATTGATTCCACTACAAAAGACGTGGAACAATTTGAGTATTCATATCTTAGACTGATAGTAAAAGACGAAAAAGATTTTGCATTTATCTTTCTCGTAATATCGGGGTTCTTCAACCCTCTTTCTAAGGAACATTTCTACATATAATCAATAGTGGTAGAAATTCTCTGTTCAATATCAATCATCTTATCAAGATTGACAACAGAATAAACTGACCCACTGATTTTCAGCAGAAATGCCGATTGTCAGTGGGTTTGTTGTTCCCAAAATGAATCCCACAAGCCATGTTGGGAAAATTAGATTACTTCGACCAGTGGTAATGGCTATCGAGTAGCAGGAAGATGGTCAAGCCGAAAATGACGATACCAATGACGCAGAAGAACCAGAAGAAATATTGCACATAGTGTCCGAGGTAGGTTCCACCGAGCCGCCTATCTTATCCAAAGTAGTGCAAGGCCGAGCGCAGGACAAAAAGAAAAGCCAGAGGATTTTCTTTTTTTCATGCCGAGCCGCCGCCAATCTTGGCGAAGCAGAGTAGTGCAAGGCCGGGCGCAGAAACGGCGGCTGCTGCCGGAGGAAGAAAAAGTTCGGCCGCCCTGTCTTTCGGAGATGAGGCAGGGCGGCCGGACAGTTGTGGGGTGCGCGGATGCTGCAGGGGGTGGCAAGCAGGGCTTACATCAGCACCGGCACCAGGTATTTCGTGAGCAGATAGCCGCCAACGAGTAGCCATGCAAAGAGCAGGGCTGCCAGCAGGAAAGGCTTGGCACCCGCCTGGCGGAACTTGTCGATGGAGGTTTCGGCACCCAGGGCGGTCATGGCCATGGTGAGCATGAAAGTATCGACGTATTCAATGGCACCGTTGAGGGGGATTTCCTTCACCGTGGCGGCTCCGGTGAGATATTGCAGGAGGGTGTTGAGGCAGATGATGCCGATGAAGTAGAAGGCGAACCAAGGCACGGTGATCTTGCTCTTCGATGCCGAAGCCGAGGGCGCGGTGCACAGACGCGACAGGGCCAGGCCCATGACCACGAGCACGGGAGCCAGCAGCATCACGCGGATCATCTTGGTGATGGTGGCTGTGCCGGCAATGCCCAGGCTGTCGGTGGGGTCCATGGCGTTGCCCGCTCCGGCCACGTGGGCCACCTCGTGGAGCGTGCTGCCGGTATAGATGGCCACCTGCGTGTTGTCAAGGCCGGAAAGGATGCCCGAACGGAACATGATGGGGTAGAGGAACATGGCGATGGTGCCGAAGATGACCACCGTGCTGACGGCAATGGCCGTCTTGTGGCCTTCGCCTTTCACCACAGGTTCTGCACCCAACACGGCGGCGGCACCGCAGATGGCACTGCCCGTGGAGGTGAGCAGGGTGGTGTCGCGGTCCATCTTGAGCAACTTGCCGAAGAGCAGGCCCAGACCGATGGTGCCGCACACGATGATGAGGTCCGTCACGATGGCCGGCAGTCCCACCTGGGCCACCTGGCCGAGGGTGAGGCGGAAGCCGTAGAGCACGATACCCGTGCGCAGTATCTGCTTCGTGCAGAACTTGATGCCGGGCACCCACGTTTCGGGCAGTTTGTTGCGCAGGCTGTTGGCATAGAGCATTCCGAGCACGATGCCCACGATGAGGGGACTGAAGGAAAGGCTTTTGACAAAGGGAATCTCGGCAATGTAGAAGGCGGCGAAGGAGAAGAGGGCAATGAGCAGGATGCCGTGGAGCGTGTTGCCCCGGTTTTCTTTTTCAAACATAAGGATGGTCGTTTTTGACTGGAGAGGTCAGTCAATGAAATGTTGCTGTTTCAGTGCTTCGAGCAGCGTGGCCGACAGGGCGCGGCAGTCGGCTGCGGTATAGCGTATGTCGGTGAAAATCTGCGCCAGCGTTTCGGTGCCGTTGATGCGCACAAACTCTTGGTTTTCGGGCAGTGCTTCCTTAGCGGCGTAGTCGCGGTCAATGGAGTCGGCGGTGGCGGGGCAGTAAGTCTCGTCGTGGCGAATGGCCGTGAGGGGCAGGCGGTCGGTGGGTGCCGGGTCTTCGGCGGGCCAGCCCAGGGTGATGGTCGCCACGGGCATCACCAGCTCGGGCAGCCGGAGCAGGCGGATGATTTCCAAGGGCTGGTAAACGGTGGTGCCGAGAAAGCAGAGGCCGAGGCCGGCGGCTTCGGCCAGGTCGCAGAAACGCTGGCAGTAGAGCAGGGCATCGGTGGCAGCGTTCTGGTAAGAGAGCAGGTTGTCGTAGCCGGGATGCCCCTTGCGCTCCAACGCCCAGCGGGTGGTGCGGTGGTAGTCGGCACAGAAGGTGAGCACGACGGGGGCTTGGGTAACCATGGGTTGGTTGAAGTGGGCCGGGGCGAGCTGTCGTTTCATCTCGGCGGAGCGCGTCACGACAACGCTGTAAAGCTGCAGGTTGCCCATGGTCTGGGTGCGCCCGGCCTCGGTGAGGAGGCTGTTGAGCAACCGGTCGTCAACGGGACGGTCGGCATATTGGCGGATGGTTTTGCGCATGACGTTAAGTTTGGGGAACAAACCAAAGGCCTGTTCCGGTTTGACAGGGAAAGAAATTGGCTGATTAGAATTTGAAGTAGATAAAAGGCTGGATTTCCGAACCTTTCACCTGTATCACCCAAATGATGGCGGCGGCCAGGATGACGGCCAGCAGGATGGAGGGCGTGCGTCCCATGAGGGCTTCAACGCGCTCGTTCCAGCGGGTGGGCAGGAAGTGGAGCACGTAGCCCAACACCATGAGGAAGGTCACTTCCGGATAGCCTGCCACAAACTGCGTGATGAGTTGAGGCTGGAAATGGGTGAAAATCTGCGTGAGCATGGCGGCGGAGGATTCAAAGCTGCTGCCGGCGAAGAAGAGCCAACTGAAGCATACGAGGTGGAAGGTGAGCACCACGGCCAGCACACGGCGCAGCCCACGAGGGTGGTATTTCTTGTCGTGCCCCAACAGTTGTTGCCAAGCTTTGTGCAGGCACAGTGCCACGCCGTGGACGCTACCCCAGATGACAAAGTTCCAGGAGGCACCGTGCCACAGGCCGCCCAGCAGCATGGTCATGAACTGGTTGAAGTACATCCGCCAGCGGCTGCAGCGGTTGCCACCCATGGAGATGTAGAGATAGTCGCGGAGCCACGAGGAGAGCGAGATGTGCCAGCGTCGCCAGAAGTCGGTGATGGAGTCGCTCTTGTAGGGCGCGCGGAAGTTGGGCGGGATGTGGAAACCCATCCACAGAGCAATGCCGATGGCCATGTCGGAATAGCCGGAGAAGTCGCAATAGAGCTGGAGGGCATAGCCGTAAACGCCGAGCAGGTTTTCTAAGCCCGAATAGAGTGCGGGATTGTCGAAGATGCGCGAAACGAAGTTCTGGCTGATGTAGTCGGAGATGATGCACTTCTTGAACAGACCCATGACGATGAACCACGTGCCGGAACCCATCATCTGATGCGTGATGCAAATGGGTTGCCGCAACTGGGGCAGGAAGGTGCGGGCACGCAGAATGGGGCCGGCCAGAAGGGTGGGAAAGAAGCTGACGAAGAAGGCGAAGTCCGTGAGCGAACGGGTGGCCGGCATCTGTCGGCGGTACACGTCGATGATGTAGCTCATGGACTGGAAGGTGAAGAAGGAGATGCCGATGAGCAGAGGCAGGTCCAGGTGTGTTTCGGCGGGCAACAAACTGAAACCGGTCAGGGTGTCGAGTGCGAAGTTGGTATATTTGAAAAAAGCCAGTTGACCAAGCATGAAACCTACTGCTACCCACAGCCAGCCTTTGCGTCCGCTTTCTGTTTCCGCCTTTTCCATGCGGATGGCGCAGAAGAAATTGATGAGCGTGATGATGGCTAACAGCATACACCAGGCACCGGCGTTCTTATAATAAAAGTAGTAGGAGAATGCCGTGACGTAGAGCAGGCGCAGTGCTGCCGTGCGCCGGCCGGACAAGAGTGTGTAGCCGGCCATGAAGGCTAAGAACAGGAAAAGGAAAAGCCCGGTGTTGAACAGCAGGGGGTCGGTGGGCGAGTAGAGCAGGGTGGGGAGGAGCATTCGGAAGGAAAAATGATGATTGGGCGTTAGGATGGATGATTGCTTGAAAAGGGAGGAGTCATGTGGAGCATTACTCCGGTTGCAGGGCGTGGAGCACAGCTTCGGCCAGCAGGCGGCCTTGCAGGCGGTAGCCCTCCGGTTCAAAATGGACACGGTCGGGGCGCATGTAGTGGCCGGCCACCCAGTTGCGTTGGGCGGCACTCTCGCCGCCGCAGATGCTGAAAAGGTTCCAGCAGGGCAGGCCGTTGCTTTTGGCATAGTCGGTCAGGCAAGCGGCGCAGCGGCTGCTCATGGGGTTGGGCCGTTTGGCGTAATGCACTTGGCGGACTTTACGCTTGGAACGCGCCATCTTGCGGTAGTCTACGTAGGAAGAAGTGAGGTAGTCGCCCGGAGGCGTGGTGAGCAGTACGACGGCATCGGGACAGGCTTTGCGCAGCTTTTCCATGAAGGCGTCGAGCTGCCGTTGGTGCAGGTCTTCGCGGTAACCCATGCCGTGGGCCTCGTTGGTGCCGAGCGAGAGGATGATGAGGTCGGGCATCTTGGCAGCGAAGCTGTTGAGGTAACTATTGGTCAGGAAGGTTTGCGTGGTGGCACCGTTCTTTCCGATGTAGCTGAACCATACGCCGCTGCCCACATCTGCTTGTTTCGCTTCGCCGAGGCAACGGCACAGCTCTGCCTTGACGGCGAGGGGAAAGTTCTTTCCCGCCACGTGCGAGTCGCCGATGTGAAGCACCCTCAGGGGGCGTTCGCCTCGGGCCAACACACGGGCCACGGGTTGCAGTGCCTCGGGACGGATGATGTGGTTGGCCTGTGCGCCACGGAAGCTGTGGGGCATAGAGTTGCCCGGCTCGGCCAGCAGGCTGACGGTGGCAGTCTCGGCCAGTGGCTCGGCGGCGGAGTCAGGCTCCACGACGAAGGCGTTGCCTGTCGCCGGTGTGGGCAACACATCTTGTCGGCCGGGACTTACCAAGCCGGCGGCCACAGCCATGCCCAACAGCACGGCCCAGCCTCCCACAATCATGTAGAACTTCCGGCTGGAGCTTTGCGAGTGGCTCAGCCCCGTGCCCGAAGAGGCAACCCATCGGGGTGGGAGCGTATGGCTTTCGTTGCCGTCAGTCTGCGGCTTCGTAGGCTTTGCGCTTTTGGTGTTGCTCGTATCCATAGACCATAGATTTAAAAAGAGCTTTGGCTACCCGTTCGCCACCGCGCAGGTTGATGTGGGTGTAGTCCTTTCCGGCTTCGGCTGGCTTGGCTTCGGCCATGCGGCGGATGCTTCCTTCACCTCCCATGCCCTGGTAGAGGTTCCAGAAGGCCACGTGGCATTCGGCCGCCAGGTTCTGCTGGTAACGGCTCAGGGCGAGGATGCCCGGCAGGGTGCGCAACTCGCCGTTGATGCGGTCTTCGCGGTCGCCCACGCCCACCACCAGGATGCCGGCTTGCGGAAAAGCCTGTTTCAGGTGTTCCACCACAACTTTCATCTGCTTGGCATAGTTCGAGTAGTTTTGCTGTTTTTTATTCGCTACATTCAGTCCGTACTGTATCACGACAAGGTCGTAGGGCCTCACGGCGTTGAGTTCGGCCAAGTTGGTTTGTGGTATTTCCGCCAGCAGGGAGCCGCTACATCCACGCAGGGAGAAATTGTCCACGATGACTCCTTGACGGCTCTCTTCGGCTACTCCCCAACAGGTGGTGCCCGTTGCGCCGGGAATTTGCCACCGCACTTTGCCGGCCTTTGCCTTGTAACTCAGTGCCTCCACTTGTCCGGTTCCTTCGGTGTGGAGTGCGAACATGGGGCCGCCGTCCGGTTTTATGCCCACCTGTAAACTGCCGGTGGAGCGGAGGTAAAGCGTGTGTACCTCGGCTGAATCGAGCCCCCATTGTTTCACTCCGCTCAACTCGGTCCACGCTGTGCCTTTGGGCACAAAGTAGCGGCCGCTCAGGTTCAGCCGGTTGCGGTCGTATTTCCCCTTGTCGAGCACGCAATGGGTGTCCCATCCGCCGTAGCGTTGGCGCACGGTGCTGCGGTTGTCGGCATAGGGCGGTGCCATGTCGACATAGCCCACGCCGCTGCCGCCGAATTTCTTTTGCAGTAGGGTGCGGAGCGAGGAAGTGAGGATGTCCACTTCGATAAAGGAGTCGCCGAGATAGGCAATGCGCACGGGGCGGTCCAAGGTACGGCTATGGTGCAAAGCTTCGTAGAGTGGTGCCATGCCGCGGGCCGTTTCGTCGGCGTAGTCCTCGATGCAGACAATGCCGGAGGGACAGGTATCGCGGAAGGCCGGCTTAATCTTGGGCAGCGAGGCTGCGCTATCGGTCGCAGTGCTGCCGGCGGAAGGTTCGGGCAGTACGTCGGAGAGCAGAGCCACGCGCTTCACTTCGTAGCTGCCCACGGTGATGTCGGGCAGCCATTGCAGGGGTAAGAGCAGCAGCACTACGGCGAGTATCAGGAGAAATATTTTTAAGGGAGATGATTTCATCAGTAGGAAGAGAGAATTTGTAAAACAACCGAAGCGGCGTTTTGAGAAAAAGTCGGTGAGGTGTGATGACCGGAAAACGTTAAGCTCGCAGCTGAGCTTCGGCGCATGCTTTCATCTTAAAGAGTTGGTAAATTTGTCCGCTGTAAGTGGGGTTATCCTTATGCTGTTGGCAAATGTCAAAGTACAATTCCACCGTGTGCTTGAAGTCGCGGATGTAGGTGGCATTGTCAAGCTGCAGCGTTTCGGGCAGCTGGTCGAAATGCGTTTTGAACCAGTTGCACACCTCTTCTATTTCTTGGTCTGTAAAATGTTTTTTGTATTCCATAGGGATGAAGATGCTGAGAGCGGGGGAGGAAGTGAAATTTGTCTGAGAAGGATTGTTATAAAGCCAAATCAAACAGGGCAAAGTTAGTGCTTTTTAGCTTAAACTCATACAGAATACGGATGAATTGCCTTTTGAAATGGTAAATGCGT
>SFPC01000019.1 GCA_004552195.1 Bacteroidales bacterium | reverse complement strand
ATTGTCGGCCATTTCGTCGTCCACGCCATTCACCTTGGTTACGGTGAAGTTAGCGATGTCTGTGCCGGCCTCGTCGGAGAGCACTGCGGGAACCTTTAATACGCTGATACCGTAGAAGGGGATGGGTTCTTTGAAGTTGTAAGTGCCGTTGACAGACTTGGAACCCAAGCTGAGGGTGTAGTCGATCGACTTGATGGAGTCCAGACCGAGGTTCTCCAACTGAATGGCGGCGTTGCCACCCTTGCCCGTGTGAATGTCGCCACGGACGGTGCTCATCGCAACAGGATAAGAGTCGTTGTCCTTCAGGCCGTTTTTACCCTCAGTGTCGATGGTGAGGACCGCAGCTGCATCAAAGGCGTTTCCGTCCTGGTCCTCCAACGTACCGGCAGAGAGAACCAGCTGCAAATTGCCGCTGGCATCCTTTACGTGAACGTATGCGCCTTCGGCGGTATGGGTAAAGTCCTCGTAGAAAGGCAGGATGCCTTCATACTTCGAAGCATAAGGGTCACTTTGCGAAGCACTGTAGTCGGCCACCCAACCGATGTAGAGCACCTGCTCTTCGCCCGTCACGACGTAGTCGCAGGGCACCGAGTTCATGTTGAGGTTACCCGTGCTGGGGTCGATGCAGGTCAGCGCGTCAACCGTGGTCTGCCACAATGCCTTACCGGTCGTACCGTCCAGCACGAACACCAGGATGTTGCTGTAGTTGCCGGGCCATACGGCAAAGTTGATGGAATTGAAGGTGTTGCCCACATAGCGCGAAAGCATGTCGCCATAAAAGAAAGCACCGAAGCCGTAACCGGTGAGCTCGTTCTTTTTCAGGGTGCCGGGGCTGATTTCCGTGCGCGAACGCTGGCTGGCAGCGCGCGACAGGTGATTAGGCTGGTTCAGCGCAAAGGGGGCGGGCTGCAGAGACTTGCCATTCAGCAAAGACTGGCCTTTCTGCAACTGCTTCTGTGCCCAAGCAGGCACTTCTTTCTTCTGGCCTAAGACAGAAGCGTTCTTTTGCAGCAGCTGGGCACTAGCGGGTGCGGCAAGCAGGGCTGCTGCTGCAAGCAGGGCAGGTGCGGCAATCAGGGCTGCTGCGAGAGAAAGTAATGATTTCTTCATTTGCTTTAGTTATTTAGTTAAACGTGTTATGTTCGGTTGATAGGAACAGTGTGGTAAGGTGCGGCAAAGGTAATGGTTATATTTTATCATCCCAACATTTTTTTTGTTTTTTCGTTTTGTCGATGCCATTCCTGCTTTCAACGCTCCGTTTTGGCTGACAATCTGATAGATTCCGCCGGCTGTTCACGGGGCACCTGCATGGCGGTTCTGCAAGTCCGCCACTTGTGAAAAAAAGTCCCGGACTATTTTTTTCTACTCGTCGAGTTGTGAAAAATAGTCCGGGACTTTTTGAAGGTAGGTCGCCGCCGTGCTATTTCCTCGGGCGGCAGGATGGATTGGGGCGATGGTTATTCGGCCAAAAGTATCGATTTGATGGATTCTTTGTACTTGTCGAGTTGCTGCACGTAGGCATCGATGATGCGCTGCTTACGTTTGGCCGCAGCGGTTTCCATTCTGGAGTTGACGATGGGTAAGGCCAATGCAGCGGGAACCGCCACAGCCGTAGCGGTGGCCACTGTGCCGAGCGACAGAGCCTTGGCTACGGCGAGACCTGCCACGCCTGCGCCGATGGGTGCAGCCACTTTGAGGGCATTGTTCGGCTTCGGGGGAGCGATTTTCACGTCTTGCAGCGTCAGGTCGTGCGTCAGGATTTCTTCCACCAGTTCTCCCTTTTTCGGTTCGTCCTGTTTCAGATGTTTGAGCCAGACGCCATTTACGCCATAGTCCGCTGTCCACGATTCTGCCGCGTCTTTCAGCAAGATTTTGGCCAGTGTGAGGTTCACGTGCTGTTTTCTTGCCTCCGTGATGAGGCTTCCTTTGAAAGTAGCGATGAACTGCTCCCAGAGCTGTTCAAAGCGTTGGGTTGTTTCGAGAATGTCCATTTCCGTTTATTTCATTTGTTTCAAGGCGGTCTGCAGCTGTTGCTGGTGAGCGGTGAGCAGGGCAAGGTCTTGGTTGATGACGTCAATCTCCGCTTGCAGCTTTTTCTGCTTTGCCTTGTTGTATCTGATTTTGTTGTTCACGGTAGCGGTCCATCTCGTCGCGCAGTGCCTGGCAAGTGTCCATTGTCCATTTGTCAAAGGTATCGACGGTGTCGTCCTGCACCTGTTTGCAGAAATTATTCAACGGTGTGGACAACTTGCTGAGGACGTTGCGCTTGATGTCCGCCGCATCGTGCGTGTTAAAGCCGCCCACGAGAAAACCTATTATCCCTCCGACCACGGCCCCGACGGGGCCGCCGATGAGAAGGCCGAGTCCGGCTCCGCCCGCCGCGCCGCCGCCGAAGCACCAGTTCTCGTGGTTCTCCTCCTCGTTGAGAAAGTGGAACGAGCTGCCCAGGTCGCTGATGGTCATCTTGGTCTTGTCCGTGGTGTCCACATTAGTACCCTTGAAGTCCACCTTCAGGATTTGGAGTTTCTCGAATTCCTTCTGGAAAGCCTCCTGGAATTGTTTCATGTACTTCTTGAAGAGTTTCGGCAGCTGTTTGTCGTAGATGTGCAGGCAGTCGTGGATGCTCTTCGCTTCCTTCTCGCAGTTCTTGATGTATTGGCCGTTGACATACTCCTTGATGGCAGTTGCCGTAGTGGCGCGGTTGTCGAGGAGGAGCTTCTCCATGCGTTTCTTGGCCAGGAGTACTTCCGCCTCGCAGACCGTGCGGATGCCCGAGCGCATGACTTCGCATTCCATGTCCATCTTCTCCCCGATTTTCCGCTTCTGTTCTTCAATGAAGTCCTTGAGATTGGCCGTGAGGCTGCGTTGCAGCAGTTCCAGCTCCTTTTGGCATTCTTCGAGCTTGCCGTTGATGTTGCTTTGCAGCGCGGTAAACATCTTGTCCGTCAGGTCCAAGAGCTTGTGCATCTGCGCTATCTGCCTGCGCTCCGCCATGTAGCTGAGCAGCTTCTGTGCGTTTTCTTCGGTGAGCTTGGCCATTTCCTCCTGTTCCTCCACCAGCTTTTGGCCTTGCAGCTGTCCGATGACGGCCAAGGGGGAGAAGGGTAGCACCAAGAAGGACGGGAGGTCGAAGTCATGACACATTTTTTTGGAGATGTAGGTCATGATGGAGTCGCGCTCTCCCTGCGGCACGAGGTCGAAGCGTGTGGCCGCCACAGCGCATTGTGAGAGCAGACCATGCACGTTTTCCTCAATGAAGTCCATCAGCGTCATGGGCAGCGGCTTGGTGGAGTCGGTGAGGATGATGGCTAAGTCGGAGAGGTCACTCAGCGCTTGTCGCGTCACGTCCTCGTGCCACGTCGCGAGCGAGTTGGTGCCCGGCGTGTCAATGATGCGGATGTTCTGTTCGAGGAGTGGCGAGGGCAGTCCCACCGACACCATGGCAATGTGCTGTGCCGCATCCCCGTCGGTCGTGATGACCGACACCTGCTGGCGGAGTTCGTCCATGCTCTCCGGCTCTAAGCTTTGGTGACGGCCGTCGCGGAAACTGATGGTTATCACCGGTTCTGGCGAATAGTAGATGATGGTGTTCGTCACGGTGGTTCCCTGGATAACGCTCGACGTGAGGAGGTCTATGTTCAGCAAGGCGTTGATGAAAGAGCTCTTTCCGCAGCTGAATTCGCCGATGACGCTCAGGTTAAGGCAGTCGTCTTTCTGCTTGGTGCGTATGCGCTCCATCTGCTGCGTGAGTTGTATTTGCTCTTCCTTCTTCCAGGAATACTTGTCGAGCATTTCCGAAGCAAAAGTGATGTTTTCGTCGATATGTGCCACGTCGCGCACGGTGCTCCAGAACGAGGCCTTGTTCTCATTGCTCATCTCGTGAAAGATTTAGGGGGTATAAGTTCGGCGGCGGGTGGAGCGGAGACAGCAGTCCGCGCTCCCGCCGTCGGGGAAATAGGTTCGGCGGAGACAGGTGCTGCCTCCGCCGGTTGAAGGGTTAGTGAAGTCCGGCGAGTTCGAAGACCAGCGTGTCGAGCTTGCCGCAGATTTCCTGCAGCTGCGTCTCGCTGCGGTTGAGCAGCTCGTTTTTGCGCTCCACGTGCTCCTTGCCCTGACTGAGGTCGTTGAGGATGCTTTCCACCTGCGTCTTCACGGTGTTGATTTCCGAGGTTACGGCACTCGTGGCGCCGTCTGCAATCTTCGTGAACTCCTCGCGCACCTTGCAAGCTATCTCTTCGGATTTCTCCGTTGAGCTGTTGTTGATGGACTCAACGATGGAGTCGGTCATTTTCTCCTTCAGTCTTTGCAGAGCCGAGGACTTGCCGGAGGAGATGGACTGCCATACCAGCAGTGCGCCGGCTGCGATGGCAAATACGGGATTGGCGAGGCCCAACCAGACAAGTCCGGCACCCAAACCGATTTGCAGACCGATGGACTTCACCAGATTTTTCATGTCAAAGCCGCCTATGGCGATGCCGGCGCCGGCGGGGTAGCCCAGGCAGACGGCTGCAATGCCCGCAGCGCGCTCCCAGCCCGAAGCACAGGGCACGTCGATGCTCTGTCCGCTGAGTTGTGCGTTGATGTCGTCCACGGCGGTGTAGATGTCCTTGAGGTCATTGTCGCTGCGTTCGTAAATCACTTGCGCCTTTTCCTGAATGAGCGGCATGAGCACCTCTTTGTTCCACTCCGCCATGTCTTTTTTGATTTGCTCCGTCACGTGGTGCATGATTTCGTTGGCCACGCGATCCACCTTGCGCTTGGAGCCGAAGCCCACGCCGTTCTGGGGCTGGTAAGCCTCAATCCATGCCGGCACGCTGCGGGCCACGTCGCGCAGGTGTTGGCCTATAGCGCGGCGCACTTCGTTGCTGCAACGCTCAATGTTGAGCAGCATGTTCTTGTGCATTTCCTCTTTGCGGATTTCCAGCTCTTCAAGCTGCGGACGGGCGGCATCGTAGCGCGCCTGCAGGGTGCCGAGGTCGGTGGACAGCTGTTGCCGCTGGAAGGGGATGTTGCGGAACAAGGCCTCCTTGGTCAGGATGTTCTTCAGCTCGCGTGCGGGCTGCGCCAGCTTCACGCGGCCTTTCTCCTGGGTGAGGAACAGGCGCAGCCGCTCCTCGAAGGGAGGCAGTCCGGACTCCTGGATCATGGCCTCGTCGTTCTTCAGCTTGCCGTTGAGGCCCACCAGTCCCGATATGCAGTACACATCGTTCGGCGTGTAGTCCTTGACGCGCTTTTCCACGTATTTCTTCACGTCGTCCCGCTGATTGGCAGGCACCACGTCGATGCGGTTCACCAAGAAGAATATGTCGTTGAAGCCCTTGGCCAACAGCGTATCCTCGATTACTTCCATTTCATCCTGGGCGCAGGCACGGTTGGCGTCGAACAGGTAAATGATGGCATCGGCCTTGTCTAAGTAGCTCAGGGTACACTTTGTACGCTCTTGACACTCGTTCAGTCCCGGCGAGTCGATGATTTCCACACCCTGTTCGAGCAGTGGCGAGGGATAGAACATCTCTACGGCCAAGTAGGGGCTGGCTGCGGCAATTTCGTCGGGGTCGCCGTCGATGGGGATGGTAACATATTGGTCGATGGCGTCGTAGGGAATTTCCATGGGCGGCACATTCTCCATGTTGTGCGCCTTCATGTGTGCCAGTGTGGCTTCGGGGATGCAGTCGAGCAGCTTGGCGGGCAAGGGATTGACGAAGTGGAGTATGGCCTTCTTCTCTTCGCCGTATTTCAGCTCGTTCACCACTGCCGTGCAGGGCAGTACACGTGCGGGCAGCACGTCTTCGCCGAGCAGGGCGTTGATGAAGGTGGATTTTCCGTTTTTGAACGTGCCGACAATCTGCACTTTGAACGACTCGTTCTGCACTTTTCCGGACAGTGCTTTGAGGCGGTCGGCAAATTCGTTCATCGACAGCGCATTGATGACGTCTGAGGCTTCAGACATGAGCGTGGAGAGCTCGCCTTTCTTGGATTGGTACCAGGAATAACTATAATTATCGTTGGACATGAGAATAGGTTGTTTTTTTGTGGAGAAAAGAAATGAATGGGAGTAGGGTCTACTATGCGTTGTGCAGCGTTTCGCAAGCCTGCGTGAGGGCTTCGATTCTTCCCTTCACCTTCTGGCGTGCTTCGTCCACGTTTCCTTCGGTGGTCTGGCGGATAAGGTCGCGCTGTGCTTGCATCCAGCGATTTTCCACGTTGCGCGACTGTCGGATGATGTCGTTGTAGAGCAGTCGTATCTTGACTTCGCTGTCGGCCGATGCCTCCTGCATGATGCGCTTCACCTCCGTGGCGATGAGCTCCTTGATTTTTTGCTGCTGCTCCTTGGCCTTTTTGTCGAGCATGCGGCGTGAGAGCAGGTTGGCGCCAGTGCCTACGCCCATGGTGGCGAGTATGAGCGGTGCAGCTCCCGACACGCCGAGCATGAGCGCGGTGCCGAGTGTGGCACAGGTAGTCAGGATGGTGGCCTTCGTGCTTTGGTCCTTGATGTCCTGGAGTCGTACGGCGCGTTCGTTGACGTCGGGCTGGAGCTCCTCCTTGCTGTTGAGGTCGTCGGGACGTATGTTGAGCACCATCTGGAACTGTCTCGATATTTGCTCATTCAGCCATTTGAGGTCCACGTTGAGCGAGTGGGCCACGCGCTGGTCGAGCGCGAGCGATACGGCTGAGAGTTCGCGTTTCACGCGGTAAGCGTATTCCTCGTCGACCCACTGCTTCGGGTTGGGCTGTCGTCCCACCTCGTGCTGGAGTGTTTCGATAATGGTGTCGCCGCATTCTGCCGCGCGGGTATTAAATTGTTGGATGCAGCGGTTGCAACGTGTTTCCATCTCGTCGCGCAGTTCCTTCCACTTGGAGTCGATTTGCGCCAAGGCGTTGTTGCGTCGGGCAATGAGCTGTTCGCGTTCCGAGTCCTTGGCCTGTAGGAACGCCTGCTGCTGTTGCAGTGTGGCCAGTGCGTTGCCGAGCACGTCGGCCACGTTTGTCTTGAGCCACTGCTCGGTCAGTTCGCGGCGTTCGGGGTGGATCATCCAGCTGGCCACCATTTTGCGCAGGCAGTCGAAGCCACAGATGTCGTCGTAGACGCTTCCGGGCAGGTGAATGTCGTCGTCGGCCACGAACACGGGCACTTTGAGCTTCATGCCTTCGAGCTGTTTGTAGAGATAGTCGATGACGTTGACGCGCTCTTCGGCCGGCACCTGATCCATGTGCGTCAGTGCGATGGCCATGAAGGGAATGTTGCGCGAGAGTAGCTTCTTGCGGATGAACTCGCGCTCCGTGATGCTGAGCAGCTTGGTGGCGGCCATCACCACGACGCAGGCTTCGGCGCCCATGAGGCAGCGTTCGATGACAGCGGCGCGGCTGGCTTCCAGGTCGCCGGCTCCCGGCGTGTCAATCACCTCGATGTTGTTCTGTCCGAGCCACGTGTTGGGCAGTTCCACCTCTACGAATCCTTCCGGCTCCCTGTCGCCGAAATTGGTGGCGGTCAGTCCTTCCCACGACTGCGGTTGCAGCGGCATGGCGCGGCGTTGTCCGCTTTTGTTCACCGCGGTGAGTTTCGGTTGTGCGCCGTAGCGGATGCGGGTGAGCAGTGCGGTGGTGGGCAGTACGGCTGTGGGGAGCACCTCGGCGTTGACCAAACGGTTGATGAGCGTGCTTTTACCTTTGCTGAACTCTCCCACCACGGCAATGGCGAAGCGTTCGTTGAGCACGTTGCCACAGAGCTGTGCCACCTGCTTGGCGTGAACGGGCAGCTCCTGTTCTTTCAGCAGGGCTATGGTCTTTTTTACCTCATCGAGCAGTTCGGAGGAGATGTGTATGATGCGAGGCGGCAGTGGCTGCGCTTGCTGTGCGGCTGCGGGCTGCGGAGCCTGCGGTGCCGGCGTTTGTTGCGGCTGTTGTGCGGTTGGTCCGTTTTGCGGGGCGGTTGGGAGCGGCTTCTTGAAGAAGTTCGCGTTTTTTATCTTGTTCATGAGATTGGTTTTGGGGAGTGAAGTGAAGCAGGTGTGCTTGCGGCGGTCAGGATGCCGGACATACCTATTATATATAAGGAGTGGGGGAGGGAAATGGTCCTTTCGGGCTTATCCCATGTACCGTTGATAGAAATCCTCGTCGATTACCTGGTATGCCCGCCAAACCGCCGGTTCGAGGAGCAGGTGGAGGTTTTGGCTGAGCTGGATGTCGTCCGCCTCGTCGAACGTTCCGTTTTCATCGAGCAGGCTGTGGCAGAGCTTGTCGTAGAGTGCGAGCGTCTGGTTGCGGAGTTCGGCATACTGTTCGCGGTCGAGGTGTTGCACCGCCTCGTGGCGGAAGAAGCCGGCGGCGCGATGGAAGTCCGTGGAGCCGAGCACGGGGTCGAGAGCCAGGTCGCGGAAGCCCGTTATGCTCAGTTCGGGCAGCCGGTACTCCAAGACGTAGCGCACGGGGAAGACCAGTGTGTGGTCCTTCACTCCCGTGGTTTTGTAGCGCAGGAAAGGCACCACGGCCACCAAGCAGTCGTTTTTCACCGTGAGGAGTGGCAGGTCGGCCACGTAGCCCATGGGCATCAGGGCGCGCACTTCGGCCCGTTTTTTGAAACTTTCGTATAAACTGGAAATGAGATGTTCGTTGTTCATTGTCGGATGAGATTAAGGAAGTCCGCCTTGTGGCGGCGGTAAGGTGAAAACAGAATTCCGGAGGCAGGATTTAGGCAGCCCAGCATTCAATCATTTGAGAATCGCCGGCACTCCAGGCATTTTCAAACACTTCGAGCGGTACGAGCTCGCCGCGTCCGTTGGGCGTTCCCGAGTCGTTGAGCACCACCATGGGGTTTTCGGGGTCGGTGCGGTCAATGCCGATGACCTCCACGGCATGGTCGGCAGTGGTTTCGGGGGAGAAAATGTCGTTCTCCTCGCCTTTCCAAATCTGTCCGCTGTCCACGCTCACAATCACCTTGTGTCCGTCGTTGAGTGCCTCTTCGAGCGATTCGATGTCGTTGTTAAACGACATTTCGTTCTCCACGCCGTAGTATTCCACCAGCTTGTCCATGTTCAGCGAAACGGTTCCTTCGTTCTCACCGGGCACAAACCATCCGTTCTCCTCGGCCACAGCCACCAGTTCCTCGATGGGAATTTCGCGGCCGGTGATGGCTTCGATGGCAAACTTCTGTGCGTAGATGGCGCAGCGGCCTGTTTGTCCCTGATACTCCCAGTGTTCCATGTCCTCGGCGGGTGTTCCGGCCACGGCGTCGGGGTCGGCGGCGTCGGGGTTGAACTGTGCGGCGAGGTTCTCGCCCATACAAGCCGAAGAGTAGTTCATTTGGTTCATGTTGTCAAACTCCTCGTAGGTCATGTCCTGCTGTTCCAGCACATTGCCCTGTCCGTCGGTCAGCTCCAGGTGAACGATGTCCGGCTCTCCGTTGCCCGTTTGGTCAATGAACTGCATGTTGATGCCTTGGTCGGCCTGGTGATTGCCGGAGAGGTCTATTTGCGTGTCCATGGTCATCACGACGTCCGAGTCCGAGGTGTCCAAGCGCGTGGTCGTCACCTGGTCAAACTCTCCGTCGCCCGTGTTGTCCACGTAGAGCTTTGTCATGTCCATCCGGCCGTCCTGGTCGTAGTCATACGACTCGTAGGTATCCACCTGCTGGCCATATTCGTTCATGTCGACACCCATCACCGTGTCCATCATGCCATTGTGGTCCGTGTCGTAGGATATTTCGTAGTGGGTGGGGTTGCCGTAGGCATCGAAGCCGGCGTAGGTTTCCACCGTGTCGTATTGGCCATCGTTGTTGGTGTCATAGCCAACGTGGTATCCGCTTTCGTCTTCCCAGCTCGTGTTTTCGGCCGAGATGGTTTCGGGAGTTATCAAACTGTCAATCATATCGGAAAATAATTTGTTGGTTTACAAGGATAGAGATAGCCTTTTGCCGGTCAATCTGTCGGCAGAGAGTAAAAAAATGTAGATTTTTTTTGTTGAAGGTTTAGAAAAAGAGGCCAAGGTCGAAGTCGCCCGTGGGCGGGTCGTCGGTCGTTCCGCCGTCGGTGTCGATGTCGGAAGTCGGTTCGTGGTCCGGTCCCTCCGGGTACTGTTCCGGCAGGAGCCAATCGTAGTCCAGACCGCTATGCTCCCCCTCCGGCGCGTTGGCGGCTGCGGAGGCGAAAGGCCAGTCGGCCGAAACGTCGCAGAGCGCGTGCGTGTCGAGGTTGGGAATGCTGAAATCGTCCGTCAGCAGTTCGTCCGGCAGTGTGGCTTCCGGGTCAGTTGCAAACGCCTCCACGTCTGCCTCCACCCGTTGCGCCACCTCGTTGAGGCGGTTCATGCCTGGGTCGGCGTCGATGGCCTGTTGCATTTGCAGCATCTCGTTTTCGGGCAGGTTACCGTCGAGGAAGGCGGCATACTGCTCCACAGAAATGAAGGGAATGGAAGAACTAAGCATTGCCGGCCTCCTTTCTGCAAATACGTTCAAACTGTGCTTTCGCCAGCTTGTGCTTGTTGTAGTAATTATCCATGCTCATGCCTAAAAAACCGGCCGTTTCCTCGTTGGTATACTGCTCTAAATAGCGCAATCGGATGAGTTCGCTGTAGCGTTGGTTGGGCATTTGGTGTAAGATGGCGAGTACATCGAGCCGGTTGAGGTTATTGATGTCCATCTCTACAGAGCCGTAAATTTGGTCGTATCTATCACCTGCCTCGTCGTCGTCGGAAAAATCGCCGTGGGTCAGGGCCTCGTAGCGGGGCATCCGTTCCTTGATTTCAAAGCGGTGGTAGCAGTAGAAGAGGCAGGCCGACTTGAGCCAGGCTGCCAGACTACTCTCGCCACGGTAGTTCTCCATCTGGCATTTCCCCGTTTGCTGACTCGGGGCGAGCACCACGAGGTAAATTTCGTCAATCAATTCCTTCACACTTTCGCAGTCGGTATGGTAATTGTCGAAGATGGATTTAAAAAGGGGGTAACATTGCCGATAGAAGTAGTGGCGTGTTACCTCAGGGTTGCGTGCGATGAGTGCCCGTGCGGTCTGTAAATCGTCTGTGTAAATCTTTTTCGGTAGCATGGGACTTTCGGTCTTTCGGTTTTCCGATGGTATTTTTTTTGTAGGGCAACCGGGTTGCCTGGTACGCGCAAAAGTAAAAATTCTTTCGGCATCTTGGCAGCAAATTCTTAAACTTTCTCAAAAAAATAACAATTCCCTGATGACATTCCTAAGAAAAGACGAATGTTGCCGACCAACGAGACATCCGGCAAGGGACGTGGAACAAGGTGTCGCAGCAGGGGCGACAAAAAGTCCAGGACTATTTTTCACAACTCGACGAGTAGAAAAAAATAGTCCGGGACTTTTTTCGCACAAGTGGCGAACTATTTTTCAGCAGCCCGCAACGCCTGCCATCGGGCGCAGGCTGACGATGGCTGAAGCCTGCGCCCGGAGCTTGCTGACGACCCTTCGGGCAACAGGCTATTGCCACTTTCTCCCCAAAGACCGGAGGCTGGAAGTTAACAGCCGATGGCGTTTGAAAACTGTCATCTGTCGAGGCAAACCGTCCTGGGGGCGACGGCTCTACTTTTCCACTCTCCACGCGAAACTTCTCCACTTTCCCCTCTAAACCTTCATCTGCACGTTAATATCTGCTTTCGATGCAACGAATTTGGGCGTATTCCGAAAAAAAACCGTAAGTTTGCCCGTCAAACCCCAAAAAGGAAAATCATGATGAAGTCGATTTATAATTTTATCGTGGCAGCCTTCGTCGCCATCGGCCTTTGCGCCTGCTCCGACGACGATTCGCCCACTTTCAAGCCCGTTCTCCCCACGCGCGGAGGCGCACCCGTCAAGGCGGTCAGCAACCGCGGCAGCGTGGAGCAGAGCTACGACTGGCAGTTCACCTACAAAAACGAACGCCTCACCAAAGCCACCGGAACGGTGCGCGCAGCGTCCGACAGCTACGACAAGGCCATCACCATGACCGCCGACCTGAGCTACGAAGCCAATAAAGTCAACGTGTCAACTTCAACAGGCAGCAACACGAAGCTTTCGCTCAACTCCTCGGGGTATATCGTGGAAATGCGCGTGAACCGCAATGTCTACACCTTCTCCTATGGTTTTGAAGGGCGCATCACGAAGTGGAAAAAAACTGTCTACGAAGAAACCATCGGCGTGGGACCCTCGTATGTCACCACGGGCGACATAGAATACTCCGGCGGCAACATTTCCACCATCACCTATACCGAAACGGGCAATGCACCCGTCGTGCTCCGTTTCACTCCGGCCGTGGAGCCCAATGCCAACGGCGTGTTGCCCGTGGCAGTGACCAAGGAACTGGGCATCATGGGTTACGAATACCTCTACTACGCCGGACTCTTCGGAGCCGCCACGCAAAACCTCGTGAAGTCCGTTTCCTACGAATTTCCCAACGAACAGCTCAACTACACGCTCAACTTCAGCTACAGCTTCCGCAACGACGGCAACCTCGACCTGTGCAGCTATTACAGCTCCAACGGACAGCCCGCCTCGGTTAACTATGATTACTAAAGGGTGGCGCAACGCCGACGCCGGTTGGCCGCACGCCACATTCAAGTCCATAAACGTATGACACGACTGCTATTTCTCTTTCTCCTTTTGCTGGCACCCTGCACGATGCAGGCCCAGTCGACCATCAAGTACGGCACCATCCACTACGACTCCCTGCTCGTGAGCCTGCCGCAGTATGCGCAGGTGCAGCAACGTATGGAGGAGCTGCAGAAGAAGTACGAGGCCGAAACGACCTACAACGAACAGAATTTCAAACGCCTCTTTGCCGAGTTTCTGCAAGGACAGAAGGATTTCCCGCAGAACATCCTCCTGAAACGCCAGCGCGACTTGCAGGAACAGATGGAGAAGGCCATCGCCTTTCGCAAGGATGCCGACGCACTCCTCCGCACCGCAGAGGCCGACATGATGCGCCCGCTCCGACAAATGCTCGACGAGCTGATTCGCAACGTGGGCCTCGAAAGAGGCTATGAGGTCATCATCAACCTCGACACGCCTTCGTGCTCCTTCCTCCACCCCGCCGTGGCGGAGGACGCCATGCCCTATGTGAAGGAGAAGATTTCCGAAACGGTAACCCCCTGACCAATAGCCGGACACGACGTCCGGCTTTTTCACCTTATTCTTTCAGCACGTGAACCCCATTGGTGTTTTCGACTCCGGCTACGGCGGACTGACCATACTCCGCCAGATGCGGCAGATGTTGCCCCAGTACGATTACCTCTACTTGGGAGACAACGCCCGCGCGCCCTATGGCGCACACTCTTTCGAGGTGATTTATCGCTACACGCTCCAGGCGGTGGAGGCACTCTTCCGCCGGGGCTGTCCGCTCGTTATCCTGGCCTGCAACACGGCGTCGGCCAAGGCGCTGCGCACCATTCAGCAGAACGACCTGCCGCGCCTCGACCCCGACAAGCGCGTGCTGGGCGTGATACGGCCCACGGTGGAAGCCGTAGGCCCCCTCACCCGCAGCCGCCACGTGGGACTGCTCGCCACGGCGGGCACGGTGAACTCCGGGTCGTACACGATGGAAATCAACAAGCTGTGGCCCGACATCACGGTCACGGGACAGGCGTGCCCCATGTGGGTGCCCTTGGTGGAAAACTATGAGTTCGATTCGCCGGGGGCGGACTATTTCGTGCAGAAGCGCGTGGAGGGCATCCTGCGGCAGGACCCGCAGATTGATACGCTCATCCTGGGCTGCACGCACTACCCCTTGTTGATGAACAAAATACTGAAATATACCCCGCCCGGCGTGCGCATCGTGCCACAGGGGGAGTATGTCGCCACATCGCTCCGCAGCTACCTCGAACGCCACCCGGAGATGGACTGCCGACTGGGAAAACACGGACAATGCCACTACCTGACCACCGAAAACGCCGAAAAGTTCCAACAAAGCGCGGCCCTCTTCATGCACGAAAGGGTGGAGGTGGAAAATATCAGCCTGACGTAGCCCGCCACCGCGACAACGCGACGGAAAGCGGCTGCGCCATCGCAACAAACCCTTATATATAATAGGAACGCGCGCGCGTACGTCTTACGAAACGACAACTTATACAACATAAGACAACTTTTTCTTCTCAGGATGTTGTCTTTAGTTGTTTACGTTGTCGTTTATTGAATAACAGACGACAACTATGACAACATAAGACAACTTTTTCTCCGCCGGATGTTGTCTTTCGTTGTTTACGTTGTCGTTTTCTTATTAAAACACAGCCATGTTGCGTGTACATGACGGCCTGAAGGCCCCCGGAACCATTTCCCGATATAAAAAATGCCCTATTATATATAAAAAGTGTAATTTTGCTGCCAATAAATACAATCACAGCACATACAATGGAAAATAAGCAATTTGCCAGAACGCTTGTTACAGCCGCATTGCCCTATGCCAACGGCGGAGTACATATAGGTCATTTGGCCGGCGTATACGTTCCCGCTGACATCTACGTGCGCTATCTGAGGCTCAAGCAGCGCGAAGTGCTCTTTATCTGCGGTTCCGACGAACACGGCGTGCCGGTGACCATCCGCGCCCGCAAAGAAGGATGCACACCCCAACAGGTGGTCGACCGCTACAACAAGATTATTTCCGAATCATTCCGCGAATTTGGCATTTCCTTTGACAATTACGGACGAACCACCTCCGAGGTTCACCGAAAAACCGCTTCCGACTTCTTCCGCAAACTCTACGAAAAAGGAGAGTTCGTGGAGAAAGAAAGCGAGCAGTACTACGACGAAGAGGCACACACCTTCCTCGCCGACCGGTACATCACCGGCGAATGCCCCCACTGCCATTTTGAACACGCCTACGGAGATCAGTGCGAAAAGTGCGGAACGGCACTCTCACCCACCGAACTCATCAACCCCAAAAGCGCACTGAGTGGCTCAAAGCCCGTGCTGCGCAAAACAAAACACTGGTATCTCCCCTTAGACAAGCACCAGCAATGGCTGGAGCCGTGGATCACCGAACAACACAAGGAGTGGCGCAGCAATGTCATGGGACAGTGTAAAAGCTGGTTCGACCTGGGACTCCAACCCCGCGCCGTGAGCCGCGACCTCGAATGGGGTATACCCGTACCCGTCGAGGGAGCAGAAGGAAAGGTGCTCTACGTGTGGTTCGACGCCCCCATCGGTTACATAAGCAACACCAAGGAAATCCTACCCGACACATGGGAAACGTGGTGGAAGGACCCCTCCACACGGCTCATCCACTTCATCGGAAAGGACAACATCGTGTTCCACTGCATCGTCTTCCCCTCCATGCTCAAGGCGGAAGGCTCCTACATCCTCCCCGACAACGTGCCCGCCAACGAGTTCCTCAACCTCGAAGACGACAAAATTTCTACCTCACGTAACTGGGCGGTGTGGTTAGACGAGTATCTGCGCGACTTCCCCGGCAAACAGGACGTGCTGCGCTACGTGCTCACGGCCAACGCCCCCGAAACGAAGGACAACAACTTCACTTGGAAAGATTTCCAGGCGCGCAACAACAACGAACTCGTGGCCGTGTACGGAAACTTTGTGAACCGCGCGCTGCAACTCACCAAGAAGTACTACGACGGCGTGGTTCCGCAGCCGGGAGAGTTCACCCCGCAGGATCAAGAAACCATCAGCGAGTTCCAGAACGTCAAGGCCGAGGTGGAACGCCTCCTCGAAGCTTTCCGCTTCCGCGATGCGCAGAAAGAGTCCATGAACCTGGCGCGAATAGGCAATAAGTATTTGGCCGACGCCGAGCCCTGGAAGGTGGTAAAGACCGACCCCGAGCGCGTGAAGACGGTGCTCTTCCTCTCCCTCCAGTTGGTGGCCAACCTCGCCACGGCCTTCGAGCCCTTCCTCCCCTTCAGTTCCGAAAAACTCCGCCGCATGCTCGGCATGGAGGCGGCCGAATGGGACCGACTCGGAAGCATCGACCTCCTGCCCGCCGGAAAACAACTCGCAGAGCCGGAGTTGCTCTTCGAGAAAATAGACGACAGCGTCATCGAAGCGCAGGTGCAGAAACTGCTCGACACGAAAAAGGCCAACGAGGCGGCCAACTACAAGGCAGAGCCCGTGTTACCCAACATTCCCTTTGAACAGTTTGAACAACTCGACATCCGCGTCGGTACCGTCCTCAGCTGCGAAAAGGTGAAGAAGAGCAAGAAACTCCTGAAGTTTGAAATCGCCGACGGACTCGAAAACCGCACCATCGTGAGCGGCATTGCCCAACACTACAATCCCGAGGATTTGGTAGGAAAGCAGGTGTGCTTCGTGGCCAACCTGGCTCCGCGCACCATCAACGGCATTGAGAGCCAAGGCATGATACTCTCTGCCGTCAACTTCGACGAGTCGCTCAGCGTGGTTACCGTCGACCGGCCCGTAGTGGCGGGAAGTCGCGTGGGATAACGCGCACCGCACACCCCGTTCCGCCTATGGCGTGAAACACAGGAGGAGGTGCAGCGACAAAGCCTCTCGATGCAACGCGAAAGCGTTTTTCAGATAAATAGAGAAGAGAACGTCCCGGACAAGATGTCGGACTGAACGGTCATGCTTGTCCGGGACACTTTATAAAACAGAATTTAATTTTCAGGACAAAAGGAGCAGGACCGCCAACTCCGGCGCCGGTCGTTACAGCCGGACAACCTTGGCCTGCCATACAACATCTTTTACTACTCACTCCGGAACTGCGAAGCCCGCTATGCGGTCGGGCTGCAACTACCGAAACACTTATGATCCATTCTATGCTTTTCACTACGCGATTCAGGCACGCCGTAAGGTGCGTCCTGCTTTTGTTTCCTCTGATCTGTGCCATCTGTACGGCACAGGCCCAAAGTTCACAGAACAAAGTGGAACTTACGCCGGAATTTCTGGCCAAAATGCAAAAATATACCGACTTCGGAGCTTTCCATGGCGGCTACGCTCTCGTGCAACGCGCCGGAAAATGGGGCTACATCGACACGCAGGGCAACGAAGCCGTGGCTTGTAAATACGAAACGCCCCGTCCGGTGAAGGACAGCTTCGACCCCGACACGGTGTTCTCTTTCTGCCACTACCGCCTGCGCACCAACCTGCAGCCTTCCGAGGTGCGCCTTCCCGTTGTGCGCGCCGGAAAATGCGGCTACGTCGATGCTACGGGCAAAGAGGTGATTTCGTGCAAATATGCCGCCTGCGACGCTTTCTATGGTAACCTGGCCCGCGTACAGGTCCAGGAGGGCGGCAGCATGGGCCTTATCAATACGCAGGGACGCGAGGTGCTGACCTGTACCTACGACTATATCGAACGCTCACCCGTCGATGGCCTCATCTTCTGTGCCCGACGCTTGGTCGACGGTGGCTGGGAATGCGGACTGGTGGACACCACGGGAACCGCACTCGTGCCGGTGGAATACAACGACTGCGCTCGCTATATCAACGACATCGTGGCGGTGTGCAAGAAAGGAAAGTGGGGCTACGTGAACAAGATGGGAAAGGAATTTGTTCCCCTGAAGTATGATTTTGCCCAGCTTCCCTACACCTCCTACCGCACCAAGATTGAAGAGGTCCGCAAGTCATTTGCCTCAGAGCAGGCTTTGCTCAGCGAAGGCCTCCGTTTCCAAGAACTGAAGAACGAAACGCTCAACGCCATCTTTGTCGGTGAGAAGGGAGATACCGTGTTGCGACTGCCTTACCACATTCAGAACACGCGCTACTACGACAACGAATCCGTAGCGGAGACAGAGGTCCCTATCTTCCGCGAGGGCTGCGCCCGGGTCCGCTTAGATGGAAAATGGGGCTACATCAATCAGCGTGGAGAGTTCGTTCTGCCACCGCTTTTCTACTCGCTCGAACCTTTCTCCGACGGTTTGGCACTCGTGGAGCGCGATGTGCTCATCACCACGCGCACCAAGGAGCGTAAGGTGCTCCACCTCAAAGGCTTTGCTGCCCCCGACGGACAAACTACGCTGACCCACGCCTACATACGCCAAATGTGGCAGCAGGCATTGGCCAACCCCGCCGATTTTGAACTCTATGATTATCCCGCCGACGGCGAGGAAACCAACTGGATTACCGACCCCTTTGCCCGCTTCACTGCGGTGGGCGGCGACCACAACGGTCTGTGCGTGGCTTGTCGCGAAGGAATGGATGCGCAAGGGGCTTACTCCGTTCGCTACGGCGTGGTGCGTTACAATGAGGAGGAAGTGGTGCCCTTCCGTTACGACTGGCTCTACTATGCCGGCGAGAAGGACACGCTGAGCCTCTATTGCGGACTCCGGGACGGCAAGTATGGCGTGGTATGTTCCGACAGCACGGAGTGCATTCCCTTTGTGTATGACCGGCTCGACGGCATGGAACGTTTGTCGAAGGAGTTCATTTCCCTTCAGGGCAACAAACAGGGATTTGTTACGCTGGCCGGACGCGAGGTGCTGGCTTGCCGTTTCGACAAGGTGGAACGTCCGCGTCAGGGGTTGCTCTATGCCACGCTCGAAGGCAAACGCGGCGTGGCCGACCTGAAGGGCAACACCATCGTCCCCTTTGAATACAGCTATGTCGGTGAGTTTGCCAACGGACTGGCATGGGTGTGCCGCGACAACCTCTATGGCTTGATTACGCTCCAGGGACAGCTGCGCCAACCTTGCCAGATGAAGGACATTTTCCGCTTTGACAAGGATTTGCGCCTGCGCTACAATCCGCAGATGCCGCCGCTCTTCCGCCAGACGCCGGTGTATTTTGAAACAGAAAAGGGGCTTTACGGACTGATGGACGGCGAGGGTCGAACCTTGGCGGAACCGAAATTCGATTGCATCAAACCGTTCGACAGCGAAGTAACGGCCTGCTGTGTGGAGGAGAAGTGGGGGTTCATGAAGCCCACGGGCGAAGTGATTTATCCCTGTGTGTACGAACAGATGGTGGATGTCAAGGGACAGAAGGCGGAGGTGTCTGACACGCCTTTCAACTGTGCCGACTTTATCCATGTGAGCCAACAGGGAAAATGGGGCTTGCTCAAGGAGGGCGGCGCTCCGTGCATGGAAATCACCTATGATTCCATCGGAAGCTTCCACGACGACCGCATCCTCTTCAAGCGCGACGATCACTACGGCTTTGCCGACAAAGAGGGCCAGGAGGTTATCGCTCCAACCTATAATGCCGCAAAAGATTTTTCGGAAGGGCTGGCTCCGGTTTGGAACAAAGACGACAAGGTGCTCTTTATCGACCCCACGGGTGCCGTAGTCATCAAACCGCACCGTTACGACCGCGTAGAAGGTTTCCGCGACGGTAAGTGCAAGGTGAGCCGCAAGGATTCCGAGTGGTACATCGACCGCGAAGGAAAGAAGGTGAAAGAAAAATAATCGCGAATCTATAATAATAGATCACGACAACTTGGACAACATGGGACAACTTTTTTAGCTTAAAGGGTTGTTTCGTGTTGTTTTTGTTGTTGTCAGTTTTTGGGATCACGACAACTTGGACAACATGGGACAACTTTTTTAGCTTAAAGGGTTGTTTCGTGTTGTTTTTGTTGTTGTCAGTTTTTTAAATGGATGGAAGCTGTTTTTCCAACAGGCGGAGTTGTTTTTACAAGTCCTGGACTATTTTTTCCTACTCGCCGAGTTGAAAAAAATAGTCCAGGACTTTTGCGCGGTATCTTTTCCGTGGGATAAACAGGTCCGATATTTCTTCGCGGGAAGGGGCGAAGCGGCTGAGGACAGGCCGTTCTCCTCCTCGCAATGCCTTGTGCCCGTTGCACTCAGGCGCAATGCGGAGGGCTTTAAGGCGCGAGGAGGAGGGCAGGATGCAAAAGAGCGGACTTCGCCAACTGCGATACGAAAACCTTTGCTTGCTATCAAGCAGTCGGTTGAGTTATGGCAGTTGGGGAAGTCCGCTCTATCGTCGGCATTCGCCGCAGTTATTATTTACCTGCGAGCACTACTTTCTGGCTCTTCACCGTCTTGCCGTTTTCGGTGAGGCTTCCTTTGGCCGATGAGAGGGCTGCGGAGCGTACCAAGCGGCCGTCGGCGGCATACACCTGGAGGCTGCGCGGTGCCACGGTGTTGAAGCTGTACGTCAAGGCGTTGTTGGTGAAGTTCACGCGGTGGCCGGCTTCGGCGTTCTCGATGCCGGTGTGGTCTTCGCCGTCATAAACGAATACTTCCTTGAACGATGTGAGGTATTCCGAACCTTTTTTCACCGTTACGCTAGCTTCGTAGGTCTTGAAGTCGCCTTTTTCAAAAACGCCGTGGAGCTGCATGCTCAGGGGGAAGCCCTTGACTTTCAGCGTGCCG
Organism: Bacteroidales bacterium; assembly: GCA_004552195.1. The sequence continues at coordinate 25,036 of SFPC01000019.1, read as the reverse complement.
GTGCGCGTTTCCGAGCCGCCCTTAATATCCTGGCACATCATCGTGATACCGCACCAGTTCAGACCGCCTTTGTTGGCGTTCTCGCTTGTCTTCACCGTGACGGTGATGTCGTAATCGGCATCGGAAGTGTTTATAAACGTGGGGTCCATGGTGGGTCCGGCACTGATTTCTCCGAAGTCGTCTTCGTGGGCGTAGAATGTCAGCACTTCGCCTTCGGCCACTTCTTTACCGTTGCAGGTTACCTGCAGCTGGGCGTGGGCCATGGCTGCGCCGAAGAGTGCGCAGCAGCAAAGGGTAAAAATCTTTTTCATAAGCAGTTGTTTTATGGATTTGTGTTATGGAATGACAGGTTGTTCGGTCACTTGCATCACGCCGTCGGCCTCGTTGTAGAAGATGGCGATGACGGCCATGTTTCCCTCCACCCAGTGGTCCTTCAGCGTGTATTCGTAGTCGCGGCTCTGCGCCTGTCCGGCCTGGAGCACGAGTTCGTCGCCGAAGAGGTCGTTCACCGCAGCGCGGAACACGTGGTTGTGGACGTACTCCTTGTCGGTGCCGCCGCCCCACTGCGCCGGGAGAGACTGGATGCGCACCAGGTTGCTCTCCGTGAGCCACAGCTGCAGCTTGCCCTCCACATTCTCGTTGCTTTCCACCTCTGCGTGGAGGCTAAGCTTGCGTGTGGCGGGGTCGAACGTGGGTTGTTGCAGACGGATGTCGGCTTTGGGAGCCTCAATCAGGCGGTTGATGGTCAGGCCGAACCAGTTGGTGAAAGGTTGCAGGCCACCCTTGCGGTCAATCAGGCCGTTCGGCTGTTCTTGAACGCCCCAATATTCGTAGAGTTCGGCACTCTGGCTATTGGCCAGGCCGAGGGTGGGGCGGTCCTCCTCGCTCAGCCCGAGCGAACCGCCGTGAATGGCCACGGCAATGACGTGTTCCGTGCCGTAGACGTTCTGTATGTTTTTCAACTCCTCCGTTGCGAGCGGACAGTTGGCGCAGCGTTGTCCGGTGAAGTCCTCTATGAGCACATTCTTCTTGGGCGTGATGTCCACGGGGCCGTTGAAGCGTTCGTTCTCGTCGACATTCTCACAGGCTGTGAGCGTGGCCATCGCCAAGCCCAGGGCTGCTATGAAAGGATATATTCTCATGGAATACAAATAAAAGCTTGTGGTTGAAAAGAGTTAGAAAGTGAAAGTATAGTTGGCCTGCAGACCCTTCGAGGCCGGCACGAAGCGGCAGACACCGCCCGAACAGTTATAGCCGGCGCGAGTCTTGCCGTAGCTCAGCTGGAGACGGTGTGCCCCCTGCGTGTAGGCTACGGAGCCGAGCAGGTAGTGCTCCTTGTGCGTACCGCGTGAAGCGTCTTCCGAGCCGTTTGCCTTGAAGTAAGGCACGTGTCCGTTGTACTGGTCGCTGATGGAAATCATGAAGTGGGGCAGTATGGACAGCTCAAGTAGGCCGTACCACCAGTCCTTCTGGTCCTGCTTGGTGTGCAGGTACTGCGCTTCGCCGCGCAGGGTGAATTTGGGCGAGAACTGGTATTTTCCTTCAGCCACGAAGATGTTGCTTTTGATAGCCTTCTCGCCGTGTCCTTCCACCACCTGCTGGTTGTAACGCTGGTTGGAGTAAATGAAGTTCAGCTTCAGCTGTTTGTTCACCTTCTTCTCCAGTTGCACGTTGATGTCCTGGTAGTACGTTTCGGGACCCATCTTGAAGAATTTCGACTCCGCGCCGTTTCCGCCGGGCTCGTCGGTGTGCGTTTCGTTTGTGCTTTGGTCGATGCCGCGAACGTGCGAGAAGTTCACCTTCAGGTTGGTTCCGTATTTACCTCCGAGGAATGTCTTGCGCTTGAAGGTATATCCCAGCTCGCCTTGGAAGGCCCATTCGCCCGGAGCCATTTGTGTGGCGTAGGGATAGAGGGCCGCGAGGGTGTAAGTGTGCTGATAGGAGAAGGCGGGCAGGTGGTTGATGTAGCAGGCCGACGATGCGTTGCTGATGGTGCGGCGCGAGCGGTACGCCATGTCCTGGCTGCGCTTGGCCTGGAGGAGTACGCTCATACCCCGCTTGGAGTAAGAACCCGAAAGCAGGAGCGTTTTGCCCTTTTGGTAAGTAAAATTATTCGCCGTCGAGGGGTCGTGTCCCTTCCAGGCATATTCTGCCAAGAAACTGTAGTTCCCTTTTTGCAAGTTGGCGCGTACGTCGAACGCCCCCACGTTCTTGGGCATCTTCAGGGCGTATGGTTGCACCGTGGGGTCGCCTGTAATCTCGTTGGGCTCCCCTGTGGGCCGCGTAGTGTAGATGTCAGCTTCCTTCCCGGCGTGGTTGCTCACGGCGGAGAAGCCCAGCAAGAGGCGTGTGCCGCTCTCGTCCATCTTCTTGAACCATTGGTCCACGTTCACCTCCATGTCGCCGCCCCATGTCCAGGGTGAGCAGTTGTCCAGGTTACGGTGGTGCCAGTAATAGCGCTGTTGTCCGCCGAGGAGCTTGAGTGTCAAGCCCTTCACGGGCTTCAGCACCATGCGTGCGCCGCGCAGTGAGTTGTCGATGCCCAATGAGCGTTCCTCATAGCTGCGCAGCACGAGGCCGGAGCCGAATTGTTCGTAGAAGTCGCCGAGTGTCAGTTCCGCTCCCTTGTAAGTTCCTTTCAGGTAGAAGTAGGGAAGTCCCCATCCCTTGAAGTCCGTTTCAAATCCCGGCATCGGGTGGTCCAGGTACTCCAATCGTGCGCCCGCCTGCACATATTTATTGAGCAGGTGGAGTTCTGCGTACGTATTGGTCATGAAGTCGTCCTCATAAGTTCCGGTACCGATTTTCTCGTCCTCCTTGGGGAAAGTCAGGATGTCGCTCTGCACACTGCCGTGCAGGGTGAACTTTTTGCCGTCGTCGGTTTGTGCTTGCAGGGGCAGCGCCGAGGTGAGTGCGATGGCCGCCATTGCGGCATATTTTCTCATGTGTATGCTTTTATTGTATGGGTGTATGATAAAAGTATGCGGACAGGAGTTCCGTTCCGTGCGATGTGTGCGCCGGCTTCTCCTGTCCGCATCCTTAATGTTATTTCACGAGTTCGCGTACCTTCTCTATCAGATGCTGTTCGCCGCCTTCGGTGTAGGAGCTGCGGCTTTCCACAATCTTCCCTTCGCCGTCGATGATGAACACGTGCGGAATGAGGTTCACACCCATGGCGCGGCGAAAATCACTGTTCGGGTCGAGCAGCACTTGGTATTCCCATCCGGCAGCATCGACCATGGGCTTTACCTTCTGGGCGTTCTGTGCCTCGTCAATGGAGATGGCAACCAAGCGAACGCCGGTTTCCTCTTGCCAGTCGGGGTATACTTCGTGGATGGCTTTGAGCTCGCGGTTGCAGGGCTTGCACCAGGTGGCGAAGAAGCTGATGATGAAAGGCTTGCCGTCGTTGGAGAGTTTGGCCGTGTCGATTACTTTACCGTTGATATCCTTGAGTTTCACAGAGGGCAACTGTGCAGAGGCTGTAGTCGCCATGGCGCAGAAAAGCACTAAAGTGCAAAGGATGGATTTGAAGTTCATTTTGATTGATTTTTCGTTTTTTGTATAGAAAGTGCCCGACGGTCGTACTCACCGGCGGGGTCTTGGCGGCAAAAGTATTTATTTAAGTTGGATTTGGCAACTTCTACCTGATGATTTTTGCTTTAGGCTGACAAAGTGTAGGGGTATGTCGATAAAAAGGTGGGTTTGACCGGGTTTTGAGGTGGAAAAATGTCAGGAAAGGCGGATGCTTGTCGTTGGAGGGAGGAAGGTTGTTGGCATTGGCGGCATTGTGGCGAAGGGGTGCTGCGCTCCGGCTTCCGTTGCCGCCGATGGCCTATCCTACGGCCCTGTCGGCTCCGTCTGTCGCGCCACTTTGGGGAACACCTATATTTATAATGTCGCCACCCCCAAGTCGCAACGTGTCAGTTCGGCTTGGGGGTGGAGTTTATGCGGGAGAGGATGTCTGTCGTTATGCAACCGACGGGTCATCTCGCTTTATGTGAGGAAAATCATCAGGACAATTTGTGCCATGAGGATGCGCAGGAACATGGCCAGCGGGTATACGGTGCTGTAGCCCACTGCCGGAGCGTCGTTTCCGGCGGTCTGGTTAGCAAAGGCCAGTGCAGGGGGATCGGTGTTCGAGCCTGCGATCAAGCCCATCAGCGTGAAATAGTTCAGCTTGAGCACCTTGCGTGCCACAACGCCCATGATGAGGATGGGAACTACGGTGATGAGGAAACCGGTCCAGACATAATGCAAACCGCCGCTCATGATGGTGTCCCAGAACTTGGCTCCGGCTTGAATACCTACGCTACTGAGGAAGAGGAGCAGGCCCACTTCGCGCAGCATCAGGTTAGCCGAGGTCGAAGTGTAGGTGTTGATTTTGTAGCGGTAGCCGAATGCGCCGATGAGGATAGCCACTACGAGCGGGCCACCGGCCAGTCCTAATTTCACACCGCCGCCAAAGTCTATTTGTCCGAGTATGATACCGAGCATGATGCCGAAGAAGATGGCGCCCACGTTGGGATGGTCGAGGCGTTTCACCGATGCACCGATGGCGCGCTTGAGGCGTTCGATGTTCTCTTCGCTACCCGTCACCAGGATGCGGTCGCCCACTTGCAGACGCAGGTTGCGGTCGGCGAAGAGGTCCATGCCGTTACGTGTCACGCGGGTTACGTTTACGCCATAGATGGTGCTGAAGTGCAGCTGGCCGAATGTTTTGCCGTTGATTTCGGGTTTGGTAATCACTAAGCGGTGGCTGACGTACTTCGACTTGTCAATGTCGTCCTTCCACTGGCGGTCGGCCAGGTGTTCGCCCATCAAGGCCGAGATAGGTTCGGCTTCGTCCTCAGCGCAGACGAGGTGCACTTCCATGCCCAGCTCCAGTTTCGTTTCTCCGTTGGGAATGAACATTTTGCCGTCCTGGATGCAGCGCGTGATGACGAACTGGCGGTTCAGGAAGGAGTGCAGTTCGTGGAGCGTGCGGCCCACTACCGAGGAGTTCGTTACCTTGATAACCAAGTGAACGGGTGTGGCGTGCGGGTTGCGCTCCTGTTCCAGGCGGATGGCCTCCTGTTCCTTTTCCAGCTTGATGTTGCAGAGGAAACGGATGAGTACGGTGGCCAGGATGATACCTACGACACCCAAGGGGTAGGCACAGGCGTAGCTGGAAGCGAGGTCGGGAATGCCTGCTGCGCCCCAGTCGCCGGCAAAGTCCTTCACGACGGTATTAGCGGCACCCAAACCGGGCGTGTTGGTCACGGCGCCGTACATAGTGCCGACCATCATGGCCAGGTTGAAGTTGTTGTGGTCAAACACCAGGAAGTAGAGGCCCAGCATCACGGCGATGTTCAGCAAGACTATGCCCACGGCAATCAGGTTCATGCCCACGCCGCCTTTTTTAAAGGTGGCGAAGAAGCCGGGGCCCACTTGCAAGCCGATGCAGTAGACAAAAAGAATCAGGCCCAACTCCTTGACGAAGTCAATCACCTCCTTTTGTGCTGCGTGAGTGATGTAGTCGCTGGTAGCCGGGTCAATGATGTAATGACTGTAGATGTGTCCTACAATAATCCCGACAAATAACACAAAGGTTACGCCCAACGAAACACCGCCAAACTTAATTTTTCCCAATTTCACGCCCAAGCTGATGACCAGTGCATAAATAACCACCAGGTGAGCAATGGAAGCGGGATTCGTTACGATTTTTAGTAATGATTCCATTGTAGTATTATTGGTTATGTTACTGTCGCATTTCCCAATTCTTCATAGGTTTGGGCAAAAGTATACATTATTTTTCATAGTTTATGGGTTTGATGTTAAAAGTTTGGGTAAAATAGTGCAAGGCGAGCGAAGCGCAAAAAATGCCACACCGACCAACTGGATGACCTTACCCCTTCATTCCCCTGAAGTTCCCATTCAGAAACAGACCGTGGAAGGCCGGCGGAGAATGGCTGCTGTCGGTGTCAGGGCTCCCCAAGGTAAGCGATAAACTTTTTAACTCTTCCACATTTCAAGTTAAAAAAGCACTACCTTTGCACGCCGAAAACCGGCAATTCCCCGATAAAGACAATGAGAAACAGTTCTTCACTTCAATACACCACCTTTGTGGTGAAAGAGGCCATGCCCCTGCTCGAATTCTTGGAGCAGGCGATGCACGGCATCAGTCGTACACGCGCCAAGGCCATACTTGGCGGAGGCGGCGTGCGCGTGGATTATAAAAACACCCGACAGTTCGACCTCATGCTCCAGCCCGGCTCGCGCGTGGAGGTGGCCAAACGCAAGCCGAAGGGCGACCTCAAGTCGAAGTTCGTGAAGCTCGTTTATGAAGACAACTATCTCGTGGTGATAGAAAAGGGAGTGGGCATACTCTCCATGGCCTCCGCACACCATGCCTTCAGTGTGAAAACTGTGCTCGACGAGTATTTTCATCGCACGCGGCAGAAGTGTACGGCACACGTCGTTCACCGCCTCGACCGCGACACCTCCGGCCTCCTGGTCTACGCCAAAACCATCGAGGCAGAGCAGATTTTGGAACACAACTGGCACGAAATCGTTACAGACCGCCGCTACATGGCTTTAGTGTCGGGCACGCCGCCACAGCCCGAGGGAACGGTGGAAAGCTGGCTGAAGGACAACAAAGCGTACTTCACTTATTCTTCACCCGTCGACAATGGCGGAAAATTTGCTGTAACCCATTACCGCGTCATCCGCACGGACGGGCACCACTCCTTGGTGGAATTGAAACTCGAAACGGGGCGCAAAAATCAAATCCGCGTTCACATGCAGGACCTCGGCTGTCCTGTGTGCGGAGATGTGAAGTACGGCAATGGCGACAACCCCATCGGACGCCTGGCACTCCATGCCTTCCGCTTAGACTTCTATCATCCCATCACGGGGGAAGCCATGCACTTTGAAACCGGCGTGCCCAAGAAATTCCGCGTGCCGGAGAAGTGACCCACGGATGCCCCGTGAAAACTGCAGCGCGTATCCCATCGGGAAAAGGCCATGTCGTGCCTCATTCCGGTGGGATACGCGCTTTGTCGTCATGCTCTGTGGGGTGGAAATGCCGTTCCGGCCAGTCGCCCGGCGGCAGATTTCCACGGGTCGCCGAAGCCGTTGCAAAAAGTCCCGGACTATTTTTTACAACTCGGCGAGTAGAAAAAAATAGTCCGGGACTTTTGAACGACAAGTGGCGGACTTGTGGAGAGCGTCCGCTCGATGCCCTTTTCGCAGGGGGCGAGGGAGTAGAGAGGTTGTGTATTTTGTTAAGTAGGTGTTGAAATATAAGCTAATTTTCAACACCTACTTATAAATTACTTTGTTTTCTGGTAAAAAAATAAGAACCTATATTCCCCAAGGAAACGCTGCAAGACAAGCTACCCCCATGCCGTTCAGGCTGCGCCCCAACGGGGCAAAAGCCCTCAGCAGGGAGCGAAGCGACCCTAACCTAATAACCAATAATTTTCGCAAGTTGCGAAAATTATATCCCTTATTTCCGCAGCCATTTGCCTTTCAGCCACGCCCTCACCGGCTCGTCCCACAGGCGCATGGCGGCATAGGCCGTGGCAACCGACAGCAGGAAGGTGGCGGCGGCCACAAAAATCTGCATCCCCACCGGCGTGTTTTGGTGGTTGTCCATCCAGGTGAAAAAGAGGTAGACGATGGGGTAGTGGGCCAGGTAGAGCGGATAGGAAAGGCGGCCCAGAAAATCGCAGGTACGCTTCGTGCGCTCTCGCAGGGCCACCCGTCGCGAGCCCAGCAACACCGTGAACGGACAGAGCAGCCCGACGCAGAAGAGGTTGAAGATGCCGTCGTAGAGCGGGTGCTCGTAGCCGCCAATCTGGTCGATGCAAACCACGCCCACGATGATGCACGAACAGACGGCGAACACCGGGAAGCGCGACGCCTGCGGCGCGGAGGCGGCAGCCGGACGACGGGCCGACAAGCGGAAGAGCAGCAGACCCGCAAAGAAGCAGTAGCCCACGCGCGAGAGGGCTATGTAAAACTGTTCCGCCGTGAGCGACCATCCCGCGTTGAGCGAGCAGGGATAGTCGTGCGCTTCGAGCATCCCGAAGAGGTTGAGGTTCAGCGCACTGTCGGTCAGCATCAAGGCAAACAGACCCACCAACAACAGCAGTCCCTTGCGGCCCAACCGGAACACGAAGAGGCAGAACAGCAGGTTGGCTATGTACTCGAACACCATGCTCCATTGCGGAATGTTCAGCACAAACATCTCGCCGTTGGCGCGTACGTTCCACTCGGGCGGGATGGGGATCATGCAGAAGCCGGCCAGGATTTGCTCAAAGAGGTAGCCGATGCTCGCTCCGCCGATGCCGGCATAGTAGTTGCACTCCTGAAAATAGAACAAGGCGGCACCGAGCAGCACACCGAAGAGCACCATGGGCTGCAGGCGGACCAGACGCGCCTTGAGGAAGTCCCGGCGGCTCATCCGGCCGCAGCGCATCCGCCCCTCGTAGGCATAGCCGATGACAAAGCCGGAGAGCACGAAAAAGAAGTCGACACAGAGATAACCATGGTTCAAGTGTTTGTACACAGGGTCGTAAGAGAACGCTTCACTCAGGTGAAAAATGACCACCATCAAGGCTGCCACGCCTCGCAGGCCGTCTAACACTTCGTAGCGATAGGGAGTTGCGCCGCCGCTTCCCGGGGCGGAAGAAGAAAGATTGGGGGCGGATGAAGCAGTATGCTGTGCTGTTTCCATAGTTGGTGAGTATCAGATTGAAGGATTGGCGCTGTAAAATTAGCCTTCGGTTTTGAGTTGCGAAGAATAAAGTTTAAAAAAGTTTATTTGCCTCTTCGGTTTTCCCTCTGCTTTAACTCTTCCCCCGTTCCCTACATTCCCAATCATGAAATTCCCTACTTTTGCAGCCAAATCCCCATTGATATGATTTACGCCTCCATCCTTTTACCCTTAGCCCTGCCCGGCTGTTTCAGCTATATCGTTCCGCCCCGGCTCGTCGCCCGCGTGGCGGTGGGCAGCCGCGTGGTGGTGCCGCTCGGGCCGCGCCGCTTCTACACAGGCATCGTTGTGGAGTTGCAGGAGCAGAACCCGCAACCCGCAACGCAGCTCAAGGAGGTGGCCGACGTGGCCGACGACCGGCCATGCGTGCTGCCCGAGCAACTGGCGCTGTGGCAGTGGATGGCACATTATTATATGTGTACCGAAGGCGAGGTGATGAAAGCCGCACTGCCGCAGGGGATGAAACTGGAGAGCGAAACGTGGATTGTGCGCAATGCCGATTTCCAACCCGACGGCCAACAGCTCAACGCCACCGACCGGGCCATCCTCCAACTCCTCGATGCCGAGAAAGGGAGCGAGCTGAAGGAGCTGGCCAAGAAGCTCGGCTTGAAAAATCCGCTGCCTCCCGTGAAACGCCTCCTGGACCTCGGGGCCGTGGTGGTGCGCGAGTCGCTCGAACAGGGGTTTCGGCCGCGCACGGAGAGCCGCGTGGAAGTCGAAGCGGCGTTTTTCGACGAGGCGAAGCTCCACAGCGTGCTCGACAGTCTGCAACGGGCGCCGGCACAGCAGGCGTTGCTCCTTCGCTACCTCGACCTGACCCAGGCTCCCGCCGCCCTGCGGCTGCAAAACGCCGGGTTGTTGCTCCCCGTTACGCGCCACGCGCTGTGCACCACGCCGCAGACAGACGCCGCCCTGACCCAGCTGCGCAAAAAAGGCGTGCTGGCGGTACGGCAGGTGGAGGTGCCGCGCCTCAGGCCATTTCTCGATGAGGCCGACGGGGAGGAGGACGCACAACCCCTGTTCCGCCCCAAACCCCTCGGGGAGCAGCAACAACGCGCCTTGCAGGAGGTGGAAGCGGCGTTGCAGCGGAAACAGGTGTGCCTGCTCCACGGCGTGACGTCGAGCGGAAAGACGGAGGTGTATATCCATCTCATTGAGAAGACGTTGCAGGAGGGGAAACAGGTGCTTTACCTCCTGCCCGAAATTGCCCTCACCACGCAAATCACCACGCGCCTGGGCCGCGTGTTCGGCCGGCGCATGGCCGTGTACCACAGCAAATTTCCCGATGCCGAGCGTGTGGAACTCTGGATGCGGCAGGTCGGCCCCCAACCCTTCCCCCTCATCCTCGGGGTGCGCTCCGCCATTTTCCTACCCTTCCAAAATCTCGGGCTGGTCATCGTGGACGAAGAACACGAAACGAGTTTCAAGCAGCAGGAGCCGGCTCCGCGCTACCAGGCCCGCGACACGGCCATCGTCATGGCGGCACGGCAGGGGGCAAAGGTGGTGCTCGGCACCGCCACGCCGGCTCTCGAAACGTATGCCAACGTACAGAAAGGAAAATATGAGCTGGTGGAGATGAAGGAACGCTATGGCCACGTCCTGCTGCCCGAAATCGTGGTGGAGAACGTCAAAGAGCTGCGCCGCAAGAAGCTGATGAACTCGCCTTTCTCGCCCCGCTTGTTGCAGGAGGTGCGCACGGCGTTGCAACAGGGCGAACAGGCCATCCTCTTCCAGAACCGCCGGGGCTATGCCCCCGTGGTGGAGTGTCGCACGTGTGGCTGGACACCGCGCTGTACGCGCTGCGACGTTTCACTCACCCTTCACCGCCGACTGGGCAAGCTGGTGTGCCACTACTGCGGGGCGGTGTACGACGTGCCGCAGCAGTGTCCCGCCTGCCACGGCCACGAGCTGCGCGACATGGGGTATGGCACGGAGAAGATTGAGGAGGCGGCGCACCGAGCCTTCCCCGAGGCGCGCATAGCCCGCATGGACCTCGACACGACGCGCTCACGCTCGGCCTACGAACGGCTCATCGGGAGTTTTCAGCGGGGCGAGACGAACCTGCTCATCGGGACGCAGATGGTAACGAAGGGTTTGGACTTCGACCGCGTGCGGGTGGTGGGCATTCTCAACGCGGACCAGATGTTGTCGCAGGCCGACTTCCGCGCCCACGAGCGGGCGTTTCACCTCATGGCGCAGGTGGCGGGCCGTGCCGGCCGACGGTCGGGGCGCGGCTTAGTGGTGTTGCAAACGCGGCAGCCGGAGTTGCCCCTCGTGCAGCAGGTGGTGCGGGCGGACTACGCGGCGATGTTCCGCGACGAGATGGAGGAACGTCGCCTCTTCGGCTTCCCGCCCGCGGTGAGGCTCATCAACGTGATGGTGAAGCACCGCGACGAGCAGGTGGCGGCGCGGGCGGCGGAGGACCTGGCCGCGAGGTTGCGACCCGTGTTCGGCACAGGACTGCTGGGGCCGGACCGTCCCGTAGTGGCGAGGGTGCAACTGCTGTTCATCCGCAAACTCATGGTGAAAGTGCCCCTCACGCTCTCCTCCCGCTCTGTGCGCCAGACGCTGCTCGCTGCGCGCGACGCCCTGCTGGCACAGCCGGCCTTCAAGGCGGTTCGCGTGATTTTCGACGTCGACCCGTGAGTCCTTCCCCTCTGCTTCAGCGCGCAGCCTGACGGCCTTGGAAACTTAGTTTGCTGAGTGATTCATGGCTATCGGCCTTCTTGAACATTTTCCGCAGACCCATTCTAAAAAGTCCGGGACTATTTTTCACCACTCGTCGAGTAGAAAAAAATAGTCCCGGACTTTTTTTCACGATGTCGCCACTTGTGCCGGCGGCTTGCGTATGGGTTTACTCCTTGCGGTAGATGGCGCGGAGCTGGAGGTCGAAGATGAGGGTGGAGTAGGAGGGCAGGAGGGTGGCCGCTGCCGAGCCGTAGCCCAACTCCTGCGGTATGTACACCACCCAGCGGTCGTTGACGTGCATGTGCATCAATGCGGTGGAATATCCCTCCACCAGATTGCTGACGGCAAAGGCGCGGGGCTGGCTGAAGTCGGGGTTGAACACGTAGTCGTCCTCTGCATAAATGCCGCTGTAGTCAAACACGCGGCCTTCGGGATAGGATGCGGTGGGGATGAGGCGTCCGATGTAGAACACCTTGACCGAGTCCGTGTAGAGCGGCTTGACAGTTCCCTCTCCGCGCCGAACGATTTTGGCACAGATAGAGTCGGTTTGCGGTCCGCCGGGCATTTTCGCGTAGCTGCGGAACACGCGCCAGTCGCAGTGGTCCTCCCACGCTTCGCCGTAGTTCGCCTTGGCCTCGGCAACGGCCTGTTGCGCCTGGGCCATGGTTTGGGAGAAAAAGTCCGCGTTGCGTTGCGTCCAGTTGTCGGTAAATTCCGAGTTGTCCTCCTCGCCGGCATTGTCCTCGCAGGCTGTGAGAAGGCAGAGCGGGAGCAGGAGGCAGAGCAGGGGGAAAAGGCGTTTCATGCGCATGGTGAAAAAGGCATAAAGTCCCCATCCGGTGCCGTAATAGGTTAGGGTGGGGACTTGGTTTATGAAGGGTTTATTGCAATTTCTTGAGCAGCGAGGTGATGCTCACCTTGTCTTCTATGAGTGCGCGGAGTCCTTCCACGGGCACGCGGGTCTGTTCCATCGTGTCGCGGTCGCGGAGCGTCACACAGTTGTCCTTGAGCGTATCGTGGTCAATGGTGATGCAGAAGGGCGTACCGATGGCGTCCTGTCGGCGGTAGCGTTTGCCGATGGAGTCCTTCTCTTCGTATTTGCAGTTGAAGTGGAATTTCAGTTCCTGCATAATTTCGTGCGCCTTCTCGGGCAGTCCGTCCTTCTTGACGAGCGGGAGCACGGCGAGCTTCACGGGAGCCAATGCAGCGGGGAGCTTGAGCACCACGCGGCTGTCGCCGCCTTCGAGCTTCTCCTCCTGGTATGCGTGGCATACGACGCTGAGGAACATACGGTCCACACCGATCGACGTTTCGATGACGTACGGCGTGTAGCTCTCGTTTGTTTCAGGATCAAAGTATTCAATTTTTTTGCCGGAGAACTTTGCGTGTTGCGAAAGGTCGAAGTTGGTGCGCGAGTGGATACCTTCTACTTCCTTGAAGCCGAAGGGCATGCGGAACTCGATGTCTGTGGCCGCGTTGGCGTAGTGTGCGAGTTTCTCGTGGTCGTGGTAGCGGTAGTTCTCGTCGCCGAATCCGAGCGCCTTGTGCCATGCCAAGCGGAGAGCCTTCCATTTAGCAAACCAGTCGAGCTCTGTGCCCGGTTTCACGAAGAACTGCATTTCCATCTGCTCGAACTCGCGCATACGGAAGATGAACTGGCGGGCCACAATCTCGTTGCGGAACGCCTTACCTATCTGTGCGATGCCGAAGGGCACCTTCATGCGTCCCGTCTTCTGCACGTTGAGGTAGTTCACGAAGATGCCTTGTGCCGTTTCGGGGCGCAGGTAGATGGTCGAGGCACCATCGGCGGTGGAGCCCACCTCTGTTTTGAACATGAGGTTGAACTGGCGCACGTCGGTCCAGTTGCGTGTGCCGGAGATGGGGCATACGATTTCCTCGTCGAGGATGATTTGCTTCAGCTCGGCCAGGTCCATGGCGTTCATGGCGTCGGAGTAGCGCTGGTGCAGGGCGTCGCGTTTGGCCTGCTGCTCCATGACGCGTGCGTTGGTGGAGCGGAACTGTGCCTCGTCGAAGGCATCGCCGAAGCGTTTGCGCGCTTTGGCCACCTCCTTCTCAATTTTCTCCTCATACTTGGCAATTTGTTCCTCGATGAGGACATCAGCGCGGTAACGCTTCTTTGAGTCGCGGTTGTCGATGAGTGGGTCGTTGAAGGCGTCGACGTGTCCCGAAGCCTTCCACACTGTGGGGTGCATAAAGATGGCTGAGTCGATGCCCACGATGTTCTCGTGGAGCAGGACCATTGACTGCCACCAGTACTGCTTGATGTTATTCTTCAGTTCTACGCCGTTTTGTCCGTAGTCGTAGACAGCGCCGAGGCCGTCGTAGATGTCGCTGGAGGGGAACACGAACCCGTATTCCTTGCAGTGCGATACAATTTTCTTGAAAACGTCTTCTTGTGCCATGTAGATGGGTTGTTGTTGATTTTGCGGTGCAAATTTAGTGCAAGGCGAGAGCAAAGAAAAGAAAAGCCGCAGGTTTTTCGTTTCTTTGCCGAGCCGCAGCCTAAAATTCCATAAGGAAAAATAAGATGACGACAACTAAAACAACTAAAGACAACTTCTTGAAACGATAAAGTTGTCTTTAGTTGTTTAAGTTGTCGTTACTTCAAAGAGAGACGACAACAAAGACAACATGTGACAACCTTTTGAGTGAAAGAAGTTGTCTTTAGTTGTTTAAGTTGTCGTATAAATAAAGAAAACGCACGCGCGAGCCGCCGAAAAGTCGTTTACTGCTGTCCCGGTTGTCGTTAAAAAAACATTAAACGACGAGTCGCGCCGCGAAACACAGGTTTTATGTATAACTTTGCCCGTGTTTGAACCACAATCACAAAGTCTGAACGCAATGACAGAGAACTATAGTCTGAGCCACCTGAAGGAGCTCGAAGCAGAGTCCATATATATCATCCGCGAAGTGGCGGCGGAGTTTGAAAACCCCGTGATGCTTTACAGCATCGGCAAAGATTCCAGTGTGATGGTGCGGTTGGCAGAGAAAGCCTTTGCCCCCGGCCGGCCACCCTTCCCCCTGATGCACATCGACTCGAAGTGGAAATTCAAGGAGATGCTCACCTTCCGCGACTGGTACGCCCGCGAGCACGGGTGGCAACTCATCGTGGAGAGCAACGAGGAGGCGTTCAAAGCCGGCGTGGGACCCTTCACCCACGGCTCGAAGGTACACACCGACCTCATGAAGACGCAAGCCCTGCTCCAGGCCCTCGACAAACACCGCTTCGACGCCGCTTTCGGAGGTGCCCGCCGCGACGAAGAGAAGAGCCGTGCCAAGGAGCGCATCTTCTCCTTCCGCGACCAGTTCCACCAGTGGGACCCGAAAAACCAGCGTCCGGAGCTATGGGACATCTACAATGCGCGCGTCCATAAGGGCGAGAGCATCCGCGTGTTCCCCTTGTCGAACTGGACGGAGCTTGACATTTGGCAATACATCCGTCTGGAGCACATACCCATCGTGCCGCTCTATTTCGCCAAGGAGCGTCCTGTGGTGGAGCTTGACGGCCAGCTCATCATGCCCGACGACGACCGTCTGCCCGCCGAGCTGCGCAGCCGCATCACCACGCGCAAAATCCGCTTCCGCACCTTGGGCTGCTGGCCCCTGACCGGCGCGGTGGAGAGCGAGGCCGACACCATCGAGAAGATAGTGGAGGAAATGATGACCACGACCAAGAGCGAACGAACCACCCGCGTCATCGACTTCGACCAGGATGCGTCGATGGAACAAAAGAAGCGCGAGGGATATTTTTAGGATTTCAACTTTCGGAAGTAGCGAAAGATTGTGCAAGGTGAGTGCAATCAAGTTTATTTATAATCTCATAACCTCATCTCTCGTAACCTCCGAAAAATCAGTTCGGAAACGGACCACAACATGGCGCGTGCCGTGTGTCGCCTTTACTGATTATGTTCAGTAAACGCCCACACGGCACGCGCTTTGTGCATCCGGTTACAGCGCATCGGCCTCTGCGGCAAAATCGTCCACGGTTTCCGTTGCTCCATGGCTGTGCGGATGGAACTTTGATGACGTTTCCGTTCGTTGAAACTCCGTTTCCTTCCGCTCAATAAGCCACCTTGTCGTCCTGTTCCCGCCACGCCTCGAACGCCCGCAGGGCCTCGTCGCGACTGAGGGCCGACGTGGGCAGGTGGCGCTCCGAGGGCGGCAGCGACAGCTCGCGGTAGATAAAGGCATCGTCGAAACCTGCCGCCGCCGCATCGTGTTGCGTGGCAGCGTAGAAGAGGCGGCTCAGCCGTGCCCAGTAAATGGCGCCCAGACACATAGGGCAAGGCTCGCACGAGGCGTAGATGTCGCAGCCCGAGAGGTCAAAAGTTTGCAACTTCGCCGCTGCGGCACGGATGGCCTGCACCTCGGCGTGCGCCGTAGGGTCGTGGTGAGCCGTTACGCGGTTGACGCCCTCGGCCACCACCTCGCCGCCGCGCGCAATCACCGCTCCGAAAGGGCCGCCCCCGTGGCGCACATTCTCCACGGCAAGGTTGATGGCCCGCTGCATTAGTTCCTGCTCTGTCATAAGCCAAAAAATGAATGACACCTTGGAGCCGCACGAGCCGGATGGACCGGTCGGCCGACGGAAAAAGACCCCGCCGGACACGTTCACGGAATGGCGACAAAAAGTCCAGGACTATTTTTTTCAACTCCCGGACTATTTTTTCCTACTCCAGGACTTTTTTCGCACAAGTGGCGGACTTTTTGCGAAGCCTTGGCCGGCCTTCGGTTCTCCACGGTGAAGATGGAAAAATTTACAGGGCGAAGATAACGGATAGCCGCCAATGTGCCAAACGTTGTGGCCTAAAAAGCCCGTAACGGGGCAAAACGGACCCGCAAGGTGGGGAAAAAGGAAAAACTTTCGCCTTTCGTTTTGTGCGCCGTCAGCTTTGCACTACTTTTGTGAATGGAAAAACAAACAAACTGCACAATATGGATATAGTAGAAAGATTTCTCAAGTATGTGAGTTTCGACACGCAGTCGGCCGAGGACGCCGGCAAAACGCCCAGCACCGACAAGCAGCTCCGCCTGGCCGAGTACCTGACGGAGGAGCTGAAGGCTCTGGGGCTGACCGAGGTGGAGATGGATGCCAACGGCTATGTCTACGCCACCCTCCCGGCCAACACCGACCGCCCCGTGCCCACCATCGGCTTCATTGCCCACATGGACACCAGCCCCGACTGCTCCGGCTGCGATGTCAAGCCCCGCATCGTCCGGGACTACGACGGCTCCGACCTCGTGCTCGACGCTGAGGCCGGCATCGTGAGTTCGCCCAAGAAATTTCCCGAACTCCTCGACCACATCGGCCAGGACATCATCGTGACCGACGGCCACACCCTGCTCGGTGCCGACGACAAGGCTGGCATTGCCGAAATTGTCAACGCCATGGAGTACCTCCTGGCCCATCCCGAGGTGAAGCACGGCAAGGTGCGCGTGGGCTTCAACCCCGACGAGGAAATCGGCCTCGGCGCGCATAAGTTCGACGTGGAGAAGTTTGGCTGCGAGTGGGCCTACACCATGGACGGCGGCGAACTCGGCGAGCTGGAATACGAGAACTTCAACGCCGCTTCGGCCAAGGTGGAGGTGAAGGGCGTGAGCGTTCACCCGGGATATGCCAAGGGCAAGATGATCAACGCAGCCCGCGTGGCCGCCGAACTGGCCGCCCAGATGCCCACCCACGAAACGCCGGAACAGACGCAGGACTACGAGGGCTTCTTCCACCTGCTCGGCGTGGAAGGCAATGTGGAGCACGCCACGCTCAGCTATATCATCCGCGACCACGACCGTGCCCGCTTTGAGCGGCGCAAGGCGTACATGGAGAAATGCGTGGAGTGGTTCAACGTGAAGTACGGCGAAGGCACCGTACAGCTCACCCTCAACGACCAATATTACAACATGCGCGAGAAGATAGAGCCCGTGCCCCACGTGGTGGACCTCGTGGTGGAGGCCATGAAGCAGTGTGGCATTCCCGCGCGGGTGAAGGCCATTCGCGGCGGCACGGACGGCGCGCAGCTGTCGTTCATGGGGTTGCCCTGCCCCAACATCTTCGCCGGCGGACTCAACTTCCACGGTCCCCACGAGTTCCTGCCCGTGCCCTCGCTGCGCCGTGCTTCCGAACTGGTGGTGAAAATCATAGAACTCACAGCCGGAAAGCAATGACCGGACTACGATAAGCGAACAAGGTGTGGCTGTGGGTCACACCTTGTTCGCTATTTTCCCGCAGGCTGCCTGCTCTGCACGGCCCGTTTCCCATTTCCCTCACACCTCAAAGCCCATGCCCGACCTCATTTCCGACCTGGCGCTCATCCTCATCTCCGCCGGTATCGTCACCCTCCTCTTCAAACGTCTCAAGCAGCCGCTCGTGCTCGGCTACATCGTGGCCGGTTTCCTGGCCGGCCCCCACATGCCTTACACCCCCTCCGTCAGCGACACGGGGAGCATACAGACGTGGGCCGACATCGGCGTGATATTCCTCATGTTCACCCTCGGCCTGGAATTTTCGTTCAAGAAAATCGTGAAGATGGGCATGGGGCCCGTCATCGCCGCCTGCTGCGTGATGTTTTGCATGATGAGCGTGGGCAGCGGTGTGGGTCATCTCTTCGGGTGGGGCAGCATGAACAGCCTCTTCCTGGGCGGTATGCTCGCCATGTCGAGTACGACGATTATCTACAAGGCTTTCGACGACCTCGGGCTGCGGCAGAAGAAATTTGCCGGCGAGGTGCTCTCCGTGCTCATCCTGGAGGACATCCTGGGTATCCTCCTCATGGTCATACTCAGCGCGCTGGCCGTGAGCCGCCAGCTGCAGGGGATGGAACTGGCGGGCAGCCTGCTGAAACTCGCCTTCTTCCTCATCCTGTGGTTCGTGGTGGGCGTTTACGTCGTGCCCCTGTTCTTGCGGAAAACCAATCGGTGGATGAACCGCGAGACATTGCTCGTGGTGAGCATCGGGCTGTGTTTCCTGCTCGTGGTGTTCGCCGAAAGGGTGGGCTACAGTTCCGCCTTCGGCGCGTTCATGATGGGCAGCATCCTGGCCGAAACGGTGCAGGCGGAGAGCATCGGGCGCGTGGTGTCGCCGGTGAAGGACCTTTTCGGCGCCATCTTCTTCGTGTCGGTGGGCATGTTGGTCGATCCCGCCGTGCTCGTGCGCTACGCCCTGCCCATCGTGGTCATCTGTCTGGCCATCATGGTGGGACAGGCCGTGTTCGGCTCGTGCAGCTTCCTCCTTTCCGGCCAGCCCCTGCGCACGGCCATCCGGGGCGGTTTCTCGTTGGCACAGATTGGCGAGTTCGCCTTCATCATTGCCTCGCTGGGCACCTCGCTCGGCGTGACGGACCGTTTTCTCTACCCCGTGGTGGTGGCAGTCAGCATCATCACCACCTTTTTCACGCCCTACATGATCCGGGCTGCCGGTCCTGTGGGCGAATGGGTGGAGCGCATCGTGCCTGACAACGTGCTGGAACATCTCGCGCGGCGGAGCCGGCAGCGTGTGGAGAATGAGTTGCCCGATGGCCGGCGGCTGTGGAAGAAACTCCTCATGGCGCTGCTGAGCCAGGTGGGAGCCTATCTCACGCTTAGCGCGGCGGTCATCCTGATAGCCTTCGGTGCGCTGCTGCCCCTGTGCCGGGGTGCGCTGAGCCACTGGCCGGGCAATGCGGTGTGCGGCCTGTTGACACTCTTGGCGGCGGCTCCCTTCCTGCGTGCCATCGTGATGCGCAAGAACCACTCGGAGGAGTGGAAACAGCTGTGGCGGCTCAGCCGGCTGCACCGTCCGGGGCTGTGGCTCACCTTCATCGTGCGCTATGTGCTGGCGGCAGCGGCGGTGTACTACGTGCTCAATTTCCTGTCGCCTTTCCGCTGGTGGTGGCACGTGGCGGCGGCGCTCGCCATCGTGGGTCTGATTGTGGCCTCGCGCCGTGTGAAGTGGCTGAGCATCAAGATGGAACGCACGTTCCTGCAAAACCTGCGCTCACGCGAGGTGATGGCGCGCTCGGCGCAGGGTTCGTCGCCGGGCTTCGCCGGACGGCTCGACAGCCGCAACATCCACATTGCCTCACTCGACGTGCCGGAGGGTTCTTCCTGGGCGGGGAAACGGTTGGGCGAGCTGGGCTTCAGTCACAGGGACGGGGTGATGGTGGCGGCCATCGTGCGCGGCGAACAACGCCTCAATGTGCCGGACGCGGCGGCGATGATTTTCCCGGCGGACCGTCTGGAGGTGATTGGCGACGACGAGAGTTTGCAGGCTTTTGCCCAACGCATGGAAACGGAGCGACAACCGGTGCAGCAGGCCGGCGGCTTGCAGCTACGCCGCCTGGTGGTGGGCGACAACTCGCCTTTCCTCTCCCTCACGTTGGCGGAGAGCGGCATCCGCAGCCGGTGGCACTGTATGGTGGTTGGCTTTGAGGATGACGGGGGCAACATTGTGCCGGCCACGGCGGAGCGGGTCATCTGCCGTACCGACGTGCTGTGGCTCGTGGGCGAGGACGACGACGTGCGCCGTCTGCTCCGCGCGTAGCGACAACGCTGACGAATTTTTGGGGACGACAACTTAGACAACCAGAAACAACTTTTTGGGTTAAAGAAGTTGTCTTTCGTTGTTTTTGTTGTCGTTTTTTTAATGATAGACGACAACTTAGACAACCAGAAACAACTTTTTGGGTTAAAGAAGTTGTCTTTTGTTGTTTTTGTTGTCGTCTGATGATAAAAAAACGGGAAGGTAGAGGGAAAAGAGTGGAATTTGGACATTTAAAAGGTAAATCGGCACACTCGCGCCCGACGTGCCGCACGTATTTTTGTGCGTTCATTTTTCCTATTCCCTTTTTATGAATCAAAAATTACCATTGTCGGCACTCGGAGTCGCCGCCGCGCTCCTTGTCGGCTGCGACCTCATCGACTATCACCCTTATGACACACGCACCTCGGGGCCTCACCACCGCAACGAGGAGAACATGGCGCGCATAGAGCAGGCCTGCGCCGGACGCAGCGAGATACGTTTTGCACAAATCAGCGACACGCAACGCTGGTACGACGAAACGGAGGACGCCGTGGAGAGCATTAACCAACGCGGCGACGTGGACTTTGTGGTACACTGCGGCGACATCAGCGACTTCGGCATGACGAACGAGATGGAGCTGCAACGCGACATCCTCGAAAAGCTCCGCGTGCCCTATGTCGTGCTGCTGGGCAACCACGACTGCCTCGGCACCGGCGCAGACACCTTTCGCTGGCTCTTTGGCGACCCCAATTTCTGTTTCAACGCCGGAGATACGCATTTTCTCTGCATCAATTCCAACGCCTTCGAGTATGACTATTCCACAGACATACCCGATTTCAACTTTATCCGCACCGACCGCGACGCACTGCCGCCACACATCCGACGCACCGTGGTGGCGATGCACGCACAGCCCACTTCGGAGCAGTTTAACAACAATGTGGCGGATGCGTTCGAGTATGAAATCCGCAAATTCCCCGGACTGAGTTTCTGTCTCTGCGGACACGATCACAAAACGCAGGTGAACGACCTCTTCGGCGACGGCGTGCTCTACTACGAGTGCGGAGCGGCGAAGCAAAGGGCGTATATCATTTTCACACTGAAAGAGGAAGGAGGTTACACGTATGAAGTGGTCAACTACTGACGCCGCGCGGCGCGTGGCCGCCTGCCTGTTTGTCGCCATAAGCTGCCTCGGACTGCAGGCTATGGGGATGGGAAATGAAAAGGCCGGAAACGAATGCCCCGAGAGTGGCTTCGTTCCGGCAGAAACGGGAAATGTACGTGCAGCCAACGCCTGGGCGGCCGACAGCCTTATCGAAGTGCGTGTGGACTCCGCCACCACGGTGCTCCTGCCCGACACGCTGGTGAGGCGGCTGGCGCGCTCGCTCGGCATGGTGGACAGTGTGCGCCACGACGGGCACGTTCTGACGCGCTATGAGCGCAACCGCGAAAGGGCCATGCGCGGATGGAGCCGACTCATCCCGAACCAGGAGGTCGTGCAGTACGCAGGCAGCATCGGACTCCTCAACGTGGGCTTCGGATGGCACTACGGGCGCGGCGAACATTGGGAAACGGAACTGCTCTTCGGCTTCGTGCCGCGTTACCACGCCGAAAGCTTCCGCTTCACCTTCACCGCGAAGCAGCGCTACGTGCCCTGGCACTGCCCCATCAGCCGACGCTGGGTGGTGGAGCCCCTCACCGCCGGACTCTTCTTCAACACTATTTCAGGCGACGACTTCTGGGACAAGCAGCCCGACCGTTATCCCAAAAACTATTACGGTTTCTCCACCAAAATCCGCACCCACATCTTCCTCGGCCAGCGCCTCCGCTACAACATCCCCCGCCGCAAGCGCCGCCGCCACCAGGCCGTCACCCTCTACTACGAACTCAGCACCTGCGACCTCTACCTCGTCTCCAAAATCACCAACCGCACCTACCCTTGGAGCGAAACCCTCTCCCTCGCCCTCGGCCTCCGCTTCGAGCTGTAGCCCCCCGTGGCCGCCGCGTCCCGGCGGCTCGCTTCCGGCCGGGAAGGCCGCGGGGCTTAGCGGCCGCCGACAACCACCTTGCGCCCTCCGGCCGGAGTGGGCCGGGAGGGGGCTGTCCCCCGGGACGGGGGCGGGAGGCACGGCCCGCCGCGCGCTATGCGCCCGCTACCTTGCTGCGTACCTGCGAGGGCGTTTCGCCGTAGGCGTCGCGGTAGCATTTGGTGAAGTAGGCGGGCGAGGAGAAGCCTATTTCGTAGGCAATCTCGCCGATGGTCTTGTCGGTGGCGGTGAGGAGCTGGTGGCCGCGCTCGAGGCGCAGCCGGCGCATGAGCTCGACGGGGGCATAGTTGGTGAGCGCCTTGATCTTGCGGTAGAACTGTGACCGCTCCAGGCCTGTGCGAGCCGCAATCGTGTCGACGCTGAGCGCGGAGTTGCTCATCTCGGCCTGGAAAATCTCGAGGAAACGGCGGTAGAAGGCGTTGTCGATTTCGCCCGCGGGCGGCTGTGCGCCGGCTGCCGGCGGCAGGGCGGGCGCATTGCCCCGGACAAGGTCCTTGATGCGGCGGCGGTTCTCGATCAGGCTCTTGCAGCGTGCGCGCAGCACGTCGGCGCTGAAGGGCTTCGACAGGTAGCCGTCGGCCCCGCTCTCGTAGCCCTGCACGCGCTGCTCGTCCATGCTGCAGGCCGTGAGCATGAGTATGGGGATGTGGGAGGTGGTGAGCTCGCTCTTGATCTGGCGGCAGCAGGCGAGGCCGTCCATCACGGGCATCATGACGTCGCAGATGATGAGGTCGGGCACGTAGCGGGCGGCCAACTTGCAGCCGGCCTTCCCGTTGGACGCCTTTATTATATTATAGTCGTTGAGGAGGAGCTCGCCGACCAGGGTCTGGATGTCGCGGTTGTCGTCGATGACGAGCAGGATGGGCTTGCTGTTGTCGAAGGCGGCGGTCTGGTCGATGTTGTCGAGCTCGTCGGCCACGGCTCGGCTGTTGATGGCTTTGGGGGTGGCGGTTGCGGTGGCTGCCACGTGGCGCAGGGGGAGCGTGACGGTGAAGGTGGAGCCGCGGCCCGGCGTGCTCTCGACGCCGATGGTGCCGCCGTGCATCTCGACGAAGGCTTTGGAGAGCGAGAGGCCGATGCCCGAACCGTGGGGGTGTACGCGGTCGGCCTGGAAGTAGCGGTCGAAGATGCCGGAGAGGTCGCTCTCGCTGATGCCTTCGCCGGTGTCGGCCACCTGGAGGGTGAGGCTCTGGCCGTCGGCGGCGTACGACACGGTGATGCGGCCGTTCTCGGGCGTGTACTTCAGGGCGTTGGCGATGAGGTTGAACACGACGCGCTCCATCTTTTCGGCATCGATGGCCAGTGGCAGCGGGGCTTCGGGCTGCGGTGCGTGGAGGCTGAGATGGATGTGGCGCTTGCGCGCGGCGGCCGCGAACGAATCGACCCAGTCGCGGATGGACTGGCTGAAGTCGGTCTCGGTGAGGTGGAGGTCGAGTTTCCCGTTCTCGTATTTGCGGAAGTCGAGTATCTGGTCGATGAGTCGCCTGATGATTTTCACGTTCTTGTGGGCCAGCCGTGCCAGCGTCTGCTGCTGGGGCGTGAGGTTGGGAGCCTCGGCGAGCTGTGCGACGGGTTCGGCGATGAGGGTGAGCGGCGTGCGGAGGTCGTGGGATACGTTGGTGAAGAACATGAGTTTCGACTGTGTGGCCTGCCTCAGCTGCTCGTTGAGCTGCTGCTGCTTGTCGCGTTCCTCCTCGAGCTGCCTGTTCTTGGCCATGAGCTCGGCGCGGTGGCGGCTGTTCTGCCAGTAGGCGCGCAGGAGGAGGAATGCGAGTCCGAAGAGCAGGACTATGATGGCCAAGCAGGCATAGAAGAGCGTGGTCTGGGAGCTGTGCTGGGCCCAGTAGTGGTCGATTTCCTGCTTGAGCAGCTGGATTTTGCGGGTTTCGGCCTTGAGCGTCTTGTCCTGCAGCAGGAGGATGTCGGCGTTGGAGAGGTCGACGGCCGACGACACGGGCAGTATGGTTTCGCGCTGGTAGGGTTCTCCCTTGAGGATGGCCAGTGCGGTCTGGACGAGGCGGTGCCCTTCGGTGGGGTAGAGGAAGGTGGCGTCGATGACGCTGTCGGCCACGGCGCGTATGCCTATGTCGGGCGCGGCGTCGATGCCGATGATGCGGAGGTCGTGTCGCCCGAGGCGGTGCGCCACTTCGGAGGCACCGATGGCCATGCGGTCGTTGTGGGCGTAGACGAGGTCGGCATCGGGGTATGTTCTCAGCAGCGAGTCGGCCGCCTTCATGGCGTCTTCCTTCTTCCAGTTGGCGGGGACGCTGGCGAGCAGGGTGCCTCCCCCGGCCCGGAAAGCCGCGGCGAAGCCGTTGTGCCGCCCTTCGGCGGGCGTGGAGCCCGGGAGGCCGTACAGCTCAATCACCTTTGCGCCTTCTCCTACGAGGTGCTGTGCATAGCGGGCAGCCGACTCGCCCAGCCCCACGTCGTCCACGCCGATGCGGGCGGTGTAGCTGCTGCCGTGGATGTTGCGGTCGAAGACTACCACGGGAATGCCGCTCTCGTAAATGTCGAACTTGTTGCGCACGAAGTAGCGGATGTCTTCGATTTGCTTCCGGTTGCTGTCGTCGGCCGACCGGATTTCCACCTCGGCATCTTCGTGGAGGAGGATTTCGCGGCAGATTTCGTCGTTCATCTTTGTGCGCCAGTCGTCCTGGCTGCACTGCGACACGGCAATCCTGTATTTTTTCTCTTCTGCGCATCCCGTCAGGAGGCTGAGGGCCAGCAGGAGCAGAAGGCGGGCAAGGGGGCTTTTCATGGTCCAATCGTGGTTAAGGTTGGAGGATGGGCCTCCGCGGAGGCGGGCGGCAGGCGCAAATATAGGGAAATGCTGTGAAAATCTGTGTATTGGCTATCAATAATTGGGCGAAGCAACATTTTTCATACTGTTTGCACGTTTTATTATAATGTCTGTTCTGCTCTTGCCGCAGTTTTGCAGCATCAAAAAGGCAGGCCCGCCCCACCCGAAGGCTTGCCGCCCCCCGTTCTTTTCATGAGAGGTTTCTCATGGCGCATATTGAAGATTAG
>SFPC01000018.1 GCA_004552195.1 Bacteroidales bacterium | reverse complement strand
GAGGGGAAAGCACGTTTCACGCACACTCCGCATGCCATTCTGTTACTGCCACATGGGTAGCGCAAACATAATATTCCCCAAGGAGAGGGGAAAGCACGTTTCACGCACACTCCGCATGCCATTCTGTTACTGCCACATGGGCAGTGGAAAGGTTATGTTTCCGAATGAGAGAGGGATATGTCAGGAACAAGTGGCGGACTATTTTTTCCTACTCGCCGAATTAAAAAAAATAGTCCCGGACTTTTTTCGCACAACTCCGGAACTATTATTACTGTCTATTCGTGTTTGATTTCCGTCATCGGCCCATCAAACTGCGTGTGCTGCGGTTGCGTCACCTGTTTGGCATAGCGGCTAACACTGAGTATCATGCCTATGTAGACACAGTTGATGAGTGTAGACGTTCCGCCACGACTGATGAGCGGCAGAGGCTGTCCTGTAACGGGGAAGAGCCCCACGGCCACCAGCATATTGAGTATAGCCTGCGAAACGAGCAGAAGGGTCAGGCCCATGGCCAGAAAGGGCGGAAAGGTGCGCTCGCAACGACTCGAAATGCGCCCGGCCCGGAACAGCAGAATGACATAAAGGAACACTACTGCCGCCGCGCCCCACAGCCCCATTTCTTCAATGATGATGGCAAAGATAAAGTCGGAAAAAGCCTGGCTCAGGAAGTCGCGTTCCACACTGTTACCCGGCATCTTGCCCACAAAATTGCAGGAGGCGATGGCGATATTGGCATGAGCCACCTGCGCATCTTTATCAATGTCGTATGTGAGCGGGTCCTCTTTCATATCATCTTCGCCGGAAGTGAGGTGTGAAGAGATTCGGTTACTCCAGGTTTGCATACGGTGGAGCAGTGGCACATCGCTCAGGCTGCTGTCCTTGGGCATGGAGAAAACGAGCAAAGCACCCAAACAACCTACTAAAGCCAACACGCCAAAAAGTTTACCAAGCTGCAACAGCGACACGCGACCTATGAACATCATCAACACCACCACGCCAAAGAGCAAGCAGGCGGTGGAAAGGTTCTCCGGAAGGATGAGGGCACAGGTGATGCCGGCCACCCACATGATGAGTTTGAAGGCCCTACGGTCGGCTCCGTTCTCTCGCTGCATACGCGAAAGGATGAGTGCCACGGTGATAACCACTGCGCCCTTGGCCAGCTCGGAGGGCTGGAACTGAATGCCCAGAAACTCGAACCATCGGGAAGCTCCGTTGGTGCTCTTGCCGGAGAAGAGGGTGACAAGCAGTAGTATCAGCGAAGCGGGCAACATCAGGATAGGTACGGCCTTGAACATTCTGCACGGCACCTTGTGGATAACCACGGCTATCACCGTGCCGATCGTCAGGAAGCCGGCCTGCTTAATCAGCGGGTCCCAAAAGCTACCGCTCTTGTAGGCCAAAGTACTGGCTGCGCTGAACACTTCGACCAAAGAAATGATGCAAAGAAAAAAGTAAACGACCCATATCACACGGTCGCCCATGAACCAGGAACCTATTGACTTCATTTTTACAAAGGTGTGTGTTGGTAGATTACAATCCGTGAGGAACTCACGTCATGCCTCCCATGTTTTAACCCAGGTCTTGAACTGCTCTCCACGATCCTCCATGTTGCGGAAAAGGTCGAACGAGGCACAACAGGGGCTCAGGAGTACAGTGTCGCCGGGCCGGGCCAGCTGCACAGCCTGCTCCATACATTCGGCCATGGAGTGGGTATCGGCCACGGGTAAGCCCAAGTCATCGAACGCTGCGTGGAGCTTGGCATTGTCTACCCCCATATAGACCAAGGCGCGACACTTCTCTTTGACAAGGGGCACAATCTGTGCATAGTCATTGCCTTTATCCTTACCGCCCACGATGAGTACAACGGGGGTAGCCATACTTTCCAGCGCGCAGTAGCAAGCATCTACATTGGTGGCCTTGGAATCGTTCACAAAGTGGATGCCTCGCACCGTGCCGGCCTTTTCCAACCGGTGCTCCACGCCGGGAAAATCGGAAAGTCCGCTGCGCACGACTTCGGGGTCCACCCCGACCGCCAGCGTAGCCATGGCTGCGGCAAGCGAGTTGCGGAGGTTGTGCTTGCCGGGCAGCGACAGGGAGGCCAAGGGCATCTCGAACCGCACGGGGGTCTCCACCACGAAACGGCCATCGACAGCATAACCGGCGGAAGCGTCGGCCGGAGCGTCGGTAAAGCCATATCGCTTCACCGGCTCAGCATGCTGCTCCAACTCTGCGGGAATGTATTGATCCTCGCGCCAATAGATGAAAGCATCGGCCTCTGTCTGGTTCTGCATGATGCGCATTTTGGATTTCACATAGTTGTCCATGCAGAAATCGTAGCGGTCCAGGTGGTCGGGAGTGATGTTGAGCAACACGGCCACGTTGGCCCGGAAGCGGTACATATTGTCTAATTGAAAAGAAGACAGCTCTATGACATACGTATCGTGGGGCTGTTCTGCCACTTGCAGGGCCAGGCTGTGGCCGATGTTGCCTGCCAGCCCCACATCGGCGCCTGCTTTTTTCAAGATGTGGTATATCAGCGAGGTGGTAGTGGTCTTCCCGTTGCTGCCCGTGATGCAAATCATCCGGGCTTTCGTATAGCGTGCAGCAAACTCAATTTCGCTCAGGATGGGCGTACCTTGTGCCACTAAACGGGCCACCATGGGCGCTGTTTCGGGAATACCGGGACTTTTCACCACTTCGTCGGCGCCCAGGATGGCGGACTCGGTGTGCCGGCCTTCCTCCCAAGCTATGTGATGTTGCTCCAGCATTTCCTTGTAGCGAGGCTGGATTTTCCCCATGTCGGAAACAAAGACTTCATAGCCTTTCTGTTGCGCCAAAATAGCGGCTCCCACGCCGCTTTCGGCGGCTCCTAATATGACTAAACGCATGACGGATTTTAATAAGAGGTTTAAGGGGGAGGTTATGAGGGATTAGGTTATGAGGTTATAAGATTACTATTTGAGTGGATGATATCGAAGCGTTACAGCTGTTACTTTATAACCTTATGACCTAAAAACTCACAACCTCAGTTACGGCAGTAACTTTCACTACCTGATTTTGAGCGTAATGATGGTGAGTGCGGCCAAAATGATGGTAGTTATCCAGAAACGTACGGTAATCTTCGATTCGTGCCAGGCACCATGGGGCCACTTCCACACGTATTTACAAGCCGGGTCGAGCTGTTCGGGCAACACGCGGAAGTTGTCGTGGATGGGGGTGCGCTTGAACAACCGCTGCACCACGCCCTTGCGCTTACCTATCTTGAAGTATTCCACCTGCAGGATGACACTGAGGCTCTCGATGAGGAAGATGCCGCAAAGGATGGGCACGAGCAATTCTTTATGAATGATGATGGCGAGCACAGCGATGGTGCCGCCGATAGACAGCGAGCCGGTATCGCCCATGAACACCTGAGCGGGATAGGCGTTGTACCAAAGGAAACCGATAAGTGCCCCGACTGCCGCACAGGTAAATATTACCAGCTCCTGAGAACCGGGCACATACATAATGTTCAGGTAAGAAGCGAACTCTATATGGCTCGACACGTAGGCCAATATGCCCAACGCGATGAAAATAATGGCAGAATTGCCGGCCGCCATGCCGTCCATGCCGTCGTTGAGGTTAGAACCGTTCGACACGGCCGTAATGACGAAGATGGTGACGAGCACAAAGACAATCCATCCGGCCTGCGTCTTGTGTTCTCCCAGGAACCCGACCAAATCGGCGTAGTCAAAATTGTTGTTCTTCACAAAGGGGATGGTGGTCTTCGTGCTTTTCACCGCCTCACTCTTATGCACGATTTCCGTCACGTTGCCGCGCCGCTGCATCTCGACATTCTCGCGGATGGTGGCGTCGGGGCTCAAGTAGAGTGTCAGGCCCACGAAAAGTCCCAAAACCACCTGTCCGGCAATCTTGTACTTTCCGGCCAAGCCGTCCTTGTTTTTCTTGAAAATCTTGATGTAATCGTCCAAAAAGCCCAGGAGTCCGAGCCACAGGGTGGTAACCAGCATCAAAATCATGTAGATGTTGCGCAAACGCCCCAGCAACAGACAAGGCACCAGGATGGCTACGATGATGATGATACCGCCCATGGAGGGCACATGAAGCTTCTGCACACCGAAGGGGTCAATCTTGGCATCGCGCTGCGTTTCGCTGATGTCGTGCCGCTTCATCCATTTGATGAAGTACTCACCAAACCACGCGGAGATGACCAACGCGAGAATCAGCGCCAGCAGGGAGCGGAAAGATATGTACGACCACATGGCCGAACCGGGCACGCCGAACTGCTCTAAGAAACGAAACAGGTAGTAAAGCATAATAATCGGTGTTGATGAAGGGTTTGCTTACAAGCCAAAGGCTTTCTTTATTTCCTCATGGTCGTCAAAGTGGTGCTTCACGCCTTTCACGTCTTGATAAGGCTCATGTCCCTTTCCGGCCACCAGGATGACATCGCCCGGTTCGGCCATCATGGCCGCCGTTCGGATGGCCTCGCGGCGGTCGCAAATACTTATTGTCTTGCGCATCTGCTCTTCGTCGAGCCCGGCCAGCATGTCGTTGATGATGTCCTGCGGTTCTTCAAAACGGGGGTTGTCGCTGGTGATGATGACGCGGTCGGAACGCTTCGCTGCCTCCTGTGCCATGAGGGGGCGCTTGCCCTTGTCGCGATTGCCGCCGGCTCCGCACACGGTGATAACCTTGCCTTTTCCCTTGACTATCTCATTGATAGCTACGAGCACGTTCTCTAACGCATCGGGGGTATGGGCGTAATCGACCACGGCACTAAATCCTTTGGGTGAGCGGATGGCTTCGAAGCGACCGTTGACGGGGTGAAGCGAAGAGAGCACCCGCAACACGTCCTCCGACTTCTGCCCCAACATTTGGGCGGCTCCGTACACCGCCAGCAGGTTCGACACATTGAAACGGCCCACAAAGCGCACGCTCACCTCGCGTCCGTCGATGTCGAGCAGCATGCCTTCGATGCTTTCCTCCAGAATGCGTCCTTTATAGTCGGCTGCCGTGCGCGTAGAGTAGGTGCGCACCGTGGCTTGCGTGTTCTGCACCATGACCATGCCGTTGCGATCGTCGGCATTGGTGATAGCGAATGCGCCGCGAGGCAACATATCGAAGAAAGCCTTCTTGGCATCGCGATAGTTCTCGAAAGTTTTATGATAATCCAAGTGGTCGCGCGTCAGGTTGGTAAAAATTCCACCCACGAAGCGGAGTCCGCCGATACGCTTCTGGTGTATGGCGTGCGAGGAGCATTCCATGAAAGCGTATTCGCAGCCTTCGTCGGCCATCTGCGCCAAGAGTTTGTTCAGCGTGATGGGGTCGGGCGTGGTGTGGTCGGCCTCGATGGCGCGGCCGTCGATAAAGTTGCAGACTGTGGAGCACAGGCCGCACTTGTAGCCCAGTGAGCGGAACATATTGTAGAGTACGGTGGCGATGGTCGTCTTTCCGTTAGTGCCGGTAACGCCTACGAGCTTCAACTTGCCCGTCGGGTCGTTATAGAACTGGGTGGCAGCCTTGCCCACAGCGTCTTCCGTGTCGGCCACGCGGACATAGGTAACGCCTTCAACGGGATCGGTGGGCAGAGGTTCGGACTGGAGTATGGCCTTGGCACCTTGTGCAATCGCCTTGGCGATGTAAGCATGCCCATCGGTTTGTGTACCTTTCACAGCCACGAAAAGGTCGCCGTTCTCCACTTGGCGTGAATCCATGTTCACGCCTAAAATTTCGCGTTGCAGGTCGCCAAGCGACTCCATCACGCTGATTTTCCTAAGAATATCAGACAATCTCATTGTCGTAGTGAATTAGTTTCTAAATATCGGAATCAGTCCGTCCCATGGCTTTTCAGCCCTACGCCGTTCGTCGTTTTTGGGTCAGGGCAGCCTGGTTGCGTGCTGACTTTTTGGAACTTTTCTTTTCCTGTTCCTTTTTCTTTTGGGTTTCAGGCTTAGTTGTTACCTGCGCATCCTTCTTTGCCTTTTGCTTGGGCGCAGCCGGTTGTTTTTTGTCAGCCTGTTGCGCCTGCTCCTGCTGTTTGAGTTTTTTCTCCTCGTGCAGTGTCGGTGTCAGTTCTGAGTCCTCTGGTTCCTGTTTGCTTTTTTCGGTTTTCGTGGTGTCTGTTTTCAGACTGTCCTGCCGCTCCGCTTTGGGCACATCTTCGGGATTTCCCAAGATAAGTTCGATTTCCTCGCCCGGCTTAAACGCTTTTCCCGGCGGCAAACTTTGTCGGCTCACACGTCCCAGGCCCTTAACTTTCACCTTCAGCCCTGCCTTTTCCAGTTTGAAGAGTGCGTCGCGGAGTCCATAGCCTGTCACGTTGGGAACCTGTTTGGCATTGTCTGCCTCCTTGGGCTGGAATATCAGTCCTGCGGAGGAAGTTTCACACCGTCCCCAGGTGATGGTGGAAGCGTCGGGTTGCACATTGCCTTCGGTGTGTATGTCCAACTGTTCCGCCACGGTAGCAGCTGCATTCAGACTTCCGGCACACACCACGGGCATCAGGCTGTTCACGGTGTCGCGTGCCGAGCTGTAGTCGCTCGTTTTGCGTTGCGCCATCACGGTTTCGGCCACACGCTTAAACACCGGTGCACACATACCGCCGCCTGAGGCGGGTGCTCCCTTCTTGATGCAGACGATGCAGGAGTAGAGGGGTTGTTCAGAGGGGAAGTAGCCGGCAAAGGAAACCAAGTACTGCGAGCAAAAGCCGTTCTTGGTCCAAATTTGTGCCGTTCCGGTCTTGCCGGAGGTATGGAAATATTTGGAACCCGCTTTCTTTCCCAATCCCACACTTACCACCGATTCGAGGCAGTCCTGAATATTTTTCACCGCTTCGGGCTTGGCCATTTGCTCTCGCAGCACCACCACAGGAAACTCCTTCACCACTTCCTCACCCTTGAGGATGGCTTTCACCAATCGCGGCCTTACCAACTTACCATTGTTGGCTATGCCGTTGTAAAAGGTAACGGTGGTGATGGGCGGTATTTGGGTTTCGTAGCCGATGCTCATCCAGGGGAGAGCAGTCTTTGACCAGTTGGAACCATCCTCCTTCGGCATACGGATGCGGGGCTTGGCGTAACCTGGAATGGGGATTTTGAGGTCTTCGGCCACTCCTATGCGGTAAATTCCTTCGACAAATTTTCGCGGGTCTTTGTGATAGTAGCGATCAATCAGGGTGCTGACGCCCACATTGAGCGACTTTTGCAGAATTTGCGGCACTGTTACCACGCCGCTGCCGCCTGAGCGCCAGTTAGCGTCGCGCATTTTTCGGCCATACATCTCTTTGATGCCGCAACCGACGTCTACCACATCGGTCATCTTGATAAATCCGTCGTCCATGCCCACCAGGAAGGACATGGGCTTGAACACGGAGCCGGGTTCGTAGAGGTTCTTCACGGCATCGGCATTCACTTCCTGGTAGGAACCGTCGCTCATGCGCTGGAGGCTGGTCATGGCTTTGATGTCGCCCGTACTGACTTCCATCAATATGCAAACGCCGGATTCGGCTTCTATTTCTTTGAGTTTGTCCGAAAGTGCTTTTTCGCAAATGTCCTGCATGCCCACATTGAGGGTAGTCATAATGTCGTAGCCATCCTCTGAAGGCTTGTCAATAATGGTTAAGTAACGGTTCAGCACCTTTTGCCGGTGGGCAATGCCCGGCTTGCCGCGCAACACTGAGTCAAAACTCAGCTCCAATCCGGTACGGGCAGAATCTTTTCCTTTATAAAGGTCGCCGATGGTACGAATGGCCAAACGGCCATACGGGTTCTTGCGAGTTTTTATTTCCTCTGTGTGAAACCCTCCCCGGTTGGCCGACATTTTGAAGAGGGGTAGCGTTTTGCACTGGCGGTATTGGATATAGGTGATGCGTTTGTTGTAAAGCGGCCAGTGGTGGCTTTTCTTCTCGCGTCCTTCCAACAGCCGCGCCCTGAACTGTGCGGAATCGATGTCGGGAAATATGCGGTGCATTCCGCCACTGACGCTGTCGGCCACGGCGAGCAGGATGCTGTCGCGCTTGTGTTGCTCTTTAGCGCGGCGGGTGCTGTCCTTCTCCCACGACATATAATCCATGAAGATTTTGTATTCGGGCAAAGAGGACGCCAACACTTCCCCGTTGTCGGCCAGGATATTGCCGCGTGTGGGCGGCACGGTGTCGTTCTCCTTGACAAACCGGTCGCTCACCGCCATCCAGAAATCCTTCTTCACGGTCATGGTGTAGAAAGCTTTGCCAAGAATGGAAAAGCCGGCCAACACCAGTATCGAGGCTACGAAGGCATATCGTTTGGTAACTTGTTTAGCAGGAAAGTTCATACTGTTTTGCTTTTAAATGCTCATTTTACCTGAGGAGCCTTCCCCACAATTTTTTTTGCTTCGGCTGGGCCAAGTCAGGGTTTGGAAACAAGCAAATTAGTCATTCATCCACTTTTAAGTAAAACGAAGGTGTATTGGCCGTTTGCAGAGTGGTGTCCACCAACGTTTCTTCTATATAGCTTCTGCGCATTCTTTCTTTCAACTGGCTGGAGCGTGTGAGTGCTTTATAGCGTCGGTCGAGAAGCGTATCGTTGAGTACTTTTGTTTCAATCATTTCCTGCTGGCACGAATAGCGATTGCTGACATAAATGATGAGCATGCCTACGACCATCACAATGAACCAGAACTGCCGGCGGAACCATTGCCCCCCCAGCATATCACCTCCGAGAATGGACGAGAGGGTTACTTTCGAATGGCTGTCCACCCCGTCGTCGTCTTCAGAGGTAATTTCACGCAGTGCCTGGAGGGCGTTTTTCTGTCCCCCCTCCGGTGAGTCGGTTTCTTCGACTGCTGCGCTGTCGGCTGCCGATGTTTCTGTCGGTTCGTCGTTATGTGTGCGGATTTCCGCGTCTTCTGTTTCCTGATGTGCCATGTCGCTGTACAGCTGTGCTGCTTATATATTATAAGGTATGGGCAAAATAACCGATGGGAGATTGTTGGTTTAGGGTTGCTGTTCCGTTGGAGGTAGCTTCTCGGCAATGCGGAGCTTGGCCGAACGGCTGCGGGGGTTCTCCTCCTGTTCTTGTGCCGAAGGCAGGATGACTTTGTTGTTCACGGCGCGCCAGGGCGTGAGTCTGCGTCCGAAGAAATCCTGCTCCACCTTTCCGTCTACTCTTCCGGCGCGGATAAAGTTCTTCACCATGCGGTCTTCGAGCGAGTGGTAGGTCAGCACCACGAGCCGGCCGCCGGGACGTATCACGCGCAGCGTGGCTTGAAGCATTTCCTGGAGTGCATCCATCTCATGGTTCACCTCAATGCGCAATGCTTGGAACACGCGGGCCAGGTCCTTTTTCTCCCGTTCGCGAGGCATGAGCGGCTTGACCACTTGGAGCAAATCGTCGATGGATTCGAGGTTTTTTGCGTTTCGAGCCTTCACTATGGCGGCGGCA
Source organism: Bacteroidales bacterium (assembly GCA_004552195.1). The sequence continues at coordinate 15,823 of SFPC01000018.1, read as the reverse complement.
AGGCGACGGCTGTTTTTGAGTTCACCGTAGAGAAACAACACCTGCGCCAACTGCTCTTCCGAATAAGCGTTCACCACGTCAGAAGCCTTCATTCCGGCCCTCCCGTTCATTCGCATATCGAGCGGAGCGTCAAAACGGAAGGAGAAGCCTCGCTCTTCTGCATCGAAGTGGTGGCTCGACACGCCGAGATCGGCAATCAGTCCGTCGACAGCCTGCACCCCATAGTAACGCATCCAGTTTGTGAGATAGCGGAAGTTGCTTCGCACAAAGGTAAAGCGTTCGTCACCCTGCGGAATGTTGTTCTCGGCGTCGGCATCCTGGTCAAAACTGTAGAGATGGCCATCAGGTCCGAGGCGTCGGAGAATTTCGCGACTATGTCCGCCGCCGCCGAAGGTAACATCGACGTAGGTGCCACCGGGCTTCACGTCAAGCCCGTCAACACTGGGCTGCAATAGTACGGGAATGTGGTACATAACGCACAGAGGGGTGAATATTGAAAGGGATTAGAAAGTCTGTCCCATGAGTTGCTCCATGGCAGCAGCGAAGTCGTCGGGTGGCAGGAAAGCTTGTGCGGCCTGTTCCACGCCCCAAAGTTCCACGCGGTCGTCCACACCGATAAACCGCACGGAGTGGTCAATGCTGCATGCCTGCAACAGGCGGCGAGGCACCAGGAAGCGACCTGAAGCGTCTAACGTGAACACTTCCACATCGGCCAGGAACTGGCGAAACAGCATGGCCTGGCGGGCATCCCAACGATTGAGCCGCTGACGAAGAGCCTCCACTTCCGTTTCCCACACGCTGTACGGATAAATCACCAAACACGGCTGGTAGACATCGCGTTTGAGCACCATTGTGGTGTCCGGCTCCGCCAGTTTACGACGAAAGTCGGAGGGGAAGAACACGCGGCCCTTCGCATCCAATTTGGCTTCTATGCTACCGGTAAATCTCATTAGTTGATTTTGGTGATGCTTGCAAAAGTAGAGATTATTCCCCACATTTCCCCACCGCACTTCATATTTTTTTAAATTCCTTTGGCACTCATTGGGAGGCGACTGCTAAAAATCCCCGTATTCATCGATAATTTTCTACTTATGTTAAATCCGGGAATTGGTGGGGAAGAGCAGAAAAGTTCAAGAGTTAAAAGTGGAAAAGTGTAACGGATACTGTTTAAAAGGCACAAGCGAACAAATCTACAACTCCTCGCTATAAGATTTTTAAACTTTCAATCCATCTCTCCATACCCCAATTTTTAAATCTTAAACTTCTGGCTACAAACTTTATATTCCGACCTTCAACCATAAGCCCGAAGCTTGTCGGCCCGTCACCCTAAAAAGTCCTATCTTTGCCTCGTCGTTTATTTCCCACTCCTTATTTATATATTATATGACCGTTACCCTCATCGTTTTGGTGGCCGCGGCCCTTTTGTTTGTCAGCGGCCGCATCCGTTCTGACCTGGTGGCTGTTTGTGCCACACTGACATTGATTCTCGCCGGTGTGCTCACGCCCGAAGAGGCCCTGGCCGGCTTTGCCAACCCCATAGTGGCCATGATGGCGGGCCTCTTTGTCGTGGGCGGAGGTATCTTCAGTACGGGGCTGGCCAAGAAGCTCGGCACAGGCATTCTGGGCCTGGCGGGCCGCAACGAGACCCGGCTGTTCGTGCTGCTCATGCTGACCACCGCCTTCGTCGGTGCTTTTGTCAGCAACACGGGCACGGTGGCCCTCATGCTGCCCATTGTGGTCAGCCTCGCCCGTGGAGCGAACATATCGCCGGCCCGGCTGCTCATGCCGCTGGCTTTCGCAGGGAGCATGGGCGGTATGCTCACGCTCATCGGTACGCCGCCCAACCTGATTGTGCGCGACGCGCTGGTAAACGCCGGCTACGAACCGCTCCGTTTCTTTTCTTTCACCCCGGTGGGCATCCTCTGCATCGCGGTGGGCATATTGACGCTCATTCCCCTCACCCGCCGTTTTCTGAAAGAGCGCGACGAGAAAAAAACTACGCGCAGCGGAAAATCGCTGCAACAGTTGGCCAACGAGTACAAGGTGGCGCAGGGACTGACGCGGGCCAAGGTCAGCGAAACCTCGCCCATGGTGGGTGGCACGCTGAAACAGCTCGATGTACACGGCCGCTACGGGGTAAACGTGGTGGAGATACGCCGCACGGCCTCGCAGGGCGGCGGCACACTCCGCCGGGTGGAGCAGTTTGCCCTGGCCGATGTGGAACTGATGCCGGGCGACGTGCTGTACCTCACGGGAGCACCGGAGCAAATCCGGCTGTTGGAGAGTGAGAACAATCTTTCACACCTCCCAACGCGGAAGAACGAGACACGACTCGACTTCTACGATGTGGGCATGGCGGAGGTGCTGCTCCTGCCCACCTCGTCCTTAGTGGGACACACCGTGGCGGAAGCGGATTTCCGCGCTTCCTACGGGCTGAACATACTGGGCATACGACGCCACGACGCTTACTTGTTGGACAACCTGAAACACCGCCACTTCCACGCGGCCGACATCTTGCTGGTGCAAGGGCCGTGGGACAACATCGCGCGGCTGGACAAACCAAACAACACGGAGTGGGTAGTGATGGGTCGCCCGCAGGAACAGGCTGAGCGGGTGACGCTGGACTACAAGGCTCCGTTGGCCGCACTCATCATGATCGCCATGGTACTGGTGATGGCGGTCGATGCCATCCCCATTGCACCCGTCACAGCCGTCATATTGGCTGCCATAGCCATGATTTTCACTGGCTGTGTGCGCGGAGTGGAAGCAGCATACAAGACAATTAACTGGGAGAGCATCGTGTTGTTCGGCGCCATGCTGCCCATGTCCACCGCATTGGAGAAGACGGGGGCTTCGGGCTTTATCTCCGGCGGACTGGTCGACATGGTGGGTCCCTACGGGCCGTATGCCTTACTGGCAGCGGTGTACTTGGCCACTTCGCTCCTTACGTTCTTTATCTCGAACACGGTGACGGCGGTGCTGATGGCTCCCATCGCGCTGCAGGCCGCCCACTCGCTGGGCGTGAGTGCCGTACCGTTGCTCATGGCCGTTACGGTGGCTGCAAGCATGTGCTTTGCCTCGCCATTTTCCACGCCACCCAACGCGCTGGTCATGTCGGCCGGCGGTTACAAGCCTGCTGATTATCTGCGTGTGGGCCTTCCGCTGCAAGTGATTATGGGTTTGGCGATGCTGATAGCACTGCCCGCCATCTATGGGTTCTGATGGGTGGCAGCGACTCGACGCTGCCCAAGGGGCTATGCTAAGCCGGGGAAAAATAGTCCGGGACTTGTCAAAAAAAGTCCTGGACTATTTTTTTCTACTCCTGGACTATTTTTTACAAGTCCGGGACTTTTTTCACGAGCTCCCGCAGAAGGGATTGACAGATAGGGTTCTGTGTCTGAAAATCAAAGATTTGGGAGATGTAGAGCCATCATTTGGAGATACAGCTACCCCATCTTTTATACGCTTAGTGCAACTTGCGCATGGATTTAGCCCCTGAAAATTTAAACTGCACTTTTCATTTTCCCAAAAAGGTCGGTTGAAAAAGTTAAAGTATTGATATTCAGCACAAAAAGGCTTTTTCCCGTTTCGACAAAGCCGTACCTTTGCAGTCGTAAACCTCACGAGGAGAGCCGTTTGCCGACTTCGGCAGGCCGCCGGCGGGTTACCGGACAGCGTTCCCCAACCCCATGGTTGCAAGTCCTGCACGAACGGAAAACATGCTCAACCCACTGCCACGGAAGTGGATGCAAACGGTCGGATTTACCGCCGTTGACCGCTGTCCCTCGGTGGAGCGTGAGCCAAGGCTTACACGCACACCGCACATCTTAATATATTGCGCACACATATAGGTGCCACGCAGCCCCTGCTAAGGCTGTGCGTGAGAAACGACACCTACGCAATGGTACTTCCCGCAGTCCTCGTGGCAAAACAAAACAAATGACGATTAAAAAAGCAATTTTTTTCTTAGCAACACTGATCACTATCGCATGTAGCAACACTTGTCTGGCACAAACGCAAGGCAAAGCATCTTTTTACGGCAACGGTTTCCACGGACGCATCACCAGCGACGGCTCGCGCTACCACAAGGACAGTCTGACCTGCGCTCACCGCACGCTCCCCTTCGGAACCTTGCTCAAAGTAACCAATAAGAAAAATGGCAAAGAGGTAGTGGTGCGCGTTACCGACCGTGGCCCGTTTGTTCGCGGCAGAGTGGTAGACCTCTCGATGGCTGCGGCCAAAGAGTTGGGCATGGTTTCGATGGGAGTGGCTCCCGTGGAAGTTCAGACCGTAGGCCACGTGAAGAACCGCAAACTCCGCAAAGGACCGGCCAAGGACCTCGCTGCCAACAACCATATATTGCCTGAAGCAAAGTACATTGACCCGGCCACGGGCGAGTTCCTCACCATGCAGGAATGGAAGGAACGCGGCGAGAAAGCACGCCAAGAACACCTGGCCAAGCTGCAACAGCAGAACCAGCCGCGCTACCGCATTCTCGACACGAAGCTGACAGCGCATTCGCAGAAGGCAAACCAAGAATAAACCAACACAAATTCATTATATAAAGGGACAGCGGCCCCAAACGCCCTGAGGCTACGGCCACAAGAGGCGTTGAAAGAAATGGTTGAAGAGTTTATGAGCTGAAACGGCACATCAAGCCGTAAGGGGTAACCCCAGCAGGCATCCAGCTTGCTTCCGGCTCGCAGACTCTTCAACTTTTTTGTGTAAACCTCCAATCCTGTTCCCCGAAAACAACGATTTCGTTAAGCCAAATGAGCAGAGTTCAAGCTCGCTTGAATACTCTGCCATGGCGAGAACTTTCGTGCAAGCGAGCGCAGAGCCAAGCTTGCTTGAGCTTTGCCGAGCGCAGCCGAAAGTGTCAAAAGAAAATTGCACTTTTAAGAACCTTTCTCATCCCATGACAATTCTTGCATTTACTCTCATCCTGCTTTTGGCGGCCTACAGCGCAGGTCTGTTAGGCTCGCTCACCGGCCTGGGCGGCGGCGTGGTGGTTATTCCCGTGCTGACGCTGGGCTTTGGCGTTGACTTCCACTATGCCATCGGCGCGGCCTTGGTGGCTTCCATCGCCACGTCGAGTGGTTCAGGTTCGGCCTACGTGAAGGAAGGCATCACCAACGTGCGACTCGGCATGTTCCTCGAAATAGCCACCACCATCGGTGCTGTGTGCGGCGCAGCGGTGGCCGTATGGCTCAACAACAACATCATTGCCATCATCTACGGCTGTGTGCTCCTCCTGACCGCCGCCATGCAGCAACGGCGCAAGAGCGACCACGACGGCGTGGTGGGCAGCGAAACGGCACGCCGGCTGAAGCTCTTCGGCACGTGGCCGCAAAAGGACGGGTCGCTCAAGGCGTATGAGCTGAAGAACGTGGGCGGCGGTTTCGGCGTGATGTACGTGGCCGGGGTGCTGTCGGGCATTCTCGGTATCGGCTCAGGCGTGCTGAAAGTGCTGGCCATGGACGGACTGATGAAGGTGCCGTTCAAAGTGAGCACGACCACGTCGAACTTCATGATGGGCGTAACGGCCTGCGCCTCGGCTGTGGTGTACGTGCAGCGGGGCATCATCGCACCGGGCATAGCCTGCCCCGTGATGATCGGGGTGCTCTTTGGGGCACTCACCGGGGCACGGCTGCTGAAACGGATGAACGTCCGCGTGTTGCGCCAGATTTTCTGCGTAGCCATCACCTTGGTGGCCCTGAACATGATTTGGCAGGGCTTTAGCGGGGCTTATTGATTTCCACAAACCGAAAACAATTCATTCCATGGACATACAGTTACTCATCTCGCGCACCCTTCGCTGGGGCGTCAGCATCGCGTGCCTCGTGGCCTTCGTAGGCGGCATCCTGTTCCTGGTTTTCCACGGCGGTGAGCCCTTCGACCTGTCACAATACCAGAACTTCAGCTACGAAGCTCCCCACCCCGCCGAATACACCACGCTGCCGGGCATTCTGCAAGGCTTCTGCCAGTTCACCGCCATCGGCTGGATCCAGACCGGCGTGCTGCTGCTCATCCTCACGCCCATCCTGCGCGTTCTGCTCTCCTTCTTCGACTTCGTGAAGGAGCGCGACTGGCTCTACGCAGCCATCACCGCCGCCGTATTGGCGGTAATCATCAGCAACTCGCTGAGCCTTTAAGGGACAGCTATTGATTACTATAGTTTGATGCTGAACGCTCACACGCACCAGCACGAATTTCTGCCCACAGGCAAGCTGGGCAATCCCTTCCCCGTGGCCATCGGAGGCGGACCGGAACAGGAAACAGCCACGATGATGGTGCTGCGGAAGAAGGGGAAAACCATGTCACTCCAAGTGCTGAACACGGAAGGCAAGGAAGTGGCAACTTACAACCTGTAACTGCCTGCCCTGCTCCGGAAGGCAGACATACAACACTACACACGCTCAAACACAACGGCGGATTGGCTACGGCCAGTCCGCCTTTTTCTGTTTCTGTCGGGCTATTTGCCGTGCGTTGTCGCCGACTCCCCTGGGTTTCCGCTACCGGGTACAACTTGTCCTGCTACAGGGTACAACTTGCCCCTATACGGGATACACCGAAAAACCGGCGAATAAGAACAGCCAATCGGCGGAAAGCAACAGCAAAACGGCGGGCTGAAACAACAAGCCTTCACCTCCGGATCATCAAAAAGGAGTTGCGCCGTACAGCGCAACTCCTGTCTATATCAACCTATAGGGTTGGAAAATATTTATTCAGTAAGGTAGTCCGTAATCTCGAAGCGGTCAATGTCTGCTTCTCCGAAGGAAGCACCGCTTTCAGGCAGAATGTAAGCGTGTCCGAAAAAGAATACGTTGTCCTGGAATACGGCAGTGTGTCCCTCTTCGTCGATAGCAGTGGGCTGTGCGTAACACGGACCGAAGTTACGGCCGTCCTGGATGTGAGAATAGCCCGTAGCAAACATCTTTTCAGTGGGTGTCACAACATATTCGCCCGGTTTCCAGTAGAAGGTCAGGTCTTGGCAAGAGAGACCATTCAGCCATCCGCTGATACGTCCCATTTCGCGGCTGGGCGAGTATACGAGCACGCACTCAGTGGGCACCAAATTGCCGTCCGCGTCAGCAGAGAAGAGCCAGCTGTAATAGTTACCGATGGCAAATTCGTACCAGTCGTTCTTGGGCTGCGTCATGATATGAGTGGCGGATACTTTGGTATTCTCACCCATTACCTGATACGTACGTCCATTTGCCTCGGTGGTGAGGGTAATGGTTTCAGTGCCCAAAGTAATGACAACGCCGTTGTCAGTTTCGACAAAGGTACCCGTGATTGAATTCTCCTCATCCAATTCGCAGCTTACAGTGTTGTCAGCGTTGAGCGAAATGACGCGACCGTCGGCCAGAAGCCAGTCGCCGAGGTAAGAAATTTTGTTACCCTTAATGGCGGTGAAGACACCCTTGTCAGCAAGCTTTCCACCGTCGACCGTATAAATATTCACTGTCATCTTACCCAAGTCATTCTTGTAAGCGATGGTGATACGGGCGGGCAGTTCGTACATTGACTCGTCATAGTTAGCCTGAATGACGCCGGTAGCACGGTTATAGGTAACCTTACCCTGGCTAAACACGTTAGCGCGACCGTTGGCAGTGTTGTAGGTGGTAACGTCGCACACAGTGTCATTCTCCTCGGTTACGTAGAGGTTCACTGTGTAGGAGGTACCACCGTCCTCGGTATAGTCATTGACATAGATGCCGAGGTCGGGGGTGGAAGGATAGTGAATGGCGCCGGGACCTTCCTCAAAGTTGTCGTTACAGGAAGTGATTGCCAAAGCAACGGCAGCGAAGGCAACCAGTTTCTTCATATATTTCATAAGAATATGCTGTTAAAGGATTAAACTACTATTCCGTCGGCCAGTTGCGCTCCAAGTTCTTGTTCACGGTCAGGTCGTTGGAAGGAATTTCCCAAACCCAGTGGTAATCGTTGGCAGGCATGTTAAGATTGGTAAAGCCATCGGTAGAGATAAGGAAACCGGCTGCGAGAGCCTGCGGCTGCATACGCTTGCAAGGCATACCCCAACGCTTGAGGCACTCCAGACGGAAACCTTCGCCGCACATTTCGCGTGCCCACTCGTTCTTGATTTCATTGAACAGGGCGGTGCCAGAAATGCCGGTCAGTTCGCTGGCCTTTCGGTTGGTGCGGAGGGCATTGAGGAAGTCAGCACCTCCGCCATCAATGCGGTTTTGAGCTTCAGCGGCAATGAGGTACATCTCTGCTACGCGGAAAGCCTTGGTCATGTTGTAGTACTCATATTCGCCCGTCTGCTTGAGTTCGTCGTTGCCCGGGAACTTGGTGAGGGTGTAAGCATGCTCGTCAATGATGTCGCCGGCAGCAGCACCCGTCTTGGCAAAGAAATAAGTTTTGCGAAGATCCCCTTTCTCATACAGGTCGATAAGTCCCTGTGTGGGCAGGTACTCAGGACTGTACATATTGAGCTGGGTGCTGAAGCTGATGTACACACCGTACATGGTGCTGCGCTCGTCAACCGTCTGCTGCGGCTCGTAAATCAGCTCCGAACTTACATCTTCCTTCCACATGGCCTTGAACTCGTTCTTGTCGGCACAGAGGGGGTATTTGGCAATGACCTCCTTGGCGCAATCCACGGCATTCTGATAATCCTTCATTTGCAGGCTTACACGTGCCTCGAGTGCCTTGGCCACATTGTAGTTAGGCGCAGTATAGTCCGTGTTGTCCTTATCCTCGAAAAGTTCCTCTGCCTTGGTGAGGTCCTCGCGGATGAGCTTGTAGGTATCAGCGAGCGAAGAACGGCTGGGCTTTGCATTCACGTCGACCGTGGTAACGAGGGGCAGACCGAGCGTCTTGTCGGCAGTTGCAGGGTCATACTCCTTGCAGTAGCGCACCACCATGTTGGCATAGGCATAAGCACGGGCGAAGTAGGCCGTAGCCTTGTACGTCTTGATCAGTGCTTCGTCGTCAGAGCCTTCCTCCACCTCAATCTGGTCAATGTTGTTGATGACGTTGTTGGCGTTGGAAATCATGCCGTAATTGGTGGCCCAGGCACCATCGCCGTCGGTGGTAGAGGAAGTGAAACGCCAGTTGTGATACTGCATACAGGTGGTACCGGTGGCGCGGAGGTTGAAGAGGTCGCTTTGGAGTTCGGAAACGGTGCGACCGGCAGTGGCTGCGCTACGCAGGTAGGCCAGGATACCGATATGGTAGTTGGTAGCATCGGAAACGTACTTCCAGGACTTCTCAGCCGGCAGCGATGTTTCGGGATACTGGTCGAGCTCGCAGGAGGTCAGCGCAGTGGCGGCCAGGGCGGAGCACAACAGGGTTTTCAATATATATTTGTTCATTGCGTTTTAATTGTTAAAGGTGAATAGCAGTGAATGCCTTGCCGGAGGGAAGCGTCCGCTCCGGACTTGTGGGCATTGACGGACTAAATCTTTAGAAGGTAACTTCCACACCGAGGGTGAACTGGCGGGTAGAAGGATAGTTACCGAGAGCCAGGTTGGAGTCAAGTTCGGGGTCAGCGCCGCGATACTTGGTCACCGTCCAGAGGTTACGTGCCGTAGCACTGAAGCGCACGTTCTGCAGGAAGCGGGTAGGTTCAATCAAGCGCTTGGGCAGGTCGTAAGAGAGCGAGAGGTTCTTCAGACGCATGAACGAAGCGTTCTCGAGCACGTGGGTATCGAACTGCGTGTCATACTTGAATGCGGGAAGTGCGGCCTTGTCGCCCGGCTTCTTCCAGATGTTCAACATGTCGCGGTCCTGGTTGAAACCGTTCTGCGCGTTGCCGGAAGAAGCAGCGAAGAAGTAGTCATTGTTCACCATGTACTTGCCCAGCATGAAGGAGAAGTCGGCGTTGAGCGTCAAGCCCTTCCAATGAGCTGCCAGACCGAAACCACCAGAGTGGGGCGTGAAGCGCTTCTTGCCCGTGTTCTGGTACAGGTCGTCGCTGTAGGTCTTGGTCATCGTTTCGGGGTTGTAGGTATAACCGGGTTCGCCGCTGTAACCCACCTTGTACCACATGGGTGCACCGTCTTTCTCGTCCACACCGGCGTAGATAGGCATATAGTAGTTCAAGCTCTCGCCCACTACGTAGTTGAGCAGGGAGTTGTACATAGGCCATTCCTCATAACCGTAGAACAACTCGTCAATCTTGTTCGTGTTGTAAGCGTAGTTGGCGTAAACGGTGAGGTAAGCATCACGGCTACGGAAGGCGTCAGCGCTGAGTTCGATTTCCACACCACGGTTCGACATAGAACCGATGTTAAGCATCTGGCTGCTGAAACCGGTGGTGAAAGGCAGAGGCACACTCATGAGCATGTCCTTCGTCTTCTTGTGGTAGAAGTTAATGTCCACGTTGATGCGGTCGTAGAAGCGAGCCATCACGCCGACGTTGGTCTGGATTTGCGTTTCCCATCCCAGCTCGTCGTTGGCAGGCTGCTGGAGCAACCAACCGCTCTGGCCCAGGTACTGCGTGGTACCGATCAGACCGAGGCTACTGTAGTTACCGATGGAGGAGTTACCCGTAGAACCTACACTAATCTTGAACTGCAGGTCGGTGAGCCAGCCGCGTGTCTCGGCGAGGAAGTCTTCGCGCGCTGCGTTCCACATCACACCGCCGCTGTAGAAGTTGGCGGAACGGTTCTTGCGGCCGAAGCGCGAACACTGGTCGTTACGCACGGTGAAGTTGGCGTAGTATTTGTCCTTATAGTTATAGTCGGCACGTCCGAAGAACGAGAGATATTCGTTCACGTAGGAGCTGTAAGAAGGAATCTTACCTTCGGTCACGTTACCGAGTGTCGGCAGACGGTCGTCGGTCGTACCGGTACCCTGGATGCCGAATGCCTTGTAGGAAGTCTTGATACCTTCCTGTCCGGCCAGCAGGATGACGTGGTGATCCGGCGTAACGTCGAACTTGTACTCAGCCGTGTTGGTGATGGTCCACTGCGAAGAACGGGAGTGTCCCTCGTATGCCCAACCGGTGTCGGCACCGGGCATTGACTGGTACATATACTGCGATTCACGGCTGTCGGTGCCGTAGAGGCCGAGCTGCGACTTCACGGTCAGGCCCTTGAGCGGGGTAATCTGGGCATAGGCCACACCGCTGATGACGATGTCGTTCGTCTGGCTGGGGCGGAGACGCTGCATGTACTGGAAGTCGTATATGTTGCCGCCGTAAATCATGTGTTCCTCGCGGTATTCAGGATCGTACGGATCCCAGTAAGCGGGGTACATATAGGACGAAATCATGGCGTTGGCCGTGTTGCGGGTGTCGGGGTTCGTCCATTCGTCAGAGCGGCGGTCTGTATAGGCAATGCTCTGCTTGATGCCGAAGGTGAGCCATTCCTTGGGTTTCGTGTCGAGGTTGGTGCGCACGGTGTAGCGGTCGTAGTGCGACACGCGAGTCAAGCTCTTCTGCTTCATGTACGATGCGGAAACGAAGTAAGTGGTGTTTCCGGTACCTCCCTGCATGGAGAAGTCAGTGTTGTACATGGGAGCTGCGTTGTCGAAGAAGTACTTCTGCCAGTTGGTGTTGGCACCGTGCAGCTTGTACTCTTCATATTTGTCGGCCTGGATGATGCCGTTCTCCAGCTGGAACTGGAGCAGTTCGTTGGCGTTCATCGGGTTACCGATACCGTTGGCCAACTGGCTCCAACCGATGCGCTGCGAAACGGAGATGCGGGCCTGTTCGTTGGCACGTCCGCGCTTGGTGGTCACGTAGATGACACCGTTGGATGCACGCGAACCGTAGATAGAAGTGGCTGAAGCGTCCTTCAGCGTGGTGATGCTTTCGATATCGCGGTCGTTGAGCAATGCGAGCACAGCGGCAGAGGCGGGAGCACCGTCGACCACCACAAGGGGTTCACTGCCTGCACCGAGCGAACCCACACCACGCAGGGTGATGCTCATGTCGCCCATTTCGCCGGCGTCACCGGAGTTAGAGAAAATCTGCAGACCGGCTACCTTACCCTGAAGGGCGTCGGCCACGTTGGGAGCGGGTTTGTCAGATACCTGTTCGCTGCCCACTTTCTTCACGGAACCTACCACGGTACCGATTTTACGGGCCGTACCGTAACCTACCACAACAGCTTCGCCGAGTTCGTTGTCCTTGAGCACAACCTGCACGTTACCGGCAACGCTCACCGTTTCAGCTTGCATACCGATATAAGAAACAACGAGTTTCTTGGCGCCGGCGGGCACATTCAGTTTGAACGTACCCTTGGCATCGGTGGTGGTAACGATTTTCGTGCCGGGGATGCGCACGGTGGCGCCCATAACCGGCTGGCCGTTTGAATCGGTTACGCGGCCGGTCACCCGGCTTTGTGCCGAAGCAGTGGCTGACGAAAGCAGCAAGGCTGCTCCCAAAAGCACTAACTTTTTCTTCATATCTTTAACCATTTAATTAAACATTCTTTAAAAAGTGGAATACCCGTCAGCTTCAGCTGTGGAGCGATGGGCGTTAAGTCTTAGTTCGGAGGCTCTAAGGATAAGGTGGACTGGAGGTGTTGGTTTTGGTTGATGGAAACCAATCCGTTCCAATATACCTAAAAGGGTGCCGACCTAACCATTCGTCACCCTAAATCGTTTGATTAGGCTATATTCAGACCTTAATCGGTGGCAAAAATAGGCTAATATATTTAACCAACAAAGGTTTCTTAGATTTTTGTCGCCGATTTTTAACATTTACCCCTCCCCTTCTTTCATTTTGACACAAAGATTTCTTGTTTCGCTATGCTTTTGAAATTCAAAATGGGGCAAGAAATAATATTTTGCGTGAAAAATGGAATGTATATACCTATTCAAGTTTCGCAAGCTGCGAAACTTATCGGTTATCAGGTTAAGGTCGCTTCGCTCTCCGGGTTATGAGGTTATAATGTTACCCTCGGAGTATCGTATTTTCAGATTATTGCTGTCCGGTAAAGGTCCAAGAATGCCGAGGTTTCAATGGTTATCGGCATTCCTGGACTTTTACCGGACAGCAATAATATTTATTAAGGTGTGCGCGGAATTATTTCAGCACGCCCAGCTCTTTGCCCACCTTGATGAAGGCGGCGATGCACTTGTCGAGGTGTTCGCGCTCGTGGCCGGCAGAGATTTGCACGCGGATGCGGGCCTGGTCCTTCGGCACTACGGGATAGTAGAAGCCCGTCACGTAGATGCCTTCTTCCTGCATCTTCTGGGCATAAACCTGCGAGAGCTTGGCATCGTAGAGCATCACGGCGCAGATGGCACTCTGAGTGGGCTTGATGTCGAAGCCGGCGGCCATCATCTTGTCGCGGAAGTAGTTCACGTTGTCCACCAACTTGTCGTGGATGGCGTTGCTCTCCTTCAGGATCTTGAAGGTTTCGAGGGCTGCGCCCACAATGGCGGGAGCCACGGAGTTGGAGAAGAGGTAGGGACGCGAACGCTGGCGCAGCAGGTCGATGATTTCCTTACGACCCGTGGTGAAGCCGCCCATGGCACCGCCGAACGCCTTGCCAAGGGTGCCGGTGTAGATGTCTACGCGGCCATAGGTGTCGAAGAACTCGCTCACGCCGTGCCCCGTGGCACCTACCACGCCGGCGGAGTGGCTCTCGTCGACCATAACCAGTGCATCGTACTTCTCGGCCAAGTCGCAAATCTTGTCAATCGGAGCCACGTTGCCATCCATGGAGAACACGCCGTCAGTCACGATGATGCGGAAGCGTTGTTCCTGCGCAGCCTGCAGCTGGCGTTCCAGGTCTTCCATGTCGGCGTTGGCATAGCGGTAGCGTTTGGCCTTGCACAGGCGCACACCGTCGATGATGGAGGCGTGGTTCAGCGCGTCGGAGATGATGGCGTCGTCGGCCGTGAGCAGCGGCTCGAACACACCGCCGTTGGCATCGAAGCAGGCGGCATAGAGAATGGTGTCCTCCGTCTTGAAGTAATCGGAAATGGCAGCTTCAAGCTCTTTATGGATGTCCTGTGTGCCGCAGATGAAGCGCACGCTCGACATGCCGTAGCCCCTGCGGTCCATCATGTCCTTGGCAGCCTGGATGAGGCGTGGGTTGTTCGACAGGCCGAGGTAGTTGTTGGCGCAGAAGTTGAGCACTTCGCTGCCCTTCACCTGGATGGCAGCCTGCTGCGGTCCTTCGATGAGGCGTTCCTGTTTGTAGAGGCCGGCCTCCTTGATTTCGTTCAGTTCGTTCTGAAGATGTGCTTGAAATTTTCCGTACATGATTTTATAATTAAGGTTATCTGTTCCACCGTAGTTTGGCACGATGCAAGTCATCGTCGCGCCGCTTGGCCAAAGGCATTGCCAAGCACGAGGCAAAGGAAAGGCTTTTTTTTCAAAAAACTCTTTGCACCAATCATAAATCTCAAAAAAAGTATGCACCTTTGCTTCGCATTTTGAAACCTATAATATAATACTTTCCCTAATGAAAAATATTCTGGTGATAGGCGCCACGGGCCAGATCGGCTCCGAGCTCACGATGAAGTTGCGCGGCATTTACGGAAACGACCACGTAGTTTGCGGATACATACCCAGCGCGAAGCCTCACGGCGAGCTGCGCGAAAGCGGGCCCTACGAAATTTGCGACGTCACGAATGCCGAGCAAATCGCTACCGTTGCCTTGAAGCACCGTGTGGATACCATCTACAACCTTGCCGCCCTGCTGAGCGTGGTGGCCGAAGGTCGTCCGCAGCTGGCATGGAAGATTGGCATCGACGGCCTCTGGAACGTGCTGGAGGTAGCCCGCGAACACAACTGCGCCGTGTTCACGCCCAGCTCCATCGGTTCGTTCGGTCCCGAAACGCCCGCTGACCACACGCCGCAGGACACCATCCAGCGTCCCCGCACCATCTACGGCGTGTCGAAGGTCACCACCGAGCTGCTCTCCGACTATTACTACCGCAAGTATGGTGTCGACACCCGTGCCGTGCGCTTTCCCGGCCTCATCTCCTACGTAACGCCTCCGGGCGGCGGCACCACGGACTACGCCTGCGACATCTACTACAGTGCCGTGCGTGGCGAGAAATTCGTCTGCCCCATCAGCAAAGGCACCTACATGGACATGATGTACATGCCCGATGCCCTGCGCGCCGCAGTGGAGCTGATGGAAGCCGACCCCTCACGCCTCATCCACCGCAACGCCTTCAACATTGCCGCCATGAGCTTCGCCCCCGAAGGCGTGCTGGCCGCCATCAAGAAGTACAAGCCGGAGTTTGAGATGACCTACGACATCGACCCGCTGAAGCAGGCCAACGCCGACTCCTGGCCCAACAGCCTCGACGATATCTGCGCCCGTCAGGAGTGGGACTGGAAGCCGGAGTACGACCTCGACGCCATGACCCAGGACATGCTGACAAAGCTCAAAGAGAAACTCATCCACTAAACCGCAGCGGCGGCTCTGTTCCCGCTTTGAACCCCGGTTTTTCTGTCGATAAGATAAAAATGACACACCCACGGCTATAGGACTTGATGGGTGTGTCATTTATTATGAAAAGAACTTAAGATTATGGTCGCTTCGCTCGCGCGGTAATCAGCGGAGCAAGCGTAGGGCACAGGCCAGGGCTGTCATCTGCGGGGCACGGAAATAGCTGTCGAATGTTACTTCTATCGCAACGTCGGGATTGTGTTGAGTCGCCGCAAAGATATACGGAAATCCAATAGTGTCCTAAATAAAAATGAAGGAGGTAGTTTTCCACTATGTAAAAAAATGTACCTTAGTGGTTGCAAACAAAACTACCCTCCTTCATGGCAAAGATAACACTTTCCGCTCAGGCCATCCAGAAGTTGCCGAAAGATTTGATCAAATCCTTGGTAAGAAAGCACGGCACGGACAAACATGCCAAGGGTTTCAAC